>NZ_JBICJM010000049.1:0-326355 GCF_043103065.1 Vibrio sp. YQ_11 | reverse complement strand
CTGCGTCGAGTGAAAATACGTTGTTATGTAAATGCTGGATGGGGTATTGCATAGTCGTCCTAAATTATTAAAACTGCTTTCTAATGATATTTTTCTAAGCCTTATTGGGCATGACAAGCTCCTCCAAAATGTAAAAGGAGGTACTTTCGTGGTTTCGATAAGATTAAGCGGCTCTGTTGGTTTGGGCGGTAAAAATGTGGATTCTGATATTCGAACGGTGCAAAGGTCTATTAACCAATTGCTCGGCTCTTTAAAGGGAATAAAGGAGCTTAAAGTAGATGGGAAACTGGGCTCTAGACCTGAAAACTCCAAGACTGTCGCCGCAATCAAAGCTTTTCAGAAAAACCTTGTTGGAATAGCTCGTCCAGATGGAAGAATCGATGTGAATGGAAGAAGTCATCGTAAGTTGACACAGGCTATCACGGTTTTGAGCGCGAAGAAGTCTGTGCCTGTTTCATCCTCCCTCAAAATGAAGCTCAAGATTAAATTAGAGCAATATGAGGGAAGAGTTGAGCATATGTATTTGGATACCAGAGGTTATATAACTGTTGGGGTAGGTAATATGTTAAGTGACGTTACCGCAGCAACAAAGCTCCCGTTCGTTCACAGCTCTACAAATGAACCTGCTACTCACGAGCAAATCAAGGAAGAGTTTTTGCGTGTTAAGGCTCGACCTTTTGGTGAATCCGAGCCTGCTTCAAGGTTTAAGCCCTTTACAGTCCTCAAATTAACTGAAAGTGTGATGAACGAGTAGGTAGCACATCACATACAGTCTTTCGAAAAAGAGCTTAAGGTTATCTATGGAGATGAAGCGTTTACATCTTATCCGGACAACGTAAAGCTAGCGCTTTTTGACATGATATTTAATTTAGGTATGCCAAAACTTAAAGATACTTATCCAAAGTTTAATGGGCATATTCGAAACGGAAATTATCAGCAAGCCGCCCTCGAGTCGAAAAGAAATGGTGTACAAGCAGAAAGAAATGCTTATGTAGCAAACTTATTAAGGTCGCATTAATGAAATCACTCTTAATTTTACTAGGTTTATCTTCTTCTAGCTTATTAGCAAAACCAATATTGATAGAGCCTTTCTATAGCCCTTACAACAACTCTGATCGTTTTTTTGTCGAGAAAGTGATCTTCTTAACGCAGGACAATGTCAGAGCTGCTTATGGTGCAGAATGGTATTTTGAGTTCCCACTAAAGTCCCCATCTGGAGAAGTCTCAGTAGCTAAAAGTTGTGCAGAACTCGAGCAAAAAGGCAAAAAAAAATTTAGCGCAAAAATGGACTCAGAGTATTCTGCGTTAATGGCAACAAAAGTCTTATGTGAATCTTGGAAAGTGATGGGGGCTCTTAAACCATCTAATACTTCTTACATATCAGACAGCATCATTAGTGAGAGGCTGCCGGATATATCTCCGTCAGAGTTGAGTTTTATAATTTCTGATGAACAATTGAGAAAATCTAAAGAAGCACATCGATGGGCTGATATGGATAGAATCACTAGTTTTGAGCGATTGAATGACTTTCAGGCTGTATTTTACGATAACTCCGATGGTTACCAAAAAGTTACTCTTCTTGCGACCGGAGATTACAATGATGACGGTTTGGAAGATGTAATATTGTTAAAGGAAAACAGTGTGTTAAGCGGAAGCTATGGCTCTACGCATGGGTATGTTCTTTCAAGGCTTCACGAGAATGGGTCATATGAACTAATCAAAGAATGGTAATTGATTTTAGGTTTTCTATTTTTACTTAAATGTAATAGTGTTTTCTAATTCACCCTAATTATCTTGTTATTTGTAATCGATATAATAATCCACCTTACCACGGTAAGTAGATTTTCTCATTCAAGTAACGAGGAGGGCTTATGGCCGTAGGGTGGGCAAGTGACGATAGCGTTAGCCAACAAATTCAAAATACTATCGACGACGAGATTTCCCGTGTTCGTGGCAATATTAAACGGGGCGAAAGTGCTCACTATTGTGATGAATGTGGAGACGAGATACCTGAAGCGCGTCGAGTTGCAATGAAAGGTGTTCGTCTTTGTATCGAATGTCAGTCAACAATCGAATTGGTGTCTCAACGCCAAGCATTATTTAATCGACGAGCGAGTAAAGACAGTCAACTTCGATAGCTTTGCTGTTCTTGTAAATAAAGAGACGGTTTGAGTCTCATACTCAAACCGTTTTCGTGTTGAGTTGAACTATGAAGCGAAGCAGTCTTTACGTTGCAACGCTGCATCAATCGCATTAATTAGCTTTTCAATATCTTCTGGTTTGCTGATGAATGGCGGCATCATATAAATCAGTTTGCCAAATGGACGAATCCAAACACCGTGCTCAACAAACAGTGCTTGGATGGTTTCCATATTCACTGGGCGATGCGTTTCTACGACGCCAATGGCACCCAACCAACGGGTGTTTTTCACCAAGTCGTATTCTTCAAGTTTTGGCAGTAATTCAGAAAACAGCATTTCGATTTGCTGGGTTTGCTGCTGCCAGTCACCTTGTTCGATCAATTCTAAACTCGCCGTTGCTACAGCGCAGGCGAGGGGATTACCCATAAAGGTTGGTCCGTGCATGAAACAACCTGCGTCACCACCACAAACCGTGTCAGCGACATGTTTACTCGCCAGCGTCGCTGAAAGGGTCATGTAGCCGCCAGTGAGTGCTTTGCCGACGCACAGAATGTCTGGTTGAATATCTGCATGTTCGCAGGCAAACAATTTGCCAGTGCGTCCAAACCCTGTTGCGATTTCATCTGCAATCAATAACAAGTCATATTTATCACAAAGCCTACGAACGCCTTTGAGAAATTCTGGATGGTAGATACGCATGCCGCCCGCACCTTGAACGATAGGCTCTAGGATCACCGCTGCAAGCTCTTGATGGTGCGAGTCAATCTTGTGTTCAAAGTCAGCAAGGTCTTCTGGCTTCCACTCATCCCAATAACCACAAGTAGGTGACTGGGCAAAGATATGCTCAGGTAAAAAGCCTTTGTAGAGAGAGTGCATTGAGTTATCTGGATCGGTAACCGACATGGCTGCAAAGGTGTCACCGTGATAACCGTGGCGCAAAGTCAGAAACTTCGGTCGGCGTTCGCCCTTCGCATGCCAATATTGCAGAGCCATTTTTAAGCTAACTTCTACGGCAACGGAACCTGAATCGGCAAGGAATACGTGCTCAAGGTTATTTGGTGCGAGGGACAGCAACTTCTTACACAAACTAATTGCAGGCTGGTGGGTAATCCCGCCAAACATGACATGTGACACTTGAGCGATTTGCTGGTGAGCCGCTTGATTTAGGTGGGGATGGTTATAGCCGTGGATAGTCGACCACCAAGAAGACATGCCATCGACAAGCTCTGTCCCATCTTCCAATTTAATGTGTACACCATTTGCTGAGGCCACTGGGTAGCAGGTCAGAGGTGTCAACGTTGAAGTGTAAGGATGCCAGATGTGATGGCGGTCGAAGGCGAGATCCATGTTCTATTCCAATAGTTGTTAAGGTTAAAAAATAAACCAATGTAAACTTCGTTGTTTCTTGTTGTGTTGACAGTTTATCGAGACTAAGTAGACTGTCAACACAACAAAAAAGTGATTAAAGGAATACACGTGGAAGTTCGTCATAACTGGACGCATGCTGAAGTGCGCGATCTCATGGAAAAGCCATTCATGGATCTCCTATTTGAAGCGCAGCTTGTTCATCGTCAATACCAACAAACCAACCATGTTCAAGTAAGCACGCTTCTGTCGATTAAGACGGGTGCTTGTCCAGAAGATTGTAAGTACTGTCCTCAGAGCGCTCGTTACACCACAGACATCGAAAAAGAGCGTCTGATGGAAGTCGAACGTGTACTCGACGCTGCTCAAAAAGCGAAAAATGCAGGTTCGACGCGATTCTGCATGGGCGCAGCGTGGAAGAACCCGAAAGAGCGCGACATGCCGCATTTGACCGATATGATCAAAGGCGTAAAAGACATGGGTTTGGAAACGTGTATGACGTTAGGTATGTTAACGCCAGAGCAGGCGAAGCAGCTGGCAAACGCGGGTCTGGATTACTATAACCACAACCTAGATACGTCGCCTGAGTTCTACGGCAACATCATTACCACTCGTACTTACCAAGACCGTTTGGATACGCTGTCTCACGTTCGTGATGCTGGTATGAAGATTTGTTCTGGCGGTATCATCGGCATGGGTGAAAGTGCCAACGATCGTGCAGGTTTGCTGGTTGAATTGGCGAACCTTCCTACACACCCTGAGAGCGTACCAATCAATATGCTGGTAAAAGTGAAGGGCACACCGCTGGAGACTGTGGACGATGTTGAGCCATTCGACTTTATCCGCCTGATTGCGATCGCACGAATCATGATGCCTCAATCGGCTGTGCGTTTGTCTGCTGGTCGCGAAAACATGAACGAACAGATGCAAGCGCTGTGTTTTATGGCAGGTGCAAACTCAGTATTCTACGGCTGCAAACTTCTAACGACCCCAAACCCTTCTGAAGACAAAGACATGATGCTGTTTAAGAAGCTGGGTATTAACAGCCAAGAAGTGTCTCAAAAACCTGATGAAATCGAAGAAAACGAATTGCTGGATCGCGTGGTAGAGCGCGTTGCTGCACGTCCAACTAAAGACGATCTTTTCTACGATGCCAGCGTTTAAATCTCGAATCGAATCTGCTCTTTCTGCTCGTAAAGCGCAAGGGTTGAATCGTTCAATGAATGTGGTATTTGCCGGAAACCAATCGATTTTAGAACATGATGGCAGACGCTACATCAACTTCTCAAGCAACGATTATTTAGGCTTAGCCAATGATCAAGCGCTTGTACGTGCTTGGCATCAAGGTCTGAGCGTTTATGGCAGTGGCAGTGGGGCATCACCCATGGTCACTGGCTTCAGTGCTGCGCACAGCAACTTAGAAGCGGCGTTAACTGAATGGTTGGGCTTCGAGAGGGCGGTATTATTTGGTTCTGGTTTCAGTGCTAATCAAGCGTTGCTTTTTACCCTGCTAGAAAAATCAGACGTATTGATTCAAGACCGATTAAACCACGCATCTTTGATGGAAGCAGGCGCACTGTCAACGGCGAAAATGAAGCGTTTTAAGCACAATGACATTAAGCATTTAGAAACGCTGTTTACTAACGAAGGCAATCATCTGGTCGTGACTGAAGGTGTCTTCAGTATGGACGGCGATTGCGCGCCGTTGAAAGACATTGCGGAAGTAGCTCGCTTACGTAAAGCTTGGTTAGCAGTGGATGACGCTCACGGTATTGGCGTGCTCGGCGAAGCGGGTGGAGGCTCTTGTGAACTTGCTAATGTCAAACCAGAGATTTTGGTCGTGACCTTCGGTAAAGCGTTTGGCATGTCCGGCGCGGCGATTTTGTGTGATCAAGCAACGGGTGACTTTTTGACCCAGTTTGCTCGTCACCATGTGTATTCAACAGCAATGCCACCTGCGCAGGCCTACGCGTTGACACATGCGGTTTCTATGATTCAAGAGCAGTCTTGGCGACGCGAAAAGCTGGTGGAGCTAAATGAGGTTTATCAAACGAATCTAAGCGATCTGGATGGCTTTGTTGAAACAGGTACCCCGATCAAGCCATTTGTTATTGGCGAATCAGAACTTGCTTTGCAGGTTGCGAATGCTTGTCGACAAAATGGCATATGGGTCACCGCGATTCGTCCACCAACCGTTCCGAAAGGTACATCACGCCTTCGTATCACGCTCACTGCGAACCATAGTACAGAACAAGTTAAAACGCTTTCAATCGCATTGAAACAAGCATTAGGAGCGCTGTAATGGATAATGCCGAAAACATGGTGTTGGACAACGTACACCAAGACAAAGAGGCGATTGCTTCGTCTTTTGGCAAAGCGGCTGACACCTATGACAAACATGCGGCATTTCAACGAGGTGTTGGCCATCGTTTGTTGGAAAAGCTCCCAAGCGATCTTACCAACAAGCGCGTTTTGGACTTGGGGTGTGGAACCGGATATTTTTCTCAGCTATTGCTAGAGCGAGGCGCAAGTGTTGTTTGCGCCGATCTTTCGCAAGGAATGTTGGACAAAGCGCGCGAGCGTTGTGGTGACCATAATGTTCGTTATGTGGTAGCAGACGCGGAAAGCTTGCCATTTGAGGACGCTAGTTTTGACTATGTGTTTTCAAGTCTCGCGCTACAGTGGTGTGTCGATTTAAGTTATCCATTGAGAGAAATTCGCCGAATATTAACTGCTAATGGTAAAGGGTGCTTCTCAACACTAGTTGATGGCTCGCTATGCGAACTGCGCGATTCGTGGGCAAAAATTGACACATATCAACACGTGAATAACTTTATTACTCTCAATCAGGTAAAAATTGCGTTAGCGCAATCTCGATGCCATAACCATCATCTAGACTCGACCACCATCACAGTTTGGTACGACTCAGCATTTTCTGTTATGCGTGATCTCAAAGGTATTGGTGCAAATCACGTAAGCGGGCGCTCACATGGTCTAACAAGTCGTCGTACTTTGTTACAAGTCGAGCGCGCGTACCAAGCATTCAAAAACGATCAAGGTCTTCTACCTGCAACTTATCAGGTTTGTTTTGGAGTCATACATTTATGATTGATGCATTTTTTATTGCTGGTACGGATACTGATGTAGGCAAAACGGTGGCGTCGAAAGCCGTCTTGCAAGCACTCGCAGCAAAAGGACTAAATACCATTGGCTACAAACCAGTGGCTGCAGGAAGCGAAAAAACAGAGCAAGGTTGGCGCAATTCAGATGCACTGCACTTGCAAAAAGCCGCAACCTTAGAAGTGGCTTATGAAGATGTGAACCCATACGCTTTGGAATTACCAGCTTCTCCTCACATCGCAGCCAAGCACGAGCAGGTTGAAATCGAATACGATTTGCTGAGTGAAAAGCTCGCTCAACATAAAGAGCAAGCCGATGTTGTATTGGTAGAAGGTGCTGGTGGTTGGCGTGTTCCTGTGTCAGACACAGACAGCTTGTCTACTTGGGTACAGCAAGAGCAGCTACCAGTGGTACTTGTCGTGGGTATTAAACTGGGTTGTTTGAGCCACGCTTTATTAACGGCGGAAATCATCAAAGCAGATGGTCTAAACCTAGTGGGTTGGATTGCGAACCGAGTTAACCCAGGCACAGAACATTACGCGGACATTATTGAAATGCTTGAATCGCGCATCGATGCACCGAAGTTAGGCGAGATCCCTTACATTCCAAGTGCGAAGCGCAAAGAGTTGGGTAAATACATTAACGTTGAGCCATTACTGAACATCGATTAAGAGCATTTCTTGTAAACGTACTCAAAACCAAAGGGCTGCAATTTGCAGCCCTTTCTATTGGTGTAGCTTATCTATTGGTGTAGCTTAATAAGATTACTGCTACTTTTCTTGGCTAAGTCCCATCAACGCTTGCTGTGTCTCAGCAACACGTTTAGACAAGTGATGATCGGTTGAAATACCGAGTTGCTGTTTGGCCTCATCCTCTGAGATCCCTAGGTGACAACGTAGTAAATCGATAGCCATTTGATAGTCGTTAGTTTCTACCATGATATTTCCCTCAAGACATGGAAGTTTCGAGCTTCAATAACGCTCTTAGAGCGTGCTCTGTTTTGTTCATCTCGCTTGAATCTAGCATGTTCATTTGTCATCACAATAAGACCAAAGTCTATACTTAGCCTAAGGTGCTGTTTTTAGGTTGGTAACTTGTTTATGATTTTTCAGTCTCGAAAACAAATGTTGCAATTTATTGCTTAACCTTGTTTTTATCGCGGATAGACTATATCTATAACGCAACGGAGCACGAAACTAAGTGGAATCGGCTTTTACAGCGTTTGATTTCCCTTAAAAGATGTTCCATATAACAATCCGTTTTAAAAAAACGATAAGCTTCCTCGGAGAAAAGTAATGAAGCGAATTATGTTATTCCTAGCAACTAACTTAGCTGTTGTGCTGGTTCTTAGTGTTGTTCTGAATATTGTTTACGCGACCACTGGAATGCAACCAGGCAGTCTGTCTGGTTTACTTGTCATGGCAGCTGTATTTGGCTTTGGTGGCGCATTGATTTCGTTAATGATGTCAAAGGGCATGGCACTACGCTCAGTTGGCGGCATGGTGATTGAAAGCCCACGTAACGAAACAGAGCATTGGTTGCTTGAGACGGTAGGCCGTCAAGCGCAACAAGCGGGCATTGGTATGCCAACAGTAGCGATTTATGATTCTGCAGACATCAACGCATTCGCGACAGGTGCTAAGCGTGATGATTCACTGGTTGCTGTATCGACTGGTCTTCTACACAACATGACGCGTGATGAAGCTGAAGCCGTTCTGGCGCACGAAGTGAGCCACATTGCGAATGGCGACATGGTCACGATGACGCTAATGCAAGGTGTTGTGAACACGTTTGTTATCTTCCTATCGCGTTTTATCGCCAATATCGTGGCATCGAACGACGATGAAGAAGGCCAAGGCACGAACATGATGGTGTACTTTGGTGTGTCTATGGTGTTGGAACTTGTCTTTGGTTTCTTAGCAAGCTTCATCACTATGTGGTACAGCCGTCACCGTGAATTTCATGCCGATGCAGGTGCAGCGCGCTTAGTAGGTAAAGAGAAAATGATTGCTGCTCTTGAGCGTTTGAAGATGAGCCAAGAATCGAAACTCGATGGCACAATGATGGCGTTCGGTATCAACGGTAAGCAGTCTCTAACAGAGCTACTGATGAGCCACCCACCACTAGATAAACGTATTGCGGCCCTACGCAACCAGTAATACGACTTGCATAGTTTTTTGAAAAGGCTTGGTTTTTACCAAGCCTTTTTTTTGCCTGATGATCGCTCACCAATTTGATTACGTACTACTTTCTAAAAATCAAAGCGCAGAAACAAAGTTATACAAGTTTTTTTTTGTACAACTTTTTCTAATTAGTCTATCTTGTACATATAATACTTTTGTACAACCATCAGTGACATTTGGGAGTGAAAGAATGGACATACAGTCGGTTGGAGACATTTACCAGAAGCTTAACAAAGCGAACCTGCATCTTCTGAAAGACGTTTATCACCAAGATGTGGTGTTTGAAGATTCGGCTCATCGCTTAGAAGGACTGCCTGCTCTTTCTGATTATTTCCAGTCATTGTACGAGAATGTGATTCGCTGTGATTTCATCATCCATGATCATCAGCAGGTTGGGGACACGGGTTTCCTGACTTGGACTATGGATCTTCAACATCCGAAATTACACAAAGGGGCTCCAATCGCTGTGAGCGGTGTTTCCCACATGAAGTTCTCCGATGGCCAAGTCATTTATCACCGAGATTATTTTGATTTGGGTGAAATGCTTTATGAGCATTTGCCTCTGCTTGGCTCTGTCATCAAAACCATTAAGCAAAGGTTGGGGCGATGAACAGTGTCGTTTTAATTACGGGGGCGACCTCCGGGATAGGTAAACAGCTGGCTCTCGACTTTGCTGAGTCTGGTTCGCGTGTCATCGCATGTGGACGCAATGAAGCTGTACTTGCCGAGCTAGCGGCAACTTCTTCATCTATTGAAACGCTGAAGTTTGATGTAACCGATTATGAGGAGACGAAGCGAGTACTGTCTTCGCTTAAGACGATTCCAGATACATGGATCTTCAACGCGGGTGATTGCGAATACATGGATGATGGCATTGTAGATGCGCAACTTATGGCGCGCGTGATGAATGTTAATGTCGTAGGTGTAGCTAACTGTATAGAAGCTTGCCAACCGTATTTTCAGCGAGGGCACCGCGTTGTCATTGTTGGCTCCATTGCCTCCGAAGTCGCGCTGCCAAGAGCGGAAGCGTACGGCGCGTCAAAAGCGGCAGTGAGCTACTTTGCGCGCACGCTCGCTGTGGATCTTAAGAAGAAAGGCATCAAAGTGATTACTGTGTTTCCTGGGTTTGTTGAAACGCCCCTAACGGATAAAAACACCTTTGAGATGCCTATGATCATTTCAACCAAGCAAGCGTCTCAATTATTGAGAAAGCAGCTAGCGGCGAATAAAAGCCACATTTATTTTCCGGCGAGATTTACAGGCATTCTCCGCTTTATCTCGTTGCTTCCATACAGTTGGCAAGCAAGGCTGACGGCTAAACTCGTATCTTAAAAGGAAGAAGCATGAAAATCGCTATTGTAGGCACTGGAATTTCTGGACTGACATGTGGGTACTATCTGCACCAACAACACGATATCACTTTGTTCGAAGCCAACGATTATATTGGTGGCCATACGGCGACGGTTGATGTACGTGTCGGGAATGAGGATTATGCGATTGATACAGGGTTCATTGTATACAACGACCGTACATATCCAAATTTTATCAAAATGATGAATGAAATTGGCGTGGAAGGTATTCCGACGCAAATGAGTTTCAGCGTGAGAAACGATGGCAATGGTTTGGAATATAATGGCCACACATTAACAACATTGTTCGCACAAAAGCGAAATTGGCTTAATCCAAAATTCTATCGCTTTATTCTTGAGATTTTACGCTTCAATAAACTAGCAAAAGCGTCTGCTACTGAGCAAATATCGAGTTCTCAAACGCTGGGTGCATTTTTGGATGAGCACCAGTTTAGTGATTTCTTTTCTGACAACTATATTCTGCCAATGGGCGCGGCGATTTGGTCATCTTCCCTCGCTGATATGCGTGCATTTCCATTGATGTTCTTCTTACGTTTTTTCCTCAATCACGGTTTGTTAGACGTGATGAATCGTCCGCAATGGTATGTTATCAAGGGTGGTTCACGTGCTTATATTCCATCTTTAACGCAAGGGTTTGCAGATAAGATTCGACTGAATAGTCCGGTTGAAAAAGTCGTTCGCAGTGAACAAGGTGTAGCGATTTATGCAAATGGGCAGTGTGAATGGTTTGATGAAGTCATTTTTGCTTGCCATAGCGACCAGGCTTTAGCAATGCTCAGTGATGCCTCGTCATGTGAAAACGACATTTTGTCTAATATGGCTTACCAAGCAAATGATGTGGTTCTTCACACTGACACGAGTGTATTACCGAAACGAAAATCTGCATGGGCATCGTGGAACTATTTGCTGGAAGGAGGCGAAGAGGAGCTGCAACGATTGCCGTCCCTGACGTACAACATGAACATTTTGCAGCATATCGACTCTTCACACACATTCTGCGTCACCTTAAACCGTACTGAAGATATCGACGAGAACAAGATTCTGCGTCAGTTCACCTACCATCACCCTGTCTTTACGATGGAGTCTATCGCTGCCCAGCAACGCAAAGAAGAAATACAAGGAGCTCAACATACGTGGTTTTGTGGCGCTTATTGGTACAACGGATTCCATGAAGATGGCGTGCGCAGTGCTTTGGATGTTGTGAAAGGAATTGCCGCTAAACATAACGAGAAAAGTGACACACTTTATGAACAAGGTGCTGCGTAATATGAGTATCCCTTCTCACAGTCAGTTATTTATAGGCAATGTAAGACATCGTCGTTTTACGCCCGTTAAGCACGAGCTGAATTATTCAATGTTTATGCCAGCGATTGATTTGGATGAAATTGGCTTACTTGAGAAAAAAGTTTGGGGCTTTGGGACTCGCTGGTGGCATTGGGCTCGATTCAAACGTGATGATTACCTCGGTGAAGGGAGTTTGAAAAAAGCGGTGCAAGATAAAGTCGCAGAACTTACGGGCGTACGTTGCAGCGGCAAAGTACTGGCTGTCTGTCACTTGCGTTATCTCGGGCTTTATTTTAGTCCAGTGAATTTTTACTACCTGTATGACCAAAAAGGTGAATGGCAATATCTTCTCGCCGAAGTCAGCAATACACCTTGGAATGAGCGCCATTATTACGCGATAGCGGCTGACCCAAAGGATGAAGATTTTGGTTGGGAGCAAGACAAAGCATTCCACGTGTCACCGTTCAACCCGATAGACCAATTGTACCGCTGGAAAATAAAGCCGCTTACAGACAAGTTAAATATCCATCTTGAATGCCATAAAGGTGAAAAACACTTCGACGCCACAATGGCTATGAAAGCACAGCCATTTTCCAGTGGTTCTTTATTGAAGTGCTTGATCGGAACACCAATTCAAACAGTAAAAGTGATGGTTGGAATATACTGGCATGCGTTGAAGTTATGGATTAAAGGTGCGCCGTTTTATTCTCACCCTAAATATTTGGCGTCCAATGAAAGTCAAGCCTCTAGCGACAAATCAGATAAGAAAAATAATAAGCACAAGGAGAATTCTGCATGTTAAATACGACTTCTATAACATTGCCGGGCAAACTGACGACGACTCAGAAAGCGGCTCGCGGAGTTATTTTTCAATGTCTGCAAAAGATGGAAATGGGTTGCTTAACCATTATTGAATCGTTTCATACCGAGACAAAGGAGCGCAGTGAACGTTTTACTGCGCCAAACGGGGAATATAGTGGCCAACCTGTCGTTGCGACCATTGAGGTTAAGCACCCAGGTTTTTACTCCAGAATATTACAAGGCGGTAGCATCGCTGCCGGTGAGGCGTACATGGATGGCTGGTGGGACAGTCCAGATTTAACTGCGTTGATGAAGCTGATGGCGCTAAATATGCGGGCCCTTGATAAGCTTGAGGAGCAGGGTAGTTGGCTTACCAAGTTACTTTATAAGTTTAGCCATTGGACGAATCGAAACTCGAAAGAAAACTCTCGGAAGAACATCCATGCTCATTACGATTTAGGCAATGATTTGTATGAAGCTTTTTTAGATACCAACATGCTGTACTCATCAGCGCTTTACCACACAAGTGCCGACTCCTTAGAGCAAGCTCAAATCAATAAAATGGAACGCTTGTGCCAGCAGTTGGATCTTCAATCTACCGACCATGTGATTGAGATTGGAACAGGGTGGGGTGCGATGGCGATATACATGGCTGAGCAATACGGTTGCCGCGTGACAACAACGACCATTTCGGAAGAGCAGCATGAGTATGCTCGACAGCAAATCGTACAACGAGGTTTAACCGATCGAATTACTTTACTTAAAGAAGACTACCGTAACCTTTCCGGGGCGTTCGATAAATTGGTTTCTATCGAGATGATTGAAGCCGTGGGGAAACAGTTCTTAGCTTCCTACATCAAAAAATGCGAGTCGTTATTAAAACCTAGCGGCCTGATGGCTATCCAAGCGATTACGATTGCGGATCAGCGCTACGACTATTACAGCAACAATGTCGATTTTATTCAGAAATACATTTTCCCTGGTGGTTTCTTGCCGTCGGTGACGTCTTTGACACAAGCGACCACTAAGCACAGTGATTTGGTGGTTCGTGATTTGTTTGACATCGGCCTAGACTACGCAAAAACACTGAATGAGTGGCATCGCCGTTTTAACCGCGCAGAGGATGCTGTGCGAGGGTTTGGGTACGATGACCGGTTTGTCCGCATGTGGCGTTATTACCTTAGTTATTGTGAAGGCGGTTTTCTTGCACGTACGATCAGCGCCGTTCACATGACTTTCCAGCGCCCATAACAATTATGAGAGTGTTGATTGCGTCCACTTGGTTTCAACTGTGCTGGTTTATTGCTGTGCTTGGTACTTTTGAGTGGCAATGGTTGATGATGATACTGGCGTTGGCGACCTTGGTGTATTCCATTCTGACGGCGTTTCATTCGGTGAAAGCGATATCCTTTGTCACTTTTTTCGGGCTAGTTCTCGATACGCTAAATCAACACTTCTCGCTTTTGGTTTTCCCTACCCCTTGGCTCCCTGTGTGGTTGATTGGTCTATGGGTATTGTTTGCATGGTATGCCTACCAACTGAAAGTGCTTTTGCACCGCTTCGCCAAAATCTACGTATCAATATTAGGTGGGCTTGGAGGAATGCTCAGCTACTTCGCTGGCTACAAGCTTCAAGCGGTAGAGTTTGGATTCGATACAAGTATTACGTTACTGGCCTTGTTTGTGGAATGGTTGGTGTTAATGCTGGTGATTCTCAAGGTGTATGACAATGGCAAGCTTAAAGAGAAAACTCGTAAGGGGTATGGGTAGCGGTATCTTGTTTGTGTTTGCAATGGGCGCAATACCGTCGCAGGCACAAGATATAGGAAGTACTGACAGACTGAATGTAGAAAACTGGCAGGAATGGGAAACAGTTGGCGAAGCGCAGCTCACTTGGTTTGTGTTTGATATTTATCGATCTCGCCTAAAAGCACCCAATGGGCAATACCTAGTTTCTACGGATGTTTCTCCGCATCCATTTGCTTTAGAGATCAACTATCAACGAGACATAAGCAAGCAGCAATTGCTTGAGGTGACGGATGAACAGTGGCAAAAATTGGGCTTCCCTAAGTCGAGCCGACAACAATGGATTACTCAATTGAGCGTTATCTTTCCAAGTATCAAAAATGGCGATGAACTTACCTACGTCACAGATGGAGATAAGGGACAGATCATCTATCGCCAAGCAGGAACTAAAACGCAAAAAATGGTTGGCGAAATAACGGACGAACGTATGAACGATGCATTCCTGTCTATTTGGTTGTCACCAAAAACGGAATTTCCAAAGCTGCGTAAACAACTTATAGGACAAGTCAGACCGTGAACATCTTTAAAACATTATTGCGATACTTTGCTGCGTGCGTTGTTGTTACGTTGAGTGCTTGCTCGGCGGATATAGACAATTACCAAGCATCTACGCCGCCATTTAATTTATTTGAATATTTTGATGGCAATGTGAAGGCATGGGGAATGGTGCAAGATTATTCCGAGAAACAAACACGCCGCTTTGAGGTTGATATTGTCGGTACGATAACGGGTGATGAATTGGTTCTTGTTGAGGACTTTGTTTTTGACGATGGTGAAATCGACCAGCGTGTTTGGACTATTTCTCGAGCAGAGGATGGCAGGTATACAGGCAAAGCAGATGACATTATTGGTTTCGCAAACGGAAAAGAGCAGGGTAACGCTCTGCAATGGCAATATGACTTTGAGTTAAAAATGGACGACTCGACAGTGACTGTTGCCTTTGATGATTGGCTTTACCGACAAGATGACAAACACGTATTCAACCTGACCAAAATTAAAAAGTTTGGCGTGGAGGTGGGGACAATAACCTTGTTCTTTCAAAAACAACCCTAAATCCGCGATGCTCAACACGTATTGGGCGAAAATACTCTATTTGAATGCCTCGGTTGGTAAGCTTCCAAACAAAAAGGTTGACGCTTTCACGTCAACCTTTTTAGTTTTTCGCTCATTATTGAGAGATTACAGCTTGTCAGTTAGCTCGATTGCTTGACCGATATAGTTCGCTGGCGTCATCTCTTTTAGACGTGCTTTTTCGTGTTCAGGAAGCTCAAGACCGTCGATGAAGTTGCGCATTGCTTCGCCGTCTACACGCTTACCACGAGTTAGCTCTTTTAGTTTCTCGTATGGCTTCTCGATGCCGTAACGACGCATAACTGTTTGTACTGGCTCAGCTAGTACTTCCCAGTTCTTGTCTAGTTCAGCAAGAAGTGCTTCACGGTTTACTTCTAGCTTGCTGATACCTTTTAGCGTAGAAGTGTAGGCGATGATTGCGTAGCCAACACCAACACCTAGGTTACGTAGAACCGTTGAGTCAGTTAGGTCACGTTGCCAGCGAGAGATAGGCAGTTTCTGTGCTAGGTGACCGAACACGGCGTTCGCAAGACCTAGGTTACCTTCAGAGTTTTCAAAGTCGATTGGGTTAACTTTGTGTGGCATTGTCGAAGAACCGATCTCGCCAGCAATGGTTTTTTGCTTGAAGTGGCCTAGTGCAATGTAACCCCAAACGTCACGGTCGAAATCGATCAGAATAGTGTTGAAACGTGCCACAGCATCGAACAGCTCAGCGATGTAATCGTGTGGTTCGATTTGTGTTGTGTAAGGGTTCCAAGTTACGCCTAGAGATTCAGTGATGAATTCTTCAGAGAACTTGTGCCAATCTAGTTCCGGGTAAGCAGATAGGTGCGCGTTGTAGTTACCTACCGCGCCGTTGATTTTCGCTAGGATTTCAACGCTTTCGATTTGCTTGTATTGACGCTCCATACGGTACGCCACGTTTGCCATTTCTTTACCCATTGTTGATGGAGAAGCTGGCTGACCGTGTGTACGAGATAGAAGAGGGATGTCGCGGTACTCAACAGCAAGAGCTTTGATAGCGTCAATAAGGTTGCGGATTTCTGGAAGAATAACGGTTTCACGCGCTTCTTTTAGCATTAGAGCGTGTGATGTGTTGTTGATGTCTTCAGAAGTACATGCAAAGTGGAAGAACTCGTTTACTGCGTGCAGTTCAGGAACGTCTGCGACTTTCTCTTTTAGGAAGTACTCAACCGCTTTTACGTCGTGGTTAGTTGTGCGCTCGATCTCTTTGATACGTAGTGCGTCTGCTTCAGAGAAGTTTGCAGCAAGGTCGTCTAGGAATTGGTTTGCTTCTGCGCTAAACGCTGGCACTTCTGCAATTTCAGCAGTAGCAGCAAGCTTTTGTAGCCAGCGGATTTCAACGATAGTACGGTATTTTAAAAGACCGTATTCACTGAAGATTTCGCGTAACGCAATTGTCTTGCTTCCGTAGCGGCCGTCTACTGGTGAAACAGCAGTCAATGCTGACAGTTCCATGATGTTCTCCTGAATTGGGTTTCTAAATTTCGTGAGCTTTATACCAATAACTGTGGCAATTGTCACGAATATTGCGCAAACGTTTGCGCGAGATTCGTTTTAGTCAAAAAAATTAGCTCGCGATGAACGCGAGCTATGGAATTACATTCTGGCTAACAGGATTTGGGCCTGTTCAACCATCTTCTTGCGTCCGAAGATTAAGTGGCGACGTTTGCCTCCCACTTGACGCCAAAGTACTGCGCTACGGATGCCTGATAACAACAAAGCACGAACTTTGTGTTGGTTGGCGGTTTGCTGCAATACCGATGGTGTGCCAGCTACTTGAATACGAGGGCCGATTGGGCTCACTACATCAAGATAAATGCTTGCTAGGTTGCTGATCATTTGATCTTCTAGCAATTCAAAGTGTTCTGTTTGGCGTTTCGCCATTTGGATGCGATCACCAAGCTGAGACATGGCATCAGTGCGTGCGGTTAGTTTACGCTCTAATGCCATTAGGCTAATGATGTATCGGGTGATTTCACTGCCAGATGGGGTGCTATCAATCCCTTTCACCAAACACTCAAGGCCAAGTTTTAGGTCGGCTTCGCGACCGAATACGCCAATAGTATTGGCTGGGTTTGTGTTCAAAATGGCGTTCATGGATGTTTCAAAAGCATCTTGATCACAATGTCCGTTTCTCGCAACTTGTTGAACCAAAGCAACAGCTTGGCAAATACCAGCGAAAGCGATAGTACGGTCATAAAGTGTATTCGCCACGTAACAACTCCTAAGCTTGAGAATATTTAATGCGTTGCTCGATGATACCACCACCTAAGCAAACGTCATCTTTGTAGAACACGGCTGATTGACCTGGAGTCACGGCAATTTGTGGCTCATCAAAGATCACTTTAATGTTCTCGTCGTCGATAGGAATGATTGTACAAGGAATATCTTGCTGACGGTAACGAGTTTTTACTGTGCACTTCATAACATCGCGAATTGGTTCACGATCTACCCAGTGAAGTTGTGATGCAAGTAGACCTTCTGATTTTAGCATCGGGTGGTCTTTACCTTGAACGGCGATAAGCACGTTGCGGTCGAGATCTTTCTCACCTACGAACCATGGGTCTTCGTTACCGCCGCCGCCTTTACGACCACCGATATGAAGGCCTTTACGTTGGCCTAGTGTGTGGTACATCAAGCCTTGGTGCTGACCGATAACTTCGCCTTCTGGCGTTTCGATGTTGCCTGGTTGAGCAGGAAGGTAACGGCCTAGGAACTCAGTAAACTTACGCTCACCGATGAAACAGATGCCTGTTGAATCTTTCTTCTTCGCTGTGATTAGACCTTGTTCTTCCGCGATACGGCGAACTTCTGGTTTTTCCAAATCACCCACAGGGAATAGGCTACGAGCAACTTGTTCGTGGCTTAGTGTGTACAAGAAGTAGCTTTGGTCTTTGTTGCTATCTAGGCCACGCAGCATTTGTGGCTTTTCGCCGTTTTCAGGGAAAGAACGACGCACATAATGACCCATGGCAATGTAGTCTGCCTCAAGCACTTCATCAGCGAATTCAAGGAATGCTTTGAACTTGATTTCTTTGTTACAAAGGATGTCTGGGTTTGGAGTACGACCTGCTTTGTATTCTGCAAGGAAGTATTCGAATACGTTATCCCAGTATTCTGCTGCAAAGTTGATGGTGTGTAGGTGGATGCCTAGCTTGTCACATACTGCTTGAGCATCGGCTAAATCTTCTGCTGCTGTGCAATATTCTTCGTTGTCATCTTCTTCCCAGTTCTTCATGAACAGGCCTTCTACTTGGTAGCCTTGTTGCTTTAGAAGATACGCAGAAACAGATGAATCAACGCCGCCGGACATACCGACGATGACTTTCTTTTGGCTGTTATCAGACATTACTAAACACCACTAAAATAAACGGGACGCAGATTCTAACAGAATCCACAGACCGGTGACAGATCCGAGATCGAAATCACAATTCGTTTTTGCTGCCTTTTTCCGCAACAGCATCACTAAATAGTAATTTCATAAGTATAGAAAGGATATATATGGCATAGTTGGCAAAAATCCAAGAGGACAATATAAATGAGTGACGAAAACCAATTTATGCAAGAAGCTGAGTTGATTGAAATTGTTGAGAATCAGCTTGAAGATGGGAACCCTATCAAAGTTAAAGAAACATTGATGCGTTTGATGATGACGGGTACACCAAGAGAAGAAGCGGTAGCTATGATGGCATGTGCTATGTCGATTGAAATCTTTGATGTAATGAAAAACGAAGGGGAGTTCAATTTAAAGCGTTACACTGAACACCTAAATCAACTGCCTGATCTAAGCTTCATGGAAGGCGAATAAGTAACTCGGAAGAAAAAAGCAACCAGCAAACGTTTGCTATAATTGCTTTTATTGCCGCTTTATTATTAGCGGTATAGAATCCGTTCTCCTTTTCACCCCCTTACTCAGACTAACAATATGAAATTTCCTGGACAACGCAAATCGAAGCACTATTTTCCTGTTCATGCTCGTGATCCTTTGGTGAGCCAAGCACAAGAAAGCAAGAAGATGACGCGCACTCACATCATCGGTATTGACCAAACTTTGGTGGATATCGAGGCAAAAGTAACGTCAGATGTGATTGAAAAGTACGGTTTGAGTAAAGGTCACTCGCTGGTTATTGATGATGTAAAAGCAGAAGAGCTATACCAGCAACTAAAAGAAGAGAATCTGATCACTAACGAATACGCTGGTGGTACGATTGGCAATACACTTCATAACTACTCGGTTCTTGCAGACGATCGTTCTACGCTGCTTGGTGTGATGAGCCAGGATATCAAAATCGGCAGCTACGGCTATCGTTACCTTTGTAATACATCGAGCCGCATGGATCTGAATTACCTGCAAGGTGTTGATGGTGCTATCGGTCGTTGTTTTGCTTTGATTACTGAAGACGGTGAACGTACTTTTGCGATCAGCGAAGGTCAAATGAACCAGCTTCATCCAGACAGCATTCCTGAGAAAATTTTCAAAAATGCTTCTGCACTAGTACTGACATCTTACTTAGTTCGTTGTAAAGAAGGCGATCCAATGCCTGAAGCAACAATGAAAGCCATTGAGTTTGCGAAGAAGAACGACGTTCCTGTTGTACTAACGCTAGGTACGAAGTTTGTTATTCAAGACGATCCTAAATACTGGCAAGACTTTATTCGTGAACACGTTTCTGTTGTCGCAATGAACGAAGACGAAGCAGAAGCGCTAACAGGCGAAACTGATCCGCTAGCCGCTTCTGATAAGACGCTAGAGTGGGCTGATATGGTGTTATGTACCGCAGGTCCTGTTGGTCTGTTTATGGCGGGTTACACTGAAGACAGTGCGAAGCGTGAAACCACGTTGCCATTACTTCCTGGCTCGATTGCTGAATTTAATCGTTACGAGTTCAGCCGTCCGGCCAAAAAGGATGCCTGTCAGAATCCAATTCGAGTTTATTCGCATATTTCTCCTTACATGGGCGGTCCAGAGAAAATTAAGAACACAAACGGGGCGGGTGATGCTGCGTTGTCTGCTGTTCTTCATGACATGGCGGCAAATAAATACCATAAAGAAAATGTGCCTAACTCTAGCAAGCACAGCAATGAGTATTTAACTTACTCATCTTTTTCTCAAGTTTGTAAATATGCGAACCGTGCGAGCTACGAAGTTCTCGTGCAACATTCTCCTCGTCTGTCTCGTGGCTTACCAGAGCGAGAAGACAGTTTGGAAGAAGCGTACTGGGAACGTTAATTCATCTCGAATTAACCACTTTATAACTAATGTTAAAATGGCGTGTTTGAAAAAATACGCCATTTTTTATTTGCGCAAGACAAATAAAAAAGGCTCCCAACGGGAGCCTTTTTAAACAAGAACGATTAGATTAGGAAATCGTCTAGTGATTTACCTGCGTCAAGTTGCTCTTGAATTGCAGAAGGTGTACGGCCTTGGCCTGTCCAAGTTTTTTCTTGGCCATTTGTGTCGATGTACTTGTACTTCGCTGGGCGAGGAGCACGCTTAGATTTTGCTTTAGTCTTAGTTTCGCCAGATAGTGCGCTAATTAGTGCTTCAACGTCGATACCGTCTTGAGCAATTTTTTCTGCAATCTCTGCTAGCTTAGCTTCTTGTTGTGCTAGTGCTTCACGCTCTGCTTCTTCAGCTTCACGACGCTCTTCAACAACAGTAGTTAGTTTATCTAGAGCTTCTTCCAATTGTTCTAGAGTCAGCTCACGAGAAAATGCACGAAGGCTACGGATATTTAGAAGTGTTTTAGTCAGCTCTGACATAACGATTCCTATTAATAGGTTAACGTGTTTGGCATTTTTAATCGTTACGATTAAATAATACCAATCTACAAATAAAGATAAGTCCTTATATTTAACTTTATCTTTTCCTTATGTGCAAATGCTAAATCATGATTTTGTTTAAATTGAGCTATTTTTTGACTGAAAACTAATATTAATTAACTCGAAATAAATCTTAATAGATAGTGAATTCAAGTTTTACGTGATTATTCTAATCAAGCGAGTTATTGAATGGTGTTTTTTATAAAGGCACGCTTTGTATTTGCGCAACAGAAAACGAAAGCTGTAATGTGTACGGTATTTGTTATTCATATTTCTTTAAATTATCGATATTAGATAATCCATGATATTTTTATGGTAGTAATAAAGTTTCATAAACAACCAAATTAACGTGATTTCAGTTGCACAATACTCAATTTGTTTGTTCGACGTTTATAAATTGGGTTGGCGATTATTTATTAGTTTAATTTAGTTTGATGTGTTGCATTGGTTCTCATCATAAGTACAATGGCTGCTACCTGATGCAATATTGCAGACAATTTGTTGTTAATTTGTACAATTGACGGTTAATTGTTTGTTGTTGCCGTAGAGGCGCAGTCTCGAAGAGTAGCTATTATTGGGGTGATGCCAATGAATAATAGTGGAAGGCGAAGATTGCCGAAGTAAGTCGTATATCAAAACGCCTTGCTGGGGTTGTATCTGAAAGGAACAACACTGCCATAGTATATTTAGATTAAACTATGGAGCGCTACTGTAGGGTTGGGTGGAGTGTTCGCTTCCCTGTCGCTAAGTTCAACATGAGCACGTTTCTTATAAAGAAGGCGTGACTTGTCTGCAGTAGATCTCTAGCCAAACTTTGGTTTTTGAAGATCATGAATTTAATAGATTTTTCTCATTCTCCTGTTTCATTATTGCCTCCTATTGTTGCTCTGACATTGGCGATTCTGACTCGACGTGTATTAGTTTCTCTTGGTGTGGGTATCGCGCTTGGTGCGGTTCTACTTAACAGCTGGTCAATTGGTGGTACTGCAAGCTATGTAGGTACTCAAGTGTCTTCTGTCTTCATTGAAGATGGTGGAATTAACACTTGGAACATGAGCATTGTTGGTTTCCTAATTCTATTAGGCATGACAACGGCTCTATTGACACTTTCTGGCGGTACTCGCGCATTCGCTGAATGGGCACAGTCTCGTGTGAAAAGTAAACGCGGCTCTAAACTTCTTGCAGCCTTTTTAGGCGTATTCATTTTTGTCGACGATTACTTTAATAGTCTTGCTGTAGGTGCGATTTCACGCCCAGTAACGGATCGCTTCTATGTATCTCGTGCGAAACTGGCTTACATCCTAGATTCAACCGCTGCACCTATGTGTGTCATCATGCCAGCTTCTAGTTGGGGTGCTTACATCATTACTATCATCGGCGGTATTTTAGTATCACACGGTATTACTGAGTATTCAGCGCTTGGGGCGTATGTGCGTCTTATCCCAATGAACTTCTACGCTGTATTTGCGCTGTTAATGGTGTTTGCAGTCGCGTGGTTTGGTCTAGATATCGGCAAGATGCGCGAGCATGAAATTGCAGCGTCTCAAGGTCGTGGTTTTGACAAAGACAAAGAGAACGACACTCAAGAAGCGCATGAGCTCAACGAAGAGTTGGACATTCGTGAGAGCGAAAAAGGTAAAGTCTCTGACTTAATCCTACCGATTGTTACGCTTATCATCGCGACAATTGCTTCGATGATGTACACCGGTGGTCAAGCGTTGGCTGCTGATGGTAAAGAGTTTGCATTGTTAGGTGCATTCGAGAATACCGATGTGGGTACGTCTCTTATTTACGGTAGCTTGCTTGGTTTGGCCGTTGCGCTGTTTACTGTTCTAAAACAAGGTCTACCACTGACTGAGATTACTCGTACACTGTGGATTGGTGCTAAATCGATGTTTGGTGCGATTCTTATCCTTGTGTTTGCGTGGACAATCGGTTCTGTTATCGGTGACATGAAGACGGGGTCGTACCTATCGACTATGGCTCAAGGTAACATTAATCCGCATTGGTTACCTGTAATCCTGTTCTTGTTGTCGGGTCTAATGGCGTTCTCAACCGGTACTTCATGGGGTACATTCGGTATCATGTTACCAATCGCTGGTGATATGGCGGGTGCAACTGATATCGCACTAATGCTTCCTATGCTAAGTGCGGTTTTGGCCGGTGCAGTATTCGGTGACCACTGTTCACCAATTTCGGACACGACTATTTTGTCTTCGACAGGTGCTCGTTGTAATCACATCGACCACGTATCGACTCAGTTGCCTTATGCGCTGTCAGTTGCTTTGGTTTCATGTGTCGGCTTTATTGCACTTGGTATGACAACGTCAATCGCGTTCTCTTTCATTGCAGCGTCGATTACATTTGTTATCGTCTGTGCTGTTCTATCATGGTTGTCGAAATCGAAAATAGCATCATGTCAGAGCGCTTAATGGCAATATGATTTGTTGAAAAGAGGAAGCTCCGCTAGTAACTAGCGGAGCTTTTTTTTAACGCGATTTAGGTGAGGGGGGCAATCGCGTTTTTGGGGATAACCTTTAAGATTCTGGTTGTGTGAAGTCAGGTGTTGGACAGTCTTCATACGACGATGGCAGAATTGGAACATCATTGTTGTTATTCAAACCATCCAAAACCGTCTTGATCTGATCAATTTGAGTGATGACTGAACCTTCCCAAGCACTGACCGCGTTACTAATGATATCTCCAATAGACATCCACTGATCGCCAAACCAAATAACGGTAGTTTGGGTTAAACCCTCAGAGGTTGGGCGATGTCGAGTGTTAAAGATAAATGCAAGCAGTTGCTGAGCTAGCTGCTCTTTATGCTCGTTAAGGTCCGCGTTGCCATTGCTATCGACCAAGAATTGTGACACTTCGGATTGCCAAGTCCCGGCCATCCAAGTAGCAGAATCGCCGCTAAATGCTGCTTCAACTGGCTCTCCACCAGTAAATTTACCGTCAAATGGCTCGTCACCAGATCCAAAGTAGTTACTTGGAGAGGCGTAAGGGGCTAATCCATTCACATATACTCTATCGGCTTCAGTTAGTTCACTTAAGCCATTTTTGTTGTGCCAGTAACCTTTGGTGTCAAAGTCTGCGGTAATTTCACAAATGTTATTGAAGTGCACTTCATTACCATTAAGTGCGTCACTGCGGTTGTAAACTTCACCGATAATGAGAGGGACGCCATTTTCCATTTTCATGACAGATTTTACGTCGAACGAAATGGTGTGATCACTGGTATTGTTCCATGCAGCAGAAAGGCTTTCGCTCACTTCATAAGGCGCGGGATCTTCACCGCGAACATTTGGAACGAGAACGAAGAATGTGGCACAGCCATCCTCTCCTGTCATCCGCTGTACGTAACCATTGGCATCGACTTCCGCTAAATTCTCGCCTTCTGGAAGAACACCGGCATCAAGAAGAAGTTGTTCTATCACTAAGAATTCACCATCTTCTGGATACTCAGGGTTGAATGGTTTAGGAACGGGTACACTGTCAGGTATGTAAAGGTTGACCGGCCAATTCGGAATCAAGCCTTCGCCTTCATCATGAATACCGTTACCGTTCATATCGAACGACTTACACACTTTAAGATTGGCAATGCCGATAGAACCAAAACGGATGGTTAACACGGGATCATCACTAAAGGTTGGTTGAGCCCAAGCACTAGGCATGAAACCAACGTCATTCTCCTCATTACCGCTGGCTTCATCTGTGTCCTCACCAGCAGAACGTTTGATGGTTTCGTCGAAGTCGGTTTGACATGCTAGAGCGTTTGCAAAGCCTATATGCAGATCGCCATCTTCGAACGTCGGTGCAAAGTCTCTTAAATCCGCGAAGGTTGTGAAGTGAGTGAATGGGGTGTTCATTGCGGTAAAACCAACTTTTTTCGCCCACCACATGAATTGGTCTAAGCTCCATTGATGGTCTTCAACCCCAAAAACACTAAACGTGATTGGCTCGTCAGGAGAATCATTGGAAAGTTTAGTATTACGCATACCACCCATTTCCATCGCTAAGTCACGAATACCGAACTCCCAATTAGGAATAACTTCATCGATGATAGGATCATATTGGCAGTTCAGGTTTCTGTCGTGGAACGCACGAAAAGCAATATCAAAGTTTGGCGGTTCTGGCTCTGCAGTCTTCGCTTTGAAGTTATCTGTTTTCGAGAATCGAGGGATAAATCCAAAGAACCCGGCACAGTTTTCACCAGTTTCTTCGCCATACAGGTCAGTACCTTCACAAGCGGCTTCTACGCTCGCTGCTGTGGATACCCAAGCTTTGTAAACCCCACCGGAGTTAGGTGTGTTGGCAAATGGAAATAGCTGTATGGTTTCTCCATCAGGCAGAGAAGTAGGGTCGACATCTAAATACTCACTTCCCAATTGATGTCGACATTCTATGTCTATCGATTGGGTGACCATTTTGCCGCGAACTTTAACTTCTTGAGTGAGCGTGACGACGTCATTCATATATGTCACACCACCTTCACCGTCGAAATAGAAAAGACGACAGGCTAATGGTTCTGCGTAAAACTCTTCGGCGTTTCTAGCGTTCTTGCCTTTGATTTTTACATCTTGATAGCAGGTACCACCGTTGGTGTCTGCGCTATCTAAAGTACTTGATAACAAACATTTACCTGATGGATCGGTAACTTGAAAATAATACAAACCAGCAGGCAGTGCTGCGGCTGTCCTTGGTGCGTTAGGCCCAGGGCCTCCATCTAAAAATACTTCTTGTTTAGACTCGTAGCGGACATTTTCATTGACGATATCACCAGCAGGTGTCGTCGTGAATATTGCGCCATCTAATCTAGCGAAAGCTGGTACAGCAAACATGATAGCTAACGAAGATATCGCAAGAGTTGTTGTCCTTAATTTGGATAAAAACCTGTTGATATTCATTTTTTGCTCCTGTGTCATCATGAGTGACGACACAGGATACAAAGGCAAAGAGTATGCCTATTTTAACTTATTGATTTAAAAGAGCCTTACATGACGTGTTTTATATGAAAAAGCTAAGTAAATGATATGTCGTGATTTCGTTGTTACACTGTGTTGCGTTACACATGTACACATTGTCAGATGTTGATATTGTACTTCTTAATCAGCCGATAAAGTGTTGTTCTAGAAATACCTAGATGGCGTGCGGCTGCGCTCATATTGTGTTTATTTTCTTCGATGGCCTGTAACAAATAGTCGAGGTCAATTTGATCAACAGAAGGGAGTAATTGCCTTTCACTGTTCTCAAGCCCTAAATCAGCAACGAGTAGGGTATTGTCTTCACACATGACAATTGCTCGCTGAATCACATTACGCAGCTCACGTACATTTCCAGGCCAACGATGTTTAAGCAGTTTTGCTTTCACTTCTTCGGACATGTTGTGTACTTGACCATGAGATAAATCTGTTAAAAAGTGCTCAGACAGCATCAAAATGTCTTTGCCTCTTTTTCGAAGTGGAGGAATAGTCAGCGGTAATATATTGAGTCGATAAAATAGATCCTCCCTAAATTCTCCTTGTACGACTTCGCTTTTTAAATCCACGTGGCTGGCGGCAATCACACGACAATCAACATCGATAAATTTATCCGCACCTACTTTGTGTATTTGTTTGCTTTCTAAAAAGTGAAGGAGGTGTATTTGAAGATCCGAAGGCATATCTCCAATCTCATCGAGAAATAAAGTGCCTTTGTGTGCTTTTTGAATAAAACCAATCCGGTCAGAAATGGCACCTGTAAATGCACCTTTTTCGTGGCCAAAAAGTTCGGAAGCAATCAAGCCACTTGGAATCGCACCGCAGTTAACCTCTACAAAGGGTGATGAGCGTCGACTAGATAACTGATGGATGAGTCGAGCACACAACCCTTTACCCACACCAGTTTCACCTTGTATGAGTACTTCAGCGTCACATTGCGCGTACTTTTTAATGGCATTTCGAAGCTCGTGGATACAAGCGCTATTCCCAATAAGAGGATATAGCTCCGCCTCGCTGAATTGCACCGTTTGTTTGGTACTACCTTTTCGCAGTTTCATCATTAATCACTATTTTTGCCCCACTGAAATAATAGTTTTGAATTAGCCGTCTCAATCGTGAGTGAATGTCTCTTTATTGAGAAGCTTGTTAATTACTGTGGGTGGTAAAGTCTAAATGTTTGTTTCGGGGAAAATTTATACTAGGGACTTTTTTTGCTAGGAAAATCGTTGTATAGCAACTTCATTTCTTGCACTCTATCGCAATGAAACTAAAAATAAACACTTAAAAAACATAGGTTTAAAAAAATAGTTAAGAAAAGTTCAATTTCGGTATTGAAAAATTAAGAATCCTTGGTTAGTGTGGTAACTAACGAAGCAACTAACTAAAGTCTTAAATAAGTATGCGTAATTTTGTAATGAACATTCATCACCATCATCACCCAGCCTAGTCTTTCGGGAGATGTACGCATACCCGGGAGGCAGGAAACTCCCGGAGGTGAAAATCAAAGTAAGAACAGATTTTAAACCCTCGGGAGACGCCAATCTCTCGAGGGTTTTTTAGTTTTACTGGTTTAAAAATTACTTAGATATCAAAATCTTGCACAGGGATAAAGCAATGCAAACACAACGCTTAAGAATCGCAATTCAGAAAAAAGGTCGTCTTAGCAAAGAGAGCCAAGCTCTACTAAAGCAATGCGGCGTGAAATTTAACGTAATGGGTGAGCGTCTTGTTGTTCACTCAGAGAACATGCCAATTGACTTGCTTTTGGTTCGTGACGACGACATCCCTGGCTTGATCATGGATGGCGTGGTTGACCTTGGTTTCATCGGAGAAAACGAACTAGAAGAAGTTCGTCTTGATCGCAAAGCTTTGGGTGAGCCATGTGAGTTTGTTCAACTTCGTCGACTGGATTTTGGTGGCTGCCGTTTGTCCATCGCCATCGATAAAGATGAAGAATACAACGGCCCACAAGATCTCGCAGGCAAACGCATCGCAACGACTTACCCTCAACTTCTTAAAGCGTACATGGATGAAGCCGGCGTGCCATTCTCAACTTGTATGCTCACTGGTTCTGTGGAAGTTGCACCACGAGCGGGCTTAGCGGATGCGATTGCAGATTTGGTTTCTACAGGTGCAACATTAGAAGCAAACGGCCTGAAAGAAGCCGAAGTCATCTTCAGATCCAAAGCGACGCTTATCCAACGCATTGGTGAGTTCGACGCAGACAAAGCAGAGTTGATCAATAAATTGCTAACTCGTATGCAAGGCGTTCAACAGGCAAAAGAATCAAAATACATCATGCTGCACGCACCAGCTGGAAAGTTGGAGCAAATTAAAGCATTACTGCCGGGCGCAGAAGATCCAACCGTTTTACCATTATCAGCAGACAAACAGAAAGTTGCCGTTCATTTGGTGAGTACAGAGAACTTGTTCTGGGAAACCATGGAACAGCTAAAAGAACTGGGTGCGAGCTCAATTCTAGTGCTACCAATTGAAAAAATGATGGAGTAACGGCAATGAGAACTGTTGTATGGCAATCACTGAGTGAAGAGCAACAAGATGCAATTTTAGAGCGTCCTGCCATTGCGGAAGGCGCGAATATTACCGCTGCAGTTGCGGATGTGATCGCAAAGGTGCGTACTCAAGGTGACGCAGCGCTATTAGAACTTACAGAAAAGTTTGACCGTGTAAAACCGGAATCAATCCGAGTTCCATCCAAAGAAATTAATGCGGCTTCAGAGCGCCTTTCTGCGGAAATGAAACAAGCACTGGAGCAGGCTTACAGCAACATTGCTAAATTTCATAAAGCACAAAAACCACAACCAATTAAAGTGGAGACACAACCTGGTGTGATGTGTGAGCAAGTGACACGTCCCATTCAAAAAGTAGGGTTGTATATTCCTGGTGGTAGCGCGCCATTGCCATCGACAGTATTGATGTTGGGCGTGCCTGCAAAAATCGCTGGTTGTCGTAAAGTGGTGCTTTGTTCTCCTCCACCGATTGCAGATGAAATTTTGTACGTTGCCAAGTTGTGCGGTATTGATGAAGTTTACAATGTCGGTGGTGGACAGGCGGTCGCTGCAATGGCTTACGGTACGAAAAGCGTCTCCAAAGTGGATAAAATTTTTGGCCCGGGTAACGCCTATGTGACGGAAGCAAAACGTCAAGTAAGCAATGACTTCCGTGGTGCTGCGATTGACATGCCAGCTGGCCCTTCTGAAGTTCTTGTGATTGCAGACGAAACCGCAGATCCAGACTTCATCGCAGCAGACTTGTTAAGCCAAGCTGAGCACGGCCCTGATTCACAGGTGGTTCTTGTGACACCATCACCTATTGTCGCGGATCAAGTAACGGATGCCGTTCAGCGTCAACTAAAAGCCTTGTCTCGAGCAGACATCGCGCAGAAGGCGTTGGCTTCGAGTCTGATTATTATTTCTGAGTCAATCACACAAGCGGTTTCTATCTCCAACTACTACGGCCCTGAACACTTAATTGTGCAAACGAAGAACCCTCGTGAGCTACTTCCACTACTAGATAATGCGGGCTCTATCTTTCTTGGCGATTGGTCTCCTGAATCTGCAGGTGATTATGCGTCGGGAACTAACCACGTGCTTCCAACTTACGGGTATACTCGTACTTACTCAAGCCTGGGCCTTGCCGACTTTTCTAAACGAATGACCGTGCAAGAGTTATCGGCTGAAGGTTTACAGAATCTCGCTCCGACTGTGGTTACTATGGCGGAGGCGGAAGGTCTCGACGCTCACAAACGTGCAGTCACCATCCGAGTAGAAAAGCTGACCAAAAATAGATAATAAGAGAGTAAAGAGATGGAAAAGCTAGCACGCAAACAAGTCCAAGAATTAACCCCGTATTTATCTGCTCGCCGAATTGGCGGCACGGGTGACGTTTGGCTCAACGCCAATGAATCTCCATTTAATAATGAGTACAAAACGGATTTTGCTCGCCTAAACCGCTACAGCGAATGCCAGCCAAAAGCGCTTATTTCAGCTTACGCTGCCTACGCGGGTGTAAAGCCAGAACAGACGCTTACTTCTCGTGGCGCTGACGAAGGTATCGAGCTGTTAGTTCGCGCTTTCTGTGAGCCAGGACAAGACGCGATTTTGTACTGCCCACCGACTTACGGTATGTATGCAATCAGTGCTGAAACCTTTGGTGTTGAACGTAAGACTGTACCGCTAACATCGGATTGGCAGCTTGACCTTGCTGGCATCGAATCCAATCTCGATAACGTCAAGCTGGTTTTTGTTTGTTCACCAAACAACCCAACCGGTAACCTCGTTGAGCGTGAAGATATTGTCTCTCTGCTTGAGATGACAAAAGACCGAGCAATCGTGGTCATGGACGAAGCGTATATCGATTTTTGCCCTGAGGCGTCAACGGTGGATTTGCTTGCGCAATATCCAAATCTCGCGATTCTACGTACGTTATCAAAAGCGTTCGCGCTTGCAGGCTTACGTTGTGGTTTCACGCTTGCAAACGAGGAGCTAATCAACGTCCTACTTAAAGTCATCGCGCCGTACCCAGTACCAGTGCCTGTTGCTGAAATTGCGGTTCAAACCTTGTCAGAAGCAGGTTTGGCTCGAGCGAAATTCCAAGTCCTCGACCTTAATGCAAACCGCGCTTATCTGCAGGTTGGTTTGTCGATGATTCCAGGATTGCAAGTTTTCGAAGGGTGGGGCAATTATCTATTGGTTAAATTCCCAGATGGTGGTGCGCTGTTTAAAGCGGCGTGGGATACCGGAATCATTCTACGTAACTCACCAATTGAAAACTGCGTGCGTATAAGTGTTGGTAACCGCGACGAGTGTGAAAAGACACTGGGTTTCATTAGAAACTACTATTCATAAATAGAATTCTCAACGTTCTCGGTTTATGCCGAGAACGAAACAAGATTAGTAATAAGGAAGTTCGAGTGAGCAAGCAACAAAAAATCCTATTTATCGACCGAGATGGCACGCTGATTGTCGAGCCACCGATTGATTTCCAAGTTGACCGCTTGGATAAGTTAAAACTAGAACCGTTCGTTATTCCAAGCCTGTTGTCGTTGCAGGATGCGGGATACCGTCTAGTGATGGTGACAAACCAAGATGGTCTGGGCACAGACAGCTACCCTCAAGAAGACTTCGATGCGCCACACAACATGATGATGGAGATCTTCGAGTCTCAAGGTGTGAAGTTCGATGATGTGCTGATTTGTCCGCATTTTGAAGAAGACAACTGCTCTTGCCGTAAGCCTAAATTAGGCATGGTGAAAGAGTATCTTCAAGGCGGTAAAGTGGATTTCCAAAATTCTGTCGTGATTGGTGACCGTCAAACGGATCTGCAATTGGCGGAAAACATGGCGATTCGCGGTATTCAATACAATCCAGAAACCATGGGCTGGAAGCAGATATTGAAAGATCTGACGGTGAAAGCACGAGTTGCCGAAGTGATTCGTACTACTAAAGAAACCGACATTAAAGTTGCCGTTAATCTGGATGAGCAAGGCGGCAATGATATCTCAACAGGTCTTGGTTTCTTTGACCACATGCTGGATCAAATTGCCACTCACGGTGGTTTCCAAATGGTGTGCAAAGTTGATGGTGATTTACACATTGATGATCACCACACGATTGAAGATACCGCATTAGCCCTTGGTCAGGCATTAAAAGAGGCGTTGGGCGATAAGCGCGGCATTGGTCGCTTTGGTTTCAGCCTGCCGATGGATGAGTGCTTGGCGCAATGTGCGTTGGATTTGTCTGGTCGTCCTTACCTGAAATTTGACGCGAAATTTAGCCGTGATCAAGTTGGAGACTTGTCGACAGAGATGGTGGTTCACTTCTTCCGTTCTTTAACTGACACACTAGCGTGTACGCTACACCTTTCTTCTGCTGGCGATAATGATCACCACATCATTGAGAGCCTATTCAAAGCGTTTGGTCGAACGTTACGCCAAGCAATCAAAGTGGAAGGCACGGAGCTGCCAAGCAGCAAAGGCGTCCTTTAAGGTTCACGTGAGCAAGGAGAAAAACAGTGACAGAACAGAAAGTTGTTATTATCGATACTGGCTGTGCCAACGTCTCTTCGGTGAAGTTTGCTATTGAACGCTTAGGTTATGACGTAACGATTTCAAAAGAACCACAAGTTGTATTGGCGGCTGACAAGCTATTTCTACCGGGCGTGGGAACCGCCAGTGAAGCGATGAAGAACCTAGAAGAGCGTGACCTTATCAGCTTGGTAAAACAGGTAGAAAAGCCACTGCTAGGTATCTGTTTAGGCATGCAACTGCTGGGCAAAGTGTCTCAAGAAAAAGGGCAGAAAGCCGACGAGTTAGTTGAGTGTCTTGGACTTTGCGATGGCGAAGTGAAGTTGCTACAGACTGGTGACTTACCGCTGCCGCATATGGGGTGGAATACCGTTTCCGCAAAAGCAGGCAATCCGTTGTTCAAAGACATTGAAGAGGGTGAGTACTTCTATTTTGTGCACAGCTTTGCGATGCCTGTTGGAGACTACACCATTGCCGAATGTGATTACGGAAATCCATTCACTGCTGCGGTTCAAAGTGGTAACTATTATGGTGTGCAATTCCACCCAGAGCGTTCTTCAAAAGCGGGCGCGAAGCTTATTCAAAACTTCTTAGAATTATAAAAGGGATTTAGTGTGATTATTCCAGCTCTTGATTTAATTGAAGGACAGGTGGTTCGCCTTTATCAAGGTGATTACGGCCAAGTAACCGAGTACAAAGTCGACCCAGCAGAGCAGTTCAACTTGTATCACCAAGCAGGGGCTAACTGGCTGCACTTGGTGGATCTGACGGGCGCGAAAGATACATCTGCGCGCCAACTTGATTTGATTGCAAAGCTATTAGCAAGCACGCCTGCGAACATCCAAATCGGTGGCGGTGTGCGTACCGAACAAGACGTTGTGGACTTATTAGAAGCGGGTGCACAGCGCGTTGTGGTTGGTTCAACCGCAGTAAAACAGCCTGAGTTAGTAAAAGGTTGGATGGAAAAATACGGCGCAGAGAAAATCGTTCTCGCGTTGGACATCAACATCGACCAAGACGGCACACGTAAAGTGGCGATCTCTGGTTGGCAAGAAGATTCAGGCGTGACTATTGAAGCTCTGATCAATGATTACTTAACGGTAGGTCTACAGCACGTGCTGTGTACTGACATTTCTCGTGACGGTACGTTAGAAGGCTCAAACGTAGAGCTTTACGTCGACCTATGTAAACAGTACCCACAAGTGCAGTTCCAATCTTCAGGTGGTATCGGTTCGCTAGCGGATATCGAAGCACTAAAAGGCAGCGGTGTGGCAGGCGTGATTGTTGGTCGCGCGTTGTTAGATGGTAAGTTCACAGCAGAGGAGGCATTTGCATGCTGGCAAAGCGAATAATTCCATGTCTTGATGTTCGTGATGGACAAGTGGTGAAGGGGGTTCAGTTTCGCAACCACGAGATCATCGGCGATATTGTCCCTCTCGCTAAACGCTACGCTGAAGAAGGCGCTGATGAGCTGGTATTTTACGACATCACTGCATCAAGCGATGGTCGTGTAGTAGATAAAAGTTGGGTGGCTCGTGTCGCGGAAGTGATCGACATTCCTTTTTGTGTGGCTGGTGGTATTAAATCCGCAGAGGATGCTGCACGTATTCTGGAGTTTGGTGCAGACAAAGTCTCTATCAACTCGCCAGCGTTGGCTAACCCGCAGCTTATTACTGATTTAGCGGATAAATTTGGCGTTCAGTGTATCGTAGTTGGTATCGATTCCTACTATGACAAAGATACTGGTAAATATCAGGTTTACCAGTTTACTGGCGACGAAGAACGTACAAAGGCGACGAAGTGGGAAACGCGCGATTGGGTACAAGAAGTGCAAAAGCGCGGCGCTGGTGAAATCGTGCTCAACATGATGAACCAAGACGGCGTGCGTAACGGTTACGATATTGAACAGCTCAATATGGTACGCGAAGTGTGTAAAGTTCCTCTCATCGCTTCCGGTGGTGCAGGTGCCATGGAGCATTTTGCAGAAGCATACCAAAAAGCAAACGTGGATGGTGCTCTTGCCGCTTCGGTATTCCACAAACAAGTCATCAATATTGGTGAACTAAAGCAGTATTTGAAACAACAAGGCATTGAGGTACGACTATGAGTTTTAAAGCCGCCGAAGTCAGTTCGCTGTCGGAGCGAATCAATTGGGAAAAGGTGGATGGCTTGGTACCTGCCATCGTACAAGACTTCCAATCGAGCCAAGTTCTTATGATGGGTTACATGAACCAAGACGCGCTAGCAAAAACGGGTGAAACGGGTCAAGTGACATTTTTCTCACGCACTAAAGAGCGTTTATGGACTAAAGGTGAAACGTCTGGCAATGTTCTTCAACTCGTGAATATCTCTCTAGATTGTGACAATGATACTTTGCTGGTTCGAGTGAATCCTATTGGGCCAACTTGCCACACAGGCACAACAACGTGTTGGGACGGCGATGCACAAGAGGATTCACAAATGGTGTGGCTTCATCAACTTGAGCAGCTACTGGCTGCCCGCAAGAGTGCCGACCCTGACTCCTCTTATACAGCCAGCCTTTATGCCAGTGGTACCAAGCGTATTTCGCAGAAAGTGGGTGAAGAAGGCGTTGAAGTCGCGCTTGCGGCGACGTCGGGCGATAAGGCGGAGTTAGTGTGTGAATCTGCAGATTTGATCTATCACTTGTTGGTGCTTTTACAAGACCAAGGTTTATCAATGAACGATGTGGTGAATAAGCTTAAAGAGCGTCACAAGTAGTTCAAATCAAAGAAATAAAACAAAGGCTTCCATGTGGAAGCCTTTGTTTTTTCTTGATAGTGCGATTTTATCCGCAGCACTTTTTAAATTTCTTACCGCTGCCACAAATACATGGGTCGTTACGGCCTACTTTTAAGCTGCTGATGGATTGATTAAGTCGCAGATCTTGCTCGGATTCTTCTTCAGGGAAAGTGCCATCAATGTAATACCACAGCCCATCTTCTTTCACGAAGCGTGAACGCTCGCTCAGGCAGTAGCGTTGGCCGTCTTCATTGAAATAGGCGTTGAACTCAACAAAGCCTTCATTTTCATGGCTGCCAGCTTCTGCTTTGACGACTTCCAGTTTGCACCAATCGCTGTCGATCGATTGTGCGATACCTTCACGTTGTTCTTCTGCGTTACAACTTGGGTGATATGTTTTCACAATGTAGTCAACGAGGCCTAGCACATGAGCGCTATAGCGAGAGCGCATTAACTGTTCTGGTGTTTTGACGTCAGCGTGATTGTTGTGCGCAATTTCGCAACACTGTTGGTAGGTACGGTTAGCGCCGCAAGGACAAGAAGAAGCCATAAGATGAAATCTCGTTAGGTAAAGCGATGAAATAAACAATCCCAATAGAGTGGGAGAGAAGCATTATAGCGAGTTAAGGTGTTTGAGAAAGCAGTTCTTGAGCCCACTCTGTCGATTCATTGAATGCATCAGCTAGCTGAGTTTCCGTTAACTTCAAGACAGAGCAGTATCTTTCAGCCAGTTCCCAATCTGCTTGTTCGTAAGCAATACACATAGAAAGGAGATACCCAAGCACACCTTTTCGACTTGTCAGGGCGAGCTTGATGTCTTCATCGACGGGAATGTCTTCAATCACATCCGACAGAGGTTGATCGAGAAGCGAGCCTAGTAATGAGAACATACCAGTCAGAAAGGCTTGTCCAGGATCGTACTTGGTTTTCATTTGGCTAAGCAAAATTTCACACATACGAGCGCGTTGAATAGCAAGCGAGTAGAGTGAATCGGGCTTGTCCTCTTGCACAGAAGCGATTGCAACCAGTGAAATAAAGCGTCGTAAACGTTCTTCGCCCAGATAAATCAGCGCCTGTCTAAACGATTTGATCCTGGTTGTGAGCGTGTAACCCGAGTTGACGTAAGTGAGCAACTTATAAGAAAGCGTCACATCAATAGAGAACAGACGCTCCACTTCATTGAAGTCGATGGGCTTATCAGCAATCTCTTTACACAACTGGATGACGGTTAAAAACGCCGGGTTGAGGCGCTTCTTTTGGATCATTTCTGGTTTACTAAAGAAGTAACCTTGAAAGTAGTTAAAACCAGCGTCAAGCGCTTGTTCAAACTCTTCATAGGTTTCGACTTTTTCAGCCAAAAAATCGATATTAAACTGGCTCAATGCTTGGATGAAAATTGCCGCTTTTTCAATTGGTACTAAACGAATATCAAATTTGATCATCGATACGTACGGAAGAAAGCGTTTCCAAGCCTTAGTTGGTACAAAGTCGTCGAGTGCAATTCGGTAGCCGCATTCGTGCAGATGTTTTATTGCATCGAGAAGCTCTTGCGTAGGCTCACAATCTTCGAGTACTTCAATAACCAGAGAATCTTTCGGAAACAGTGTCGGAACAAGGTTGACCAAGCTTTGGTGGGGAAAGTTAACAAAACCGAGTTTGTTACCTAACGTGTTGTAATGCGTCGACAAAAAATGATCAGATAGCAGTCGACTAGTAGCAAGCTCAGGTTCTACTTCAGGGAAGGTATTTTTGGGGCCGTCTCGAAAGAGAAGTTCGTAACCTATGGTTCGCTTTTCTCTGTCTAGAATCGGTTGGCGAGCTACGTAAGAATACTTCAATTAGGTACTTCGTTCTGTTTAACTTAGTAATATGATAATAGCGATTTTTTACAAAATATCTACGCTTTGAATGCGAATCTTCTACATGTTCGACATGCTTAGCGTAAATTATGTGTTGAAAGGCCGGTTTTGCAGTTCAAAACCATCAGAATTCACTTGTAAAACTGAGCCTTGCGTATACCAGTCCCCTAAGACGATGCGCGTGTTTTTAGCACCATTTGCGTCAAAAAAGTGTGTATTTGGGCGATGAGTGTGCCCATGAATCATCAAGTTGACGCAATTCTGAGACATCACTTTTTCAACTTCGCTTTGATTCACGTCCATGATATCTAAAGACTTCATCTGCTTATCGTCGCGAATGTCTGATTGAACTTTAGAGACAATTTTTTTCTTTAAATACCATGGGATGCGTTTAAAGATCCATTGTAACCAAGGTTGATGCACAGTTTTACGAAATTTCTGATATTCCACGTCATCAATACACAGGGTATCGCCGTGTAAAATCACCGCTTTTGTGCCATATAAGTCGATGGTGCAAACGTCATCAAGCAAAGTGATGCCCGTCTCTTTACAAAAGCGTTCGCCCAACAAGAAGTCACGATTGCCTTGAATAAAGAAAACCGGGACACCTTGGTCGGTGAGCGTTTTGAACTCGGTACGAATTTGGTTTGCAAACGGTGTTTTGTCATCATCACCAACCCAAAACTCGAAAAGATCGCCTAATACATAAAGAGCTTCGGCATTTTTGGCTTCCGTACGCATGAATGTAATGAAACATTCTGTGATGTCAGGACGTGACGGCGTAAGGTGCAAGTCTGATATAAATAATGTCGTCATAGAAATAAGGGGAGGCGAAGCCTCCCCAATTACTTATCTCTTGGGAATAATTCGCAAGAATTACTCTGCGATTGTAGTACCAGTGATTACCACGTCTTCTAGTGGTACGTCTTGGTGCATGCCGTAAGAACCAGTGCTAACGCCCTTGATCTTGTTTACAACGTCCATACCTTCTACAACTTCACCGAATACACAGTAACCCCAACCATCTAGGCTTTCGCTACGGAAATCTAGGAAAGTGTTGTTGTTTACGTTGATGAAGAACTGAGAGCTTGCAGAATGTGGTTCCATCGTACGAGCCATAGCAATTGTGCCTACTTTGTTGCTTAGGCCGTTGTTTGCTTCGTTCTTGATAGGTGCACGTGTTGATTTTTCACGTAGACCTGATTCCATGCCGCCACCTTGGATCATGAAACCGTCAATAACACGGTGGAAAAGAGTGTTGTCGTAAAAGCCGTCGCGGCAGTACTGAAGGAAGTTTGCGCTTGTCTCTGGCGCTTTCTCTTCGTTTAGTTGAATCTTGATGTCACCAAAATTAGTGTGAAGGGTGATCATGCTACTTTCCTTTACTGTGTTGTGTTGAGCCCGAGATTCTAGCCTAAGTTATAACGCATTAAAAACTCAGGAAGAGTAAATTCTTCGTTTTGTGCTTGAAGTTTAGCCGATTATCGTTTTATCGGTTAATTGCTATTACCTAATAAGGTCGGACTTGATATACTCGACGTTCTTGTATTCATTCACAATCATAGATAGAGATCATGTTAAAGATATATAACACACTCACAAGACAGAAAGAGGAATTCAAACCAATTACAGCCGGTAAAGTTGGCATGTATGTCTGTGGGGTAACCATCTACGATCTCTGTCACATCGGCCACGGCCGCACCTTCGTTTCTTTTGACGTAGTATCACGTTATCTGCGCTACCTTGGTTACGACCTAACGTTTGTTCGCAATATCACAGATATTGATGACAAAATCATCAAACGTGCAGCAGAAAACGGCGAATCTTGTGAATCACTTACAGAACGTTTGATTGGCGACATGCACGCAGACTTTGATGCATTGAACATGAAGCGTCCTGACGTTGAGCCGCGCGCAACACAATTTATCGCAGAAATCATCGAATTGGTTGAAAAGCTTATCGAACGTGGTTTCGCATACGTTGCAGACAACGGCGACGTCATGTTTGAAGTAGGTAAGTTTGACGAGTACGGCAAGCTTTCTAAGCAAGATCTTGATCAGCTTCAAGCTGGTGCGCGCGTTGATATCGAAACAGCAAAACGTAGCCCACTAGACTTCGTTCTTTGGAAAATGTCTAAACCAGGCGAGCCAACATGGGAATCTCCATGGGGTCCAGGTCGTCCAGGTTGGCACATTGAATGTTCAGCAATGAACTCTACAATCCTAGGCGATCATTTCGATATTCACGGCGGTGGCTCTGATCTACAGTTCCCACACCACGAAAACGAAATCGCACAATCTTGCTGTGCTCACGACACTAAGTACGTAAATACTTGGATGCACAGTGGCATGGTGATGGTAGATCGCGAAAAGATGTCTAAATCTTTAGGCAACTTCTTCACTATTCGTGACGTTCTTGGTCACTACGATGCTGAAACCGTGCGTTACTTCCTAATGTCTGGTCACTACCGTAGCCAATTGAACTACAGTGAAGATAACCTAAACCAAGCACGCGCTTCTCTTGAGCGTCTATACACTTCTCTGCGTGGTCTGGATTTAAATGCAGCACCAGCGGGTGGTGAGGAGTATGTATCTCGCTTTACTGCTGCGATGAACGACGATTTCAACACACCAGAAGCATACTCAGTTCTGTTTGATATGGCGCGCGAAGTTAACCGCCTTAAGACTGAAAGCGTAGAGAAAGCGAGTGAACTTGGTGCGCTAATGCGCGAACTAGCAGACGTGATTGGTATTCTTTATCAAGATCCTGAAGCTTTCCTAAAAGGTAATGCTGGCAACGATGATGAAGTCGCTGAAATTGAAGCGCTAATCAAACTGCGTAACGACTCGCGTGCTTCGAAAGATTGGGCAAACGCCGACATGGCACGTGATAAGCTGACGGAAATGGGCATCGTCCTTGAGGATGGCCCAGAAGGCACAACGTGGCGTCGTAAGTAATTGAATCTTTTAAAAGGGCTGATGATTCAGCCCTTTTATTTTCCAATTTCATCAATAAAATTTTAACTTTAGGTAATGCTCTGTGGCTCAGATGTATTTCTATTACTCAGCAATGAATGCGGGTAAATCGACAACTCTTCTTCAATCTTCATTTAACTACCAAGAACGCGGTATGACGCCAGTGATTTTCACTGCGGCGTTGGACGACCGCTATGGTGTAGGCAAAGTAAGTTCTCGTATTGGTCTACAGTCGGACGCGCATTTGTTCCGTCCAGATACGAACCTATACCAAGAGATTGCAGCCCTGCATGAAGTCGAAAAACGTCACTGTATTCTTATTGACGAGTGTCAGTTCCTATCGAAAGAGCAGGTTTACCAACTTACAGAGGTAGTGGATAAGCTGCATATTCCAGTACTTTGCTATGGTCTTCGTACCGATTTTCTTGGCGAACTTTTTGAAGGCAGTAAGTACCTACTCTCTTGGGCTGATAAGCTGGTTGAGTTGAAGACGATTTGCCACTGTGGCCGAAAAGCAAACATGGTTATCCGCACCGACGAACACGGAGTCGCAATCAAAGAAGGTGACCAAGTGGCGATTGGTGGCAACGACCGTTATGTCTCGGTTTGCCGTCAGCACTACAAAGAAGCCCTAGGTAAATAAACCTATCCATTCAGCTTCAAAGCAGTACAGAAAAGCCACCGAATTCGGTGGCTTTTTAATTGTTCATTTCGCTCAGACGAGATCAAAACCGAATCGCTCTAACAAGACTTGATAAGATGAATCCACTTGATTTGGAATGTCTTGCTTAGTTTGAAATCCTTTTTCGGGATAGCTTTTGACGCGGGAAAAATCTTCCATCAGCGCTTCTAACACCATCATTAGCGGCATGTCTTCGTTGATGTATTCGAAGAATGGATGAGCGGTAGAACTGACTTGCACTTGCGAGTAGGGCGATTGCCATTGCTTCTCAAACGTAGCGATGGCGCGGCGTTCCATAAATGGCTTTTGCACTAAAATAATAGATTCGCATTGGATGCCTTTCTCTTTAAATAACTGCTCGGTGAAACGGACGTTTTCTCCACTATTGGTTGAACGTGTTTCTACTAAGATGGCATCGCTTGGTACGCCAGCTAAACGCGCAATGTCTGCAAATGTTTCTGCTTCACTTTTTTCAAACAAACCATCCGTAAAACGGCCTTCACCACCGGAGAACACAATCAATGGTGCGAGTTTTTGGTGGTAAAGCGCAGCGGCGTGCTCAGCAACTCGCACGTCGTTACTGCACATAACAAACAAGCAGTCGGCAGGCTTTAAATCCTGTTTGAGCTGCATGTAATCCCAAAGCGTTTCTATATGTTGATATAACTTCATAGTGCATCCAGCGTTGAATTGAATCGGAATTGATACCCAAGTGAAACCAGCTTGTCCGCTAAGATGCGTTTATCGGCATCTTCTGTGACGGGAGGTAGCGAAATCTCTGCGCCACTTTTGGTGATTGCTGCTTGGTAAAACTCAGCTTTGCTCACGGTGTGAGGCGTTGTGACATTAATGATCTGGTTACTCAGGTGATCCAATGCAAATTGTGCCACAGCGACTGCGTCACTTTGATGAAGCATGTTGGCTGGGGCTTTACGGCTGACTTGTTTTAGGCGCATGGCAAAGCGAGCGGGGTGTCTGTCTGGGCCAATCAAACCACTGCAACGTAAGATGGCGTAGTGTATGCCAGAGTCGATGACGGATTGCTCCGCTTCGAGCATGATTTTCGCATTGTCAGAAAAGTGAGGGTGGGTTTGCGCGAGAGCGAGCGATGCGGATTCTTCTTTCATATCCGTTGGTAAATTAGGGTAGACCGTTGTAGAGCTGATCATGACGAGCTTTTCAATCGCATTCTGTTTTGCCGCTTTAACTAACGTTGACCATTGCTGCGCATACTCTCGACCAGACCCTTTACGAAAACCAGGTGGAAACGCACCAACAATACGTTCAATATGATTCGACTGAATTATTTCATCCAGTTTTTGCGCTGCGTTTTCATCGTTGAGATCAAGCAGGGCGGCGTTAGCAATAGTGGATGGCCGTTCATCTAACCGAGCTTGGCTACGACGCGTAATAACTACATCATGTCCCTCGACTAACAAGGCTTGCGCTAGTGGAGTACCAAGCCAACCTGCACCTACAATCAATGTGTTTGCCATTATTTATCCTACTTAACTGTTTTGCTCAAAGAGAGTAATGAGCTCTGCTTTGGCTTGTTGATGGAGGGGATCAGAATGCCATTTTTGATGTTGAATCAGGTCAACATTGACTTGCCAAGCCAGCTTTGTGAAATCATCCCCAACTTTTTTTAACGTGTTTGGTGAGTCTGCGACTAAGTGCTCCGGCAGGAAGCACCATCCAAACCCTTTGTTCGCTAATTCCAACAAAATGTAGTAGTTATCAGCGTACCAGATATCTGGGCTCAATGCTTGGTTGAGGCTACCTGGCTCTGCACTCTTTGAGCGTATCACCAGTTGGCGATATTGTTTGAGTTGATCGATATGGGTAATTCGCTGAGCCGCTAATGGGTGATCGGAAGAGACATACACATCGAATGCGATATTACCAAGATTGGTGAAATCGATATGCCTAGGCATTTGCAGATCGCTCAGAATAATTCCGGTGGTTGCACGTTCAGATTTCACCAGTTCAATAATGTCTGGGCTAGATGCCGTTAAACATTCGACTTGTAGTTGCGGAAATTGTTGCTCTAGGTTTTTAAGCACATCCGGTAATCGAGTCAGCGGAATCCCTTCATCAATCGCGAGAACAAGCTCGCTCGCCTGCGCAGAAAAGAGCTGAGTCGCTTTATTGTTTAATCGGTCGAGTTGACTGATCGCCGCTTGCGCGTAAGGCATCAGAGCATGGCCGTTCTCGGTCAGTTTGGGATAACGGCCGGAGCGATCAAACAGATCGACACCACAGTCGAGTTCCATGTTCATAATGTGTTGGCTTATCACGGATTGGGCTCGACCTAACTTTCTCGCTGCTGCGGAAAATGAGCCGGATTCGGATGTGGCAACAAACGCCTGCAATTGTTCGATAGTAAACATATCGTTTTTACCGATGGTATCTAACTTTTTATTATCTCAATCATAGATAAAATTTCAGTCATTGAGTAGAACAAATGGGTAGATAATCATGACTCGTAACGAACGAATTTTCCACGCAGTACTTTTTGAATTGATGGCGTTAGCGATCATTGTGCCTGCAGCTGCGTTGATCACAGGCAAAGGTTCAAGTGATTTGGCGTTAGTAGGGATCGGTTTGAGTTTGTACACCGTAGTTTGGAACTACATTTACAACTTGTACTTCGATAAGTGGTTTGGCAGCAACCGAGCAGACAGAAGTCTATCAATGCGCCTTGGTCACACCGTTGGGTTTGAAGGTGGGTTGATCTTTATTTCTATACCTGTGATCGCATGGTTCTTGGAGATTACGCTCCTTCAAGCATTGATGCTCGAAGCAGGGTTTCTAGTATTCTTCTTGTTTTACGCCACTGGCTTTAACTGGTTGTACGATAAAGTTCAACCGTTTGGGAAAATGAGAAAGTTACTGGTGTAGCCGAGTGAGATTCCCCAAATGCGATTGAAGTAACTAGAAAAAAGCCACCGTATTTCGGTGGCTTTATTGGTCAGTGGGCGGTAGTTATTCTGCAGAAAGTACGCGTAAGATTTTGTCTGCGTGTTCTGCAACTTCAATACCTTCGTCGGTTAGATAACCACCATCAGGTTGCGTACACAATTGCTTTTGGTAAAGACGCGCAACTGCTGTTTGCATCTCTTCTGAGGCATCTGAATGGACTTTAATGCCTGTCGCTGCACTGCTTAAATCGAATTGAAGAAGAAGGTTCAGTTCGGCGATGTGTTCAGCTGAATATTTCATAGATAATTCCTTTGCGCTTTTTTATCCAAGCTAGTCTTAAAACCAGTGTTGAGCAACACAAAACAACAAGAAGTGTTAACTGCATTGCTATCAGACTGATATAACGTGGAATTTTTGTTCGAACGCTGAGTGTCTTGTTTAATATCAATGATAGTTAAGACAACAAACTATAGTTGAGTTTTATCGATTTCCGTCTCACCAACAACATTTTTAGTAAACATGAAAAATAGCCCTTGAAAAAGTCAGGAAATGGAGCGATTATCCGCGCCTCTTTAATTGTTTCTAAATGTTACACTTCCATGAACTTCAATCAGTTTGACTCTTTATTGCCACCTCAGGCTGCTGAACGTGCCGCCGAAGTAGGTGTAGGCAAAGCAACGAAAGCTCCAATCAAATCTTTTCTGCTCGCCATTTCTGCGGGGCTTCATATTGGTATTGCTTTCATTTTCTATACCACAGTAACGACAGGCGCGGGCGATCTGCCTTGGGGCATCACACGACTCATTGGCGGTCTAGCATTTAGCCTTGGTTTGATTTTGGTGGTGGTTACTGGCGGCGAGCTTTTTACCAGTTCGGTTCTGACTCTGGTTGCGCGTGCGAGTGGCAAAATTTCATGGAAAACGCTGGTTAAAAACTGGTTTGTGGTTTATTTCGGCAATATGGTTGGCGCTATTTTGCTGGTGGCGTGTATGTTGGTGACAAAGCAATACATGTTCGATCACGGCCAAGTTGGTTTGAATGCCATGGCCATTTCACAACATAAATTGCACCATGGTTTTTTTGCGGCGGTTGCACTTGGCATCATGTGTAACGTGTTAGTTTGTATTGCGGTTTGGATGACATTCAGTGGCCGTACATTAACAGACAAAATCGCGGTAATGATTTTGCCAGTAGCGATGTTCGTCTCCGCTGGTTTTGAGCACTGTATTGCGAACATGTTCCAAGTTCCAATGGCTATTGGTATCAAATACTTTGCGCCAGAAGCCTTCTGGCAAATGACAGGTGCTGATATCGCAAATTATGCGGACTTGAACATGATGGGCTTTATCGTTAACAACCTTATCCCAGTCACGATCGGTAACATCATCGGCGGTGGTGTATTCGTCGGTATGTGGTACTGGATGATCTATCTACGTGATGAAGACAAGCATCTGCGATAGAGACCAAAGAAAGAGAAAGGCGAGCTAGGTAGCTCGCCTTTTTTGTGCATTGTAGTTGGCTTAAAGTGCTTTCTAAATCAGCTCTTCATTGATTCCAAACTCGTTTGGCAACCAGTGAGATGTGATCTCTTGTGGCTCTTGCACAAGCCATTCAACCGGCAAGTCAGACAGTAACTCATCGTGTTTTTCCGCCATGATCAATACGTCCATGATATCTGCTCCATTTTGTCTCTAAGCACAATGTAGAAGCCGAAGATGTCATTGAGTTGACTAAAATATGACCATTGTATGCTGATAAGACAGGAGACTCAGAAATGTGGCTATGTTTCTAGTTGCGTATATCTTTTGGTGGCTTATCCACATTTTCTGTGGATAACCTGTATCAAAGATCGTGAGTATCTCTGAAGATCCAGAAAATTTCATAAAATTAGGGGGTTATGTGGCCAATTACTGACCTCGCTTCATTCCATCAACTGGGCGTACTTTGACCGTAACACGGCCTTCTTTTGTTTGTACAAAGCTCAATGTCATTTCAAGTGTGATGGCAACAGAGACGCTCATCATGACAAAAATAGCTAGCATGATGACCAGTTGATATTTAATGGCAACCAATGGGCTTGCGCCCCCTAGGATTTGCCCCGTCATCATACCAGGAAGCGTGACAAGGCCCATCGTGGTCATTGAGGCTAGCGTTGGCGCTAACGATTTTCTCAGAGCTTCCTGAACGAAAGGAAAAGAAGCGTATTTAGGGGCGGCACCCAGTGAGATGGCAGCTTCGTACTCAGATTTACGCTCTTCAAAAGCAGAGAATAGGTTTTGTAGCGCGATGATATTACTGCTAAGACTATTGCCTAATAGCATGCCTGCCAATGGGATCATATATTGTGCATTGTAAAGCGGAGTAGGGCGCACCAAGCCAGCGGTGATCGCAATTAGTAATGGAAACAAGCCACATATAAGCCCGGTGAGAAGTGGCAGCATGAGCGGCTTTTTCGGTAAACGTGCTTTCCCTGCAATGGAACTTGCTCCTACGACGAGCATAATCGCAAGCCAAAGTAAGTTGATGATCAAGCTGTTTAATTGAAAGAGATATTCAAGATAAACCCCGATCAGAACGAGCTGTAAAGTCATACGCACAACGCTGATTGATGCATCTTTCGCGATGCCTAATCTATAGCGTGCATTGATCGCAAATGGCACTAATAGAATCAAACTGAAAGCCGCTAATTTTGCCCAACTAATGTCCACCACACTGTTCATAATCACTCCTTGAAATTGCCGCTTAGAATTGTAACCAACCCCATTCTCTATATGAATCTCAATGGATATTTTTTGCTTTTTTCATGGTGGAAATTGCGAGAGGTTTTATAAAATGTTTTTTATCATTTTTTTTACAAGTCATTATCTTTCTCAGGAATTTGAGTAATTTTTCGGCACGAATTTTACCGCTCAAATGTAATTTATGTTTTGTAAATGTTGTAAGCTTAACAAGTCTTTAAAAGACTTATTTTTTCATATCTGTTCATGTTTTTTAATAAATAATATCAATCCCACACAACTCTGGATGAGCTCAAAAAAGTGTTGAATTACAAGGCGTGAAGGGAGTTATTTGATTGAACCTTACTATTAGTATGGTCTAGTATTTTCAATTAGAGATTGTAAAAACTTAAGCTTGGTTACACGGGCTTTTCAATAACACTAGATACAAAATAGGCAAATGTATGAGTGATGTTAATAAAATTGAGAGTGGCGAAAAACGCTCACTGGAGTGGAAGTCTTTCCTCTTCATTGCAGTTGTTCTCTTCCCAATTCTGAGTGTGGCTTTCGTAGGCGGCTACGGATTTATCGTTTGGGCACTACAAGTGTTCTTCTTTGGTCCTCCAGGCGCACACGGCATGTAAGCCAGTGAGCTCACAACCACACTTTTGAAAAGATTTTAAGAGAGCAAATAATGAAATCATTAATCATTAAACTGTGGCGTACGATGACGCGCCCGGCAGTTCATATCAGCCTTGGCGTGCTGACTATGGGCGGTTTCATCGCTGGTGTTATTTTCTGGGGTGGCTTTAACACCGCGCTAGAAGCAACCAACACTGAAGAATTCTGTATTAGCTGTCACACCATGCGTGACAACGTATACGTTGAGCTGCAAGACACGGTTCACTGGAAAAACCATTCTGGTGTTCGTGCTACTTGTCCTGACTGTCACGTTCCTCACAACTGGACTGACAAAATCGCTCGTAAAATGCAGGCTTCTAAAGAAGTATTTGCGCAAGTTTTTGGCAACTACTCTGAACCTGGCGTTTTCGAAGAGCGTCGTATCGAACTTGCTAAACACGAATGGGATCGTTTCTCTGCAAACAAATCTCTAGAGTGTAAAAACTGTCACAACTACGAGTCTATGGACTTCGAGCAAATGTCTCCAACCGCTCGTATCCAGATGAAGCAAGCGGCAGAAAAAGATCAAAGCTGTGTTGACTGTCATAAAGGTATCGCGCACAACCTACCAGCAGGTATGGATAGCATCGGCGGCATCGTGGGTGATCTAGAGCAAATGACATCAGGTACTGACTACGCAGTAGGTCAAGAGCTCGTAAGTATTCGTCACCTTCCAATTTACTTTGACGCGCAAGGTGCGAAAGAAGCGGGTCTTCTAAACCCTGCATCAACAGTAAAAGTTCTGGAAGATAAAGGTGACTTCATCGAAATCGAAATTGACGGCTGGCGTAAAGCGAAAGGCTTTGGTCGCGTAATTCAAGAAGATTTCGGTAAGAACATTGCAACTGCGTCTCTACTTAAAGAAGCGTCTACAGACAGCAACATCGTTACGACTGGTGAAAAACGAGTGGACGAGCTGACTGGTCTTCCTTGGGAGAAAGTGGCAGCGAAAGTATGGATCAAGAAAGAGTCTATGCTGAACGACATCAACCCTGTATGGGAAAAATCGAAAGAAGCATACAAAACAAACTGTTCTGTATGTCATACACAACCAGCTGAAGCGCACTTCGATGCGAACACCTGGCCAGGTATGTTCGACGGCATGCTTGCGTTCGTTAACCTAGATACAGACAGTGAAGCACTGATCTTGAAATATCTACAGAAGCACTCTTCAGATTATGCTGAAGGCCACCACTAATAAGCGCGGATTGGAGTAATTTAAATGGCTATTACACGAAGAAGTTTTCTTAAAGGTGTAGCAACCACAAGTGCAGCGTCAGTTATCGGTCCAAGCTTATTGGCGTCAGCTTCTGCAAACGCAGCTGAGTCGACTGGTACTTGGAAAGTAACAGGCTCACACTGGGGCGCGTTCCGCGCCCACATCTATGCGGGTAAAGTTCAAGAGATCAAACCGCTAGAACTAGACAAAAACCCAACAGAAATGTTGAACGGCATCAAGGGTATTATCTACAGCCCTTCACGTGTTCGTTACCCAATGGTTCGTCTAGATTGGTTGAAGAAACACAAATACAGCGCGGATACTCGCGGTAACAACCGTTTCATCCGTGTGACTTGGGATGAAGCTCTAGACTTGTTCTACCGTGAGCTAGAACGTGTTCAAAAAGAATACGGTCCTTGGGCTCTGCATGCTGGTCAAACTGGTTGGAACCAAACAGGTTCATTCAACAACTGTACCGCGCACATGCAACGTGCAGTAGGTATGCACGGTAACTTCATCACTAAAGTAGGCGACTACTCGACTGGTGCAGGTCAAACCATCATGCCTTACGTACTTGGTTCAACTGAAGTTTACGCACAAGGTACGTCTTGGTCTGAAATCCTTGAGAACTCAGACAACATCATTCTGTGGGCAAACGACCCAGTGAAAAACCTACAAGTAGGTTGGAACTGTGAAACTCACGAATCATTCAAGTACCTTGCAGAGCTAAAAGAAAAAGTAGCGAAAGGCGAGATCAACGTTCTGTCTGTTGACCCAGTTAAGAACAAAACGCAACGCTACCTAGAGAACGATCACCTGTACATCAACCCGATGACAGACGTAGCGTTCATGCTGGCTGTGGCTCATGTTCTGTACAACGAAAACCTGTACGACAAGAAGTTCATTGATACTTACTGTCTAGGCTTTGAAGAGTTCATCCAATACGTTCAAGGTAAGACAAAAGACAAAGTAGAGAAGACACCAGAATGGGCAGCGGCTATCTGTGGTGTGAAAGCGGACAAGATTCGTGAATTCGCACGCATGCTAGTAAGCGGCCGTACACAGATCCTGATGGGTTGGTGTATCCAGCGTCAAGAGCACGGTGAGCAGCCATACTGGGCGGCGGCTGTGGTTGCGGCAATGGTTGGTCAAATCGGTCTACCTGGTGGTGGTATCTCTTACGGTCACCACTACTCAAGTATCGGTGTGCCTTCCACTGGTTTCGCGGGCCCTGGTGGTTTCCCTCGTAACCTTGACCAAGGTATGAAGCCGAAGTGGGACAACAACGACTTTAACGGTTACAGCCGTACTATCCCAGTTGCACGTTGGATCGACTGTCTGCTTGAGCCAGGCAAAGAGATCAACTACAACGGCGGTAAAGTGAAACTGCCAGACTTCAAGATGATGGTTATCTCGGGTTGTAACCCATGGCACCACCATCAAGATCGTAACCGCATGAAGAAAGCGTTCCGCAAACTTCAAACGGTTGTAACGATCGAGTTTGCTTGGACTGCAACATGTCGTTTCTCTGACATCGTTCTACCTGCGTGTACGCAATGGGAACGTAACGACATCGACGTGTACGGTTCATACTCGAACAAAGGTCTGATCGCGATGCATCGTCTCGTCGATCCATTGTTCCAATCTAAGCCTGACTTCCAAATCATGAGTGAATTAACTCAGCGTTTTGGTCGCCGCGAAGAATACACTCGTGGTATGAGCGAGATGGAGTGGATCGAAAGCCTATACAACGATTGTAAGAAAGCGAACGAAGGTAAGTTCGAAATGCCAGAATTCAATGAGTTCTGGGAGAAGAGCGTACTAGACTTCGGTGAAGGTAAACCTTGGGTTCGTCACGCGGACTTCCGTAAAGACCCTGAGCTTAACCCTCTAGGTACACCGTCTGGCTTCATCGAGATTACATCACGTAAGATCGGCCGTTACGGTTACGAACATTGTCAAGAGCACCCAATGTGGTTCGAAAAATCAGAGCGTTCACACGGTGGCCCTGGTTCAGACAAATACCCATTCTGGTTGCAGTCTTGTCACCCAGACAAGCGTCTGCACTCTCAAATGTGTGAGTCTGAAGAGTTCCGCGCGACATACGCGGTGCAAGGTCGTGAGCCTGTTTACATCAACCCAATCGATGCAAAAGCAAAAGGCATTAAAGACGGTGACTTGGTACGCGTATTCAACGGCCGCGGTCAGCTACTAGCTGGTGCTGTTCTAACTGACAGCTACCCACGTGGCGTTATCCGTATCGAAGAAGGCGCATGGTACGGCCCTCTAAACGAGAAAGAAGGCGCAATCTGTACTTACGGTGACCCTAATACGCTAACGCAGGACATCGGCTCTTCTGAGCTTGCTCAAGCGACTTCTGCGAACACATGTATCGTAGACTTCGAGAAGTTCACAGGCAAAGTACCGCCAGTAACTTCATTCGGTGGTCCAATCGAAGTTGCTTAATTAGTGCAATTTGCATAAATCGAAATACCAGCCTTCGGGCTGGTATTTTTTTAACCAAAATTTCAGTGAGCGTTATCTCAATAACCGTTTTTGAGCGTCAGAGTGCATGGATTCGTGACGAAAATAACGAATTGCTCGCATCATTCACAGGATAATGAAGTCATATTCAAAAGGCTTCACGCGCAACCAAGCATCGTGGGGTCAATTGGACACAAAACAATAATAATCAGTGAGTAGATGCAATATGGCTCAGACCATTCAGTTAGCCAACCATTCCGAAATGACGATCATCGATAACGATCTGCACGTGGATGTGATTGGTAATCAAGCCCATTTCTCCTTCTCTGGGCTTCACAACAAAACCTTTACTGACCGTGAAGTGCTGTTCGAAATGCCGTTTTTATACGAGCACGAAGCCAACGTGATTGGTGATGGTTTTCAAATGTTGGCACAAACGTCAGGAACGATCACGCATCCTCTTGAAATAGGTCGCTGCCCCGACAACATTCCCCCATACCGCGTGTACTCGCAACATGCATCCAAGCGTTACTACAACTATCTAGTGATTGAGGATTCTGCTGGTTACACCTTGTTTGGCTTCACGACGTGCCGTCGATTTGCTGGTTACTTTGATATACAACAGCGAAATGGGCAGTGGATACTGACCGCAGCAATCGATGGCGAACACACGCAAGTGGCGGATTGGGAACACAATCAACTTGAGTCCATTACGATTTTAACTGGCAACTCGCTATCCGATCTGTATCAAGAGTTCAGCGAGATGATTGCCGTGCATCATCCTATTCGCAACGGTGTTACGCAGGATGCACCGATAGGCTGGTGTTCTTGGTATGCGTACTATGCCGATGTGACCGAGCAAAATGTTTTAGAAAATGTCGATTGCATGCAAGACAAGCTCGAAGACTTAGAATGGGTACTTCTGGATGATGGCTATCAAGCGTTCATGGGGGATTGGCTTACGCCGTCGGATAAATTCTCTGGCGGTGTGAAGGAGCTGATTCAAAACATTCGCGCAAAAGGCAAAAAGCCGGCGATTTGGATGGCTCCTTTCATAGCGCAGCCAGAATCTGAGGTCTTTAAGCAACATCCTGAATGGTTTGTTCGTCATCCTGACGGTCAGCTCCTTAAAGCCGAAGATGTTACCTACGGCGGCTGGCGTTGCACGCCTTGGTATATTCTCGATACGTCTAACCCCGAAGTGCAAGATCATCTAACGCACGTTGTGTCAGTGATGAGGCTAGAGTGGGGCGTAGAGCTGTTTAAGCTCGATGCAAACTACTGGGGAACACTAAAAGGAAAACGTAGTCAGTCTGGTATTACGGGTGTCGAAGCGTATCGATTAGGGATGGAGGCGATCGCCAGAGGCGCAGGAGACGCTTGGTTGCTTGGCTGCAACGCGCCAATGTGGCCATCTTTGGGGCTGGTGGATGCGATGCGCGTGTCTGATGACGTCGAGCGCCATAGCCACCGTTTTGAACAGATCGCTAAAGAGACGTTTTTCCGTAGTTGGCAGCACCGTAAGTTGTGGCAAATTGACCCAGACTGCGCGACGTTTACTTCTCTTGCTAATCAAGCTGCATCACGTGAAGACTACGAGTTTCACCGTACCGTATTATTGGCGTCTGGCGGCTTGCTTTTGTCTGGCGACCCTCTCCCGGAAATCACGCCATTTGCGAGTAAAACCTTGGCGAAGCTGATGTTGCGACAACGACGCAGCCAAGAATCTGCTAAGTTCACGGCGTTAAGTTTGAGCCATGCTTTTTTGAAACTGACGGACAAGAATGATCTACATTGTTTGTTCAATTACGCGAATCACAATGCGACTGAATTTACTCTCACAGCGGATCAGCCCGTTGATTGGTATGACTACTGGACCGGAGAAAAGCTCAACCAAGATCCTTGTCAGTTGCTTCTAGTGAGTGTCGATAGAGGTCTGAATGCCAAAGCAATAGTGACCGCGTAAAGGTCATTGAAAACGACGTACTAAACGAAAAGAGCCACTTGGGCTCTTTTCTTGTTTTTACGCGTTCTTTTTTGAGAGCGGAATAACTAAAACTCAAACATAAAGTAATAGCCATAGCCCACAATGAATGCAGGGATAGAAGAATAGACCGTTGCCATCAATGCCGCTTTGGGAGCCATGGCAATCGCGGGGAACAGTGCATCACCATCGTTAGAAATCGCATTCGCAATCTGCGCGGATAATGGTGCGGCACCAGTAATGTACAAACTGGTGACGAGAATCTGTGGGCCGCAGCCTGGTAGCATACCGATGGCTAAGCCAGCCAATGGCATCCATATGCCCCAATTTGAGAAGGTAGCAGCCAAATCGATGCCTGAAAAATAGGTCGTTAATTCAAACGCAAGAAACGCCACGATAACCCACGCGCTGACAAAGTTTGTGTCTTGAGCTGCTTTTTGAATCGGGTGTGAATCAACGATTTTTTCATCTTCTGACACCGTCGATTGATAATCTCCCAGCTCTTTTGTCATTGCCCACAACGACATGGAGACCACCGCAAATATCGCTCCTAACCATTCAATGCTACTTGGACTCAAATTCAGTAGCTGATTGATATCCACTTGGAATGAGGTCAGTACGGCAACGATGCTCGCAGGGACTATCAACCACTTCCAGAATGCACCTTGAAGATTAATCGCACGTTGCTCTAAAGGCGTGTATCGCTCGCTTTGATGCTGACAACAATGGTGGTGAGCGCTCGCTTGCTTTGGCTCGGGGCGTAGAAAATCATCAGGATGAAATGCGTTGACGCTCAAACCCGAAATCGTACCTACCACAATGCCAAGTGCGACGACGCCAACGCCGACGGACGGTTTTGCCGCGAGTAACAAGAATGCCGCATCGCCCATGGTTGATGTCAGTACGGCTACGATTGCGCCAAATCCTACTCGTCCACTAATAAATTGAGTCGTAACAACAATAGCTCCGCCACAGCCTGGAAGCGCACCGAGTAGGGCTGCAAAAAACACCTGATGATGACGAGAGCGATGATAGAGTTGAGTGATGCGATTCGTCTTCGACATAAAGTTGGAGAGGTAATGATAAATCGCCAAGGTTGCTGCGACATAACAAGATACTGCCCAGAAAGAATCGGAAAGCGTGGTCACTGTGATCTCTCGGGTGTTCTCATTCGCTAATAAGACAAGCATGATAATGGGGATAAACAGTCGCTTATAAGCTAACTGGAACTGAGTTGGCTGAAATAGCTGCTGTGCGGAGTGCAAAAATCGGGTCGCGTTCATCGTTAACTCAAATGCAAATGGTAATAATTATCATTATATGTAAATGAGATTTATTCGCAATAGGGTTGTGAACTTTTCTTCGTGTCAAATTCCCTCAAATCAGGTAAAGTATCGGCCTTTGTGAGCAAACAGCTTCCACGGCACACCGTGCCATTGTTCGGAAGCGTATCAAATTGACTTGGATAGGAAGAAACATGATTCTAGTTGTAGGTCATAAGAACCCAGACAGTGACAGTATTTGTAGTGCACTAGTTGCAACAGAACTTCTAAAGGCGCGTGGCGTTGAAGCAATGCCAATTCGTCAGGGCGAAATCAACCGTGAAACTCAGCACATTCTTGAAGTAGCTGGCGCAGAAGTTCCAGAACTTCGCACTTCAGTAGCGGGTGAAACCGTTTGGCTAGTAGACTACTCAGATCTAGCGCAAGCACCAGACGACATCGCTGAAGCTGAAATCGCGGGTATCGTTGACCACCACCGTCTAGGTGACGTGATGACAGTGAACCCAATGGAAGCATGGATCTGGCCTGTTGGCTGTACTAACACAGTACTATTCAACATGTTCAAGATTGAAGGTCACGAGATCAAGCCTCAAATCGCTAAGCTAATGATGTCAGCAATCCTATCTGACACAGTAGGCTTCGCTTCTCCAACTTGTACACAAAAAGACAAAGATGCTGTTGCTGAGCTAGCTGCAATCGCTGACGTACAAGATGTGGATGCATTCACGAAAGATCTTCTAATTGCTAAGACAAACATCGAAGGTCTATCTGCGGCTCAACTCGTTGAAAAGGACCTTAAAGGTTACCCATTCAACGGTCGTGACGTAGTGGTTGGTCAGGTTGAACTTGCAACTCTTGAGCAAGTTGACGGTATGATCGAAGCACTAGAAGCAGACCTAGAATCTCGTTGTGAGAAAGATAACCTAGCGTTCGCTGCTGTTATGCTAACAGACATCACAACTGCTCAAACTCGTCTTCTATACAAAGGTGAGTGGGCTGAGAAACTTGTTAAGCACGAGAAAGACGGCATGCTAATGATGGAAAATACACTAAGCCGTAAGAAGCAAGGTTGGCCTTGGCTTCAAACTGAGCTAGCGTAATTTCATTATTACCAGCATATACTGTAAATGCCCGCTTAGCTGCGGGCATTTTTCTATGGGAAACAGGAGACTGATATGTCTGAGCAACTCACCCAAGAACAAATTGATACGATTAATCGCTACAACGAAGAGCAGCGCCTAAAGTATTGTGTCAAAGAGATTGTCGCGAATCGTAAAGTTTGGATTCTTAAAGATGAGCACGGCTGTGTCATGTTAAACACAGAAGACGATGATTGCGTTCCTGTGTGGCCAAATGAAGAATTTGCCAAGCAGTGGGCAACGGGTGACTGGGAAGAGTGTGAACCAGAAGCGATCTCTCTTAACAAATGGCATAGCCGTTGGACTACTGGCCTAGAAGATGATGAGCTATCGGTTGTTGTATTCCCGAATCAAAACGAAGAAGGCGTGGTGTTGTTTCCCGACGAGTTTGATTTCGAACTGCGTAAACAAGCAAGCCGTCGTTAATCTGACTGTACTCGCTTCACCCAATAGAAAAAGCCTGCATGAAAGCAGGCTTTTTGTTTTTCGTGAGTCGTCTGTTTAGTGGCTTGGCGCTTTGTAGAAATGGCTTTCTACCAAGCGCTGGGTAATTGCATGTTCTGGATTAGTAAGGACTTGGTTTGTCTCTCCAAACTCAACCACTTCGCCTTCGTGCATTACCATCACTTTGTCGGTGATGTGTTTTACGATACCGATATGCTGAGACACGTACACAAACGACAAGCCCATCTCTTCTTGCAGCTCCAAGAACAAGTTGATGATCTGTGAGCGCATCGCCATATCCAAACCGTTTAGCGCTTCATCCGCCACAATGATTGATGGCTGAAGGATGAGTGCACGAGCCAAACAGACACGCTGTTTTTGACCAGCAGCAAGCATTTGAGGATAGAAGTAGGCGTGCTCCGGCAGAAGCCCTACGCGAAGCAACGTCTCTTTTACACGTTTCATTCGTGCATCTGGCGGCATGTTGGTGTTTCGTTTCAACGGACCTTCCAAGATTCGTCCAATTTGAATACGAGGATTCAATGACGTGTTTGGGTCTTGGAAAATCATGCGAATCAACTTACATCGCGTTGCGTAATCTTTGTGTTCTAAACGCTCACCATTGACTCGGATCTCACCAGAGCTCGGTTCAACAACGCCTGCGAGCATACGTGCAAGTGTTGATTTACCGGAGCCATTCTGGCCAATAAAGCCAATAGTTTGCCCCGGTTCCAGCGTAAAGCTCACGGGTTTAACCGCTTCATTAACTTGACGTCTGAATAGTCGAGAACGCGTGACAAACTGCTTCGATAAGTTATCGACTTCGAGTAACGCACTCATGACTTCTTCTCCGTGTTCAATGGAAAGTGGCAGTTAAACTTATGGTTTTTAATGCGTCGCGTGTGTGGAATTTCAACACACTGTTTTTGCGCGTACGGACAACGTGGCCCTAATCGACAACCAATTGGCAGGTGCTGCAAAGGAGGGATCGACCCAGGTAGCGATTGCAGTTTTTGCTTGTGCGGTACCCAATCATTAAAATCTGGCATCGCTTTTAGCAGCGCGTCAGTGTAAGGGTGTTTGGGTGCTTCGATTATTTTGTCGGTGTCGGCAGATTCAACCGACTGACCACAGTACATGACGGTAATTCGGCTTGCCCATTGCGTGATGGTAGCCAAGTCGTGACCGATCAGCAAAATCGTGGTGTTGTTGAGCTGGTTCATTCGGCTCAACAAACGCAGAATCTGCGATTGAGTGATGGGGTCCAAGTCGTTAGTTGGTTCATCGGCAATCAACAATTTAGGTTTGGTTGCGATGGCCATGGCGATCATGACTTTTTGACATTCACCATCTGTTAGCTCGTACGGGTAGCTGCCCATCAAGCGTTTGTGATCTTTGATACCAACTTTGTGCAGTAGCGCAATGGCCTGTTTTTTACGCCATTTGAATCGCTCCCACCACTTGCCTTCAAAGGCGCGAGAGGGGATAGACTCAATTAACTGACGTCCTACTTCTTCGGAAGGGTCCAAACAGGTTGAGGGTTCTTGGAATATCATCGCGATATCGCGGGCAATGACGCGTCGACGCTCTTTCGGCGTAAGCTGTAAAAGGTCGATGTTACCCAAGCGCATTCGGTCCGCGGTGATTCGCCAGTTGTCCTTACAAACCCCCACGATCGCCTTCGCAACTAAGCTTTTACCTGAGCCAGACTCGCCCACCAAGCCTCGGATTTCACCTTCGTTGAGCGTTAGGCTCATTCGGTCGACGGCTTTCACCATCCCTTGTGGTGTTTCGATCTCGATAGTCAGATGTCGAATATCTAATAACGGCATTATTCGATCCCCGCATTCAGCGCTTGGCGTACACCTTCACCTACTAAGTTTAAGATAATTACGGTGAACATGATGGTCAGACCCGGAAGCGTCACGGTCCATGGTGCGATGTAAATTAGCTCGACTGAATCGCCCAAAATGGCACCCCATTCGGTACTCGGTGCTTGAGCACCCAAGCCAAGAAATCCAAGAGCTGTAATATCCAAAATGGCCGCCGACAGAGCGAGAGTAATCTCTGCTGCGATGACGGTTAAAATGTTTGGAAGAATCGAGCTCCACAGCAAGTAGAAGTCATTTGCGCCATCTAGGCGGGCTGCCATGATGTAATCTTTTTCTACCTCGGTATGCACGGCAATATACACCGAGCGAATAAAACGTGGGATCAGGGCTAAACAAATCGCCAGCAAGATATTAAATTCACCAAAGCCAAGGAATGCCACAAAAATGATCGCGAGCAATAGCGATGGAATCGACATAACGGTGTCGAGAAGGTGGTTCAAAGTACTGGAAAGCAGACCTTTCGTCATCCCCGCCAGCACTCCGATAAAGCAACCTACGATGGTCGCAATCGCAGTAATGCCAACTGCTGCGCCAAAAGTCAGTTGAGAGCCCATGATCAAGCGCGACAGAATATCACGACCTAAGTCATCGGTTCCTAAAAAGTAATCGACAGTGCCCGCTGGTGCCCATGAAGGGGGAACGAGTAACTCACCAGATTGTGCTTGTGGATCAAACGGGGCAAGCCACGGAGCTAAAATGGTGATCAATACAATCAAGCCTAAACACCACAAGCCAAACATCGCTAACCCGTTAGCGCGGTAACTACGCCAAAATCGCTCGAACTGAGTTGGAATACGTTCTTCCTGATAAACGTTATTTGTTAGCATACCATTCCTTTCTCACCAGAGGGTTGATCATGGCACCAATCAAGTCCGAAAGGATATTGGCAGTTAAAACGAGTGTCGCAAGCACCATTACTCCTGCTTGGATTGAGGCGTAATCTTGGTTGGCAAGCGCATCCAGCAACCAGCGACCAATGCCCGGCCAGTTAAAGATCGACTCGGTGATGATCGCTAAAGTGATCATGCTAGATAGCTGAACCCCAACTTTTGGAATGATAGGCGGAATGGCGTTACGCATTACGTGCTGAGTGACGATCTCACGATTCGATAAACCTTTGATTCGGGCTGCGCGAATGTAGTTTTGGCTCATAACTTCTGCAACAGAAGCGCGCATCAAACCAACAACTTGAGTCGTAGGTGCCAACGCCAGAACCAAACACGGCAGAACCATGTGCTCGATGACACTTTGCAGTGCGTGAGCTCGGTATTCACCTTTCGCCATAAAGGCGTCAATAATGGCAAACCCAGTCACATGGTCGATTTCGTACAGCAAGTCGTAGCGTCCAGCAACAGGGAAGATATGGTATTCCAACGAGAAGACCATGATCAGCAGTAGTGCCACCCAGAAAATCGGAGCAGAGTAACCCGACATCGAAAGAAACGAGATACCAGTGTCTAGCCACTTACCCTGTTTCATCCCTGCAATCGTACCAAGCGGGATACCGATTAAGAGCGAAACCAGGAAGGCGAAAAAGCACAATTCTAATGTGGCAGGAAAAACAACGGCGAGTTCGTCGTAAATCGCATTGCCGTTTTTGCTCAAACCAAAATCGAGCTGAGAAAGGTTAATTAAGTAGCTTTGCCAGCCAGACCAGAACTCCACATTTGCCCAATGTGAAAGCGGGTCAAGGCGCAGCAGAGAAAAGCCCACCAAAGTGAGAATCATCAAAGTGATGAAAAAGAGGTTAAATCGTCGAATGGTGTACCAAAACATCAGTGGATTCTCTCAACTCTATCAAACGGTTGGGCATTGAAAGGGCTCGATTTGAAGCCAGTTAATGACTTGTCGTGCACACGGAATTGAACCCCATGTGCCAACGGAATAACTGGAAACTCTTCATTCAAAATATTTTGCGCCTGACGATACAGGTTTAGGCGGTAACGTTGCTCTTGCGTCTCTAGCGCGAGATCCAGCAAAAAGTCGAAATCATCGTTACACCACATCGAAACGTTAAGGCCCACTCGGTCTGATTCGCACGATAGTAAAGGACGGAAGAAGTTATCCGGATCGCCTGTATCGCCAATCCAGCCAGTAAGGAGCAAGTCGATATCGTTGATATTTTCAAGATCCACTCGCTCGAAACGGTCGTCGGTGAGCAGAGTCAGCTTAATGCCGATATCGGCGAAGTTCGCCTGAATGAGCTCAGCAGTTTTGCGTGGACTTGGGTTGAATGCTCTTGGCTCTAGCGGCACCCACATCGACAGTTTTAGACCATCTTCGTATCCCGCTTCACGAAGTAGAGCGAGAGCGTAATTTCGGTCATAACGAATTTTCGCACTGTCTTTTTGATACGCCCAAGAGTTCGGCGGCAGCAATGTATAAGCTAGGGTTCCTGTACCGTAATAAACCGAATCCAAGATATTTTGACGATTGATCGCAAGGTTCAACGCTTGGCGGACTCTTGGGTCGCGAAGTGCTGGAGTCTCGGTATTAATCGCAATAAAGGAAACGTTATTTGCTGGTGTCGCCGTCAACTCAAGGTTTTCATCTTCTTGAATGATTGGGATCTGGCTAGAGATAGGTGAAGACAAAACATCGCATTCATTGCGCAGCAACTTAGCTAACGTGCCAGTACCACGGTGTGAAATGTCGAACACTACTTGTTCCATTTTCGCTGGCGAGTTCCAGTAGTTCGGGTGACGTTCCAAGCGAATCAAATCGTTTACTTGATACTCTTTGAGCTGGTAAGGCCCTGAACCAATAGGGAGTTGGTCGATTTGCTCTTTGTTGTCTTTTGCCGCCAATTGTTGACCGTATTCTGCTGACAGTATTACCGCATGGCTGGTGGCGATGTTTGCCAAGAATGAAAAGTTTGGCTGCGCGAGTTTAAACGTCACTGTGTAATCATCGACAGCAATCACATCTTGCAATAGATTTTGAAAATCTAAACCAGCAAACCATGGATAAAAACCACCACCAACTTGATGAAAAGGATGGTCTACATCAATGATTCGCTTAAAGCTGAATTCCACGTCTTTTGAATTTAACGGGCGAGTCGGAGAGAACCACGGTGTCGTTTGGAACTGAACGCCATGTTTGAGTTGGAATGTGTACTCAGTACCTTCCTTGTTCACAGACCAACTTTCCGCAATGCTTGCAATAGGTTGGTGTGTTTTAGGATCAAGCGTGAGTAAGGTGTCGTACAACTGAGGGCTTAACGCCTCGGCTGTAATACCACTGTCTATAAGCTGAGGGTTAAATGTTGTTGGTTTACCTTGCCCACAAAACACAAAACCTGCTTGGCGAATATCGTTGTGATCGATTTCTTCACCACAGGCAGTCAGTAAGCTAATACCAATAAGGCTCAGCGATAATCTTATAAAAGCATTCATAATATGAAATGTTCATTGGACTTTGCTTGTTTCATTTGATCTTACTCGTCCAGAGCTCACAAGCGAAAATGATCTCGCTAATTTAACATCTTTGTGAACTCGCTCCAAACACAAAATCTTTTGCTGGTAGGGTGTTAGATCAAAATACGATGTCTATTTAACACTGTAGCCCGAATTTTGCAGACATGAGTTGCGTTATCTATAGCTAGTGGTGTTTTTGGTTGTGTTAACTTTGTCCGACCAAACCGTACTTTCTGACCATACCTCGTAGCTGGTGATAGCTTAATCCCAGCAATTCGGCTGCTTGTCGTTGGTTGAATTTTGCTTCCTCCAAGGCACGATTGAGAAGATTGATATCTTGCTCCTCTTGCCACTGTTTGTAATCGAGAGGAAAGTGGATCGAAGTCGTTTGAGACGAGGCTTCTTCGTGAGGATCTTCGTTTGCCGCAGTATGACCAAGCGCATTGTTCCAGCCAGTGACAAAAGGGTTAAAAATCAACTCATCAATCGGTTCTGCATTTAACCCGTGTTGATAGATAGCGCGCTCAATTACGTTTTTTAGCTCACGCACATTACCTGGCCATGAGTAATCGAGCAGGGCTTGTTGCGCTTGATGAGTGAAACCAACGAAGTATTCGAGTTGCAACTCTCGACACATTTTCATTGCATAATGTTCGGCAAGCGACAGGATATCTTCTTTGCGCTCTCGCAGTGGTGGCAACATGATAACGTCAAAGGCTAGACGATCGAGCAAGTCGGCGCGGAAATCACCTTGCTCAGCCAGTCGTGGCAAATCTGCATTGGTAGCACACACTAAACGCACATCCGCGTTAAGAGCGGTATGACCACCGACGCGTTCGTATTCACCGTATTCAATCACTCGCAGCAGCTTCTCTTGCACAAGTAAAGGCGCAGTTGCCAACTCATCCAAGAACAAGGTGCCACCTTCCGCACGTTCAAAACGACCTTTATGCTTGCCTTTTGAACCAGTGAACGAGCCGGATTCATGGCCGAACAACTCGGAGTCAATCAAACCTTCGCTTAAGGTCGCACAGTTGAGAGAAAGAAGTGGCTTATCCCAACGTTTTGATAAGTAATGCAAACGTTGAGCGATCAGTTCTTTACCGGTACCTCGCTCGCCAATAATGAGGACCGGACGTTCAATTGGGGCGAGTTGTGATACTTTATCCAATACAGCGAGAAAAGCGGGAGATTCACCAATAAGGTTTTGCTTCATAAAATCCTTCTTATTTTTGCTACCTAGCCTAATTTAAGCGCAGAGTTGGTGAATTTTACCAACTGTTGGTGAAAAACATCATAGCATAACGGTGCATAACAACAAGATTACTGATAACTTGTTGATTTTAATGGATTATAAAAGTTGGCATGGTACTTGTTATATATTCAGGGAGACACAAGGTGAATCACCACCTTGTCGAGTTTTAATAGGAAAAAAGAGGAGTTCCGTTATGGGTATTTTTTCTCGTTTTGCAGATATCGTTAACTCAAACATCAGTGCATTGCTAGACAAGGCGGAAGATCCTGAAAAAATGATCCGTCTTATCATTCAAGAAATGGAAGACACACTTGTAGAAGTGCGTACTAACTCGGCTAAAGCGATTGCAGACAAAAAAGAGCTGGCTCGTAAAGTTGAGATGCTAGAAGAGCAAATTGGCGAATGGGGTCAAAAAGCGAGCCTAGCGTTGGTTAAAGAGCGCGAAGATTTGGCGCGTGCAGCCCTAATTGAAAAGCAAAAACTTGAGCAAGTCGTAAAAGCTTTGCACACAGAGCAAACGCTGGTGGAAGAAACGATCAACAAGTTGACTGGTGAAATCGGTAAGCTTGAGAACAAAATCGCAGAAACACGTGCAAAGCAACAAGCGCTAGCGATTCGTAATCAAACAGCGTCTAACCGTCGCGATGTTCAAAAGCATCTGCATACTAGCCGCACAAATGAAGCAATGGCGAAGTTCGATCAATATTCTCGTAAAATTGACGAAATGGAAGCGGAAGCCGATTTGTACGCTCAAACTGGGAATGCAAAATCGCTAGAGCAAGAGTTTGCAGAGCTTCAGGCTCAAGACGAAATTGAAAAAGAGTTGGCAAAACTGAAAGAACAGATGTCATCGCAAGATAAATAAGAGAGGAGCCATTTATGTCGGCATTTTTATTAGTAGGACCAGTGATTGTCTTTTTAATCTTTGTCGCTCCACTATGGCTCTTCTTACACTATCGCAGTAAACGCAAAACGGATAGTGCACTGTCGAGCCAAGACTTAGAGCGCCTTCAGGTACTGTCTGAAAAAGCGGAAGCGATGCAGTCTCGAGTTGATACATTGGAGCGCATCTTAGATGCTGAGTCACCAACATGGAGACGTAAGTATGAATAATCGAGAACTGTATCGTGATCCAGTAAATGGCAAAATCTCCGGTGTTTGTGCCGGATTTGCCAACTACTTTGGTGCAGAAGTTTGGTTGATTCGTATTGTAGTGATTTCTGCTGCCCTATTAGGTGGTACATTCTTAGTGGTGTTAGCGTATGTCGCGATGGCATTTATGCTCGAAAAGCAACCCGTGAGATATTCTGAAAACATAAGAGAGCAGCAAGAGCATACGCTTAAAAGTAAGCCTTGGCAGAAAGGACAAAGTCCGGATCAATTACTCAGTGTTTTGGAAAGAGATTTTGACCGTCTTGATGGCAAAATTCGTAACATGGAAGCGTATGTGACGTCCGATACATTTAGGGTGAACCGAGAGTTCAGCAAACTCTAAACTTGATGCATCTATCAATGATTTAAATAAAGCAGGCGACAAGCCTGCTTTTTTGTCACAAATTACTAATTTTTAAGCATAATTAATCTTTTGTGCTCTGGAAGTTAATTCATAATTCATCTACTTTAAATGTAATCACTTACTTTTTATGGATGAATGTGATGAGAAAACTGCTCATTCCGATAGCCGTCACGGCTGCATTGTCGGGTTGTGGTAAAGAGCTTCCACCAGTTCCTGAGCCAGAATCTCGCCCCGCAAAACTTTTTACTGTTTCTGTTGGCAACGCACAATTTGAACGCCATTTCCCCGCCACCACAGAAGCCGGTGACAGAGCTGTACTCGCATTTCGTGTCCCTGGATTGCTTCAATCTATCGAAGTTAATGAAGGGCAAGTCGTTAAAAAAGGCGATGTGCTAGCAGTTCTTAACCCAGATGAATATTCCTTATTGGAAAAGCAAGCAAGAGCGAATTTTGCGTTAGCTGATGTTCAGTACAAGCGCTATAAAAAGCTGCGGAAAGACCAAGTGGTCTCTGAACAAGATTTTGATGAAGCGAAAGCCAATCATAACTCTGCTAAAGCCCAATGGGATCAAGCCAAAGCGAATTTGCGCTACACCCAACTCGTTGCTCCTTACGATGGCACCATTTCTTATCTTCCTGCCGAAAATCATGAATACGTTGCCGCCAAAGAAGGGGTGATGAACATTCAAACCAATCAGGTAATGAAGGTGATTTTTCAACTGCCTGACTATTTGCTCAACCGCTATACGCAAGGCGTGAATGTTTCAGCAAAAATGATATTCGACGCGTTTCCCGAACGCTCTTTCGATCTGACTTTCCAAGAAATTGACACCGAAGCCGACCCAAAAACAGGCAGCTATAAAGTGACGATGGTGATGGAAAGACCGCCAGAGCTAGGCATTCTTCCTGGTATGTCAGGCAATGCGTATCTCGTGTCACAAAACTCCGGAGCGACCAAAATTCCAGATTCTGCGCTCTTTGAAGAAAATGGAAAAACTTACGTTTGGCGCGTCGATGACCAAGGTGTGGTTGCGAGAGCCGACATTACGATGAATGACAACGGACAGATCTTGCAAGGGTTAGCGGATGGCGATCAAATCATTATCTCAGGCATTAATGTCATTGAGCCGGGAATCAAAGTCCGGGCTTGGGTGAAGGAGCGAGGGTTGTAGTATGAAAGGAATCATAACCTTAACCACGATTTTCGCGGCGCTTACTTTGACTGGTTGTGGTGAAAAAGGGCCAGAAAGAACCGTCGAAACTCCCAAAGTAAGAGTGGTTTCGCTGGAAGGTAATCGAGTTGATGACAATCTGTATTTTCCTGCTGTTGCGAACGCCGCGGACCGCTCTCATTTGAGTTTCCGTGTGGCGGGCGAAGTGAGTCGCGTGATGGTGCGAGAAGGGGATAAAGTACAAAAAGGCGCTGTTATCGCCACCCTAGACCCAACGGATTATCAACTGGATGTCGATAATGCTACGGCGAGATTTTCTGTGGTCGACAGTCAATATCGCCGCTCTCGACCTTTGGTGGATAAAGGTTTGTTGGCGAAGTCGCAGTTTGATGAAATTGCTGCGCAGCGCCAAATCGCGTTGGCGGAGTTGGAACTCGCTAAGTTGCGTTTATCGTTCACCACATTAAAAGCGCCGGTTGATGGCATCATTTCTCGGGTCAATATTGATCAATTTGAGAATGTTCAAGTTGGGCAACACATCGTCAATATCCACAGTCTGGATCGCGTAGAAGTTCTGATTCAATTGCCAGATCGCTTGTACGTCAAACAGCCTCCTACAGAAGAAAGATTAACGGCAATTAATGCGGTGGTTCGTGTTCCTAGTGGCAACGAGTACAAGGCGACGGTTAAAGAGTTCACCACTGAGCCTGATCCAACCACGGGAACGTTTACCGTGACGCTTTCTTTACCGATGCCAAAAGAGGAATACATCCTTGATGGCATGGCCGTTGAAGTGACCTCGAAAGATGAAAAAGTGGGTTTAGAGCTGAACGTTGGGATCAATGTGCCGATTGAGGCGATTTTCAATGCCGATGGTGACGAGCTTGGACGTGAGAACAAGTTTGTTTGGGTGCTGAATGACGACAGTACCATTTCACGAAAACAAATCCGAACCGGCAAAGCCTCTAAAACGTCGATTCAAGTGCTTGATGGATTAGCGCTTAACGACAAAGTGGTGGTTGCTGGCGTTTCGCGACTCAGAGATGGAATGAAAGTGGAAGTGGTTAAGCAGGAGGCTGGTTTATGAGCGAGCAAAATAAAGTGCCTCAAAGTGATGATGACGTAACGGGCATTGCGGCTTATTTCATTCGAAATCGCGTGATTAGCTGGATGGTGTCTTTGATCTTCTTGATTGGTGGTATTGCTGCCTTCTTCGGGTTGGGACGTTTAGAAGATCCGGCCTTTACTATCAAAGATGCGATGGTAGTGACGTCATACCCAGGTGCGACGCCGCAACAAGTAGAAGAAGAGGTGACGTACCCGCTGGAAAAAGCCATCCAGCAACTGACTTACGTTGACGAAGTGAACTCCATTTCCAACCGTGGCTTATCTCAGATCACCGTGACGATGAAAAACAACTATGGTCCCGATGATTTACCACAAATTTGGGATGAATTGCGTCGAAAAGTGAACGACTTAAAAGTCACCTTACCTCCAGGTGTTAATGAGCCTCAGGTTATTGATGACTTCGGTGATGTGTACGGCATCTTGTTGGCAGTGACAGGGGATGGCTACAGCTATAAAGAGTTGCTGGATTATGTCGACTACTTACGCCGTGAGCTTGAACTGGTCGATGGCGTCAGCAAGGTTTCTGTCTCTGGTCAGCAGCAAGAGCAAGTCTTTATTGAAGTTTCGATGAAGAAGCTAAGCAGTATTGGTTTGTCGCCAAATACGGTTTTTAACTTGCTGTCCACGCAAAATATTGTGTCTGATGCTGGCGCTATTCGTATTGGTGATGAGTACATTCGAATTCAGCCTACGGGTGAGTTCCAAAGCGTTGATGAGTTAGGGGATCTGTTGATCACCGAATCTGGCGCGCAAGGGCTTATTTTCCTCAAAGACGTAGCGGAAATTAAACGTGGCTATGTTGAAGTGCCGAGTAACATCATCAACTTTAACGGCAGCTTAGCGCTGAACGTTGGTGTGTCGTTTGCTCAAGGTGTCAACGTGGTTGAAGTCGGTAAGGCCTTTGATCGTCGCCTTGCCGAGTTGAAGTATCAACAACCGGTTGGTGTCGAAATCTCAGAGATTTACAGCCAACCGAAAGAGGTAGATAAATCGGTCAGCGGCTTTGTGATCAGTTTGGCGCAGGCGGTTGGCATCGTAATTATTGTATTGCTGTTCTTTATGGGGCTGCGCTCGGGTCTACTGATAGGCCTGATCTTGCTACTCACGGTTTTAGGTACGTTCATCTTCATGAAATATCTCGCGATTGACTTGCAGCGCATCTCTCTGGGTGCGTTGGTTATCGCACTCGGTATGTTGGTGGATAATGCCATCGTGGTGGTGGAAGGGATCTTAATCGGCACTCAAAAAGGGCGAACGCGATTACAAGCCGCGACGGATATTGTCACTCAAACCAAATGGCCGCTATTGGGTGCAACTGTAATTGCGGTAACGGCATTTGCGCCAATTGGTTTGTCTGAAGACTCCACGGGTGAGTACTGTGGCACCTTGTTTACGGTGCTGCTGATTTCCCTCATGCTGAGTTGGTTTACCGCTATTTCTCTAACGCCGTTCTTTGCCGATATTTTCTTTAAGGGACAGAAAATCAAGCAAGGTGAAGGTGAAGAAAACGACCCATATAACGGCATTATTTTTGTGGCATATAAAAAGTTTTTAGAGTTTTGTATGCGTCGCGCGTGGTTAACGGTCGTGGTTTTGATTGTTGGGCTTGGTGCAAGTGTTTATGGGTTTACCTTGGTAAAACAATCGTTTTTCCCATCTTCAACCACGCCAATTTTCCAACTGGATGTGTGGCTACCGGAAGGTACAGATATTCGTGCGACTAACGATAAGCTAAAAGAACTGGAATCTTGGCTTGCTGAGCAAGAGCACGTAGATCACATCACAACAACTGCGGGTAAAGGTCTGCAACGCTTTATGCTGACGTATGCTCCGGAAAAAAGCTATGCCGCTTATGGTGAAATCACTACGCGAGTTGATAACTACGAAGCGCTTGCGCCGTTAATGGCACGGTTTAGGGATCACCTAAAAGCCAACTATCCAGAGATCAATTACAAGCTCAAACAGATTGAATTGGGCCCTGGTGGCGGCGCGAAAATTGAAGCGCGTATTATCGGCTCTGATCCAACGGTGCTTCGCACGATTGCGGCGCAAGTAATGGATATCATGTACGCCGATCCGGGTGCGACCAATATTCGTCACGATTGGCGTGAGCGTACTCAAGTGCTTGAGCCTCAGTTCAACGAAAGCCAAGCGCGTCGTTACGGTATCACTAAATCTGATGTGGATGATTTCTTGTCGATGTCGTTCTCGGGAATGACGATAGGTCTTTACCGCGACGGTACTACGTTGATGCCGATTGTGGCGCGTTTACCAGAAGACGAGCGTATCGATATTCGTAACATCGAAGGCATGAAAATTTGGAGCCCTGCGCAGAGTGAGTTTATCCCACTCCAGCAAGTCACAATGGGTTACGACATGCGTTGGGAAGATCCTATCATCGTGCGTAAGAACCGTAAGCGTATGCTTACTGTGATGGCGGACCCTGATATTCTCGGTGAAGAAACCGCATCGACGTTGCAAAAACGCCTACAACCGCAAATCGAAGCGATTCAAATGCCACCTGGCTATTCTCTAGAATGGGGTGGTGAGTACGAGTCTTCAGGTGATGCTCAAGAGTCTCTGTTCACAACGATGCCGATGGGCTACTTGTTCATGTTCTTGATCACCGTGTTCCTATTCAACTCGATTAAAGAACCGCTGATTGTTTGGCTCACTGTGCCACTGGCATTGATTGGTGTCACCACGGGCTTGTTGGCACTCAATACGCCGTTTGGCTTTATGGCGTTGCTAGGCTTTTTGAGCTTATCCGGTATGGTACTTAAAAACGGCATTGTTCTGCTCGACCAAATTGAAATTGAGATGAAGTCGGGGAAAGAGGCATATGACGCAGTGGTTGATGCGGCAGTCAGTCGTGTTCGCCCAGTGTGTATGGCAGCGATCACCACCATTTTGGGTATGATTCCTCTTCTACCTGATATCTTCTTTAAACCGATGGCGGTAACGATTATGTTTGGTTTAGGTTTTGCCACCATCCTGACACTTATTGTCGTGCCAGTGTTGTATCGTCTGTTCCATAAAGTGTCGGTGCCGAAATAGGCTTAATGTAAAGTAACGATGTAAAGTTCAGCGCCTCTAGCTGGTGAGTTAGAGGCGCTTTTTATAAGGACGAAAAATGACAGAACACAAAACGTGCGCGTGGGCGATGAACCACCCTCTAGAGCGCGAATATCACGATGCAGAGTGGGGCGTTCCGGTTTATGACGACACAGTGTTGTTCGAATTTATTACGTTGGAAGGTGCGCAAGCGGGATTGAGTTGGATTACGATTCTGAAAAAACGTGAAGGGTACCGAGAAGCGTTTGAAAATTATGATTTGGACGCGTTGGAACAGAGAAATGAAGAGCGCGCCGAGTACATCGTCGAAAACTTCGATGTAGTGAAGCATCGCGGCAAAATCAATTCAGTATTTAGCAACGCTAAAGCAGCCAAAGCACTTATTGCTGAATATGGCAGCTTATCAGAGGCGTTGTGGCAGTTTGTCGATGGCAAGCCTGTGGTAAATCAGTGGCATGAAATGAGTGACGTACCTGCTTCAACAGAACAGTCCAAAGCCATGAGCAAGTTTCTCAAAAAGAAAGGCTTTAAGTTTGTCGGTGAAACCATCTGTTATGCCTTTATGCAAGCCGTTGGCATGGTGGATGACCACATCGTTGGATGCCCTAAAAAACAAAACCAGTAACGTTTCGTTTATATAATTGTTCAGTTTATACAGCTAGTTCTGGCTGTCATGAATACGTTCCAAGGCTTCGATACGGCGCCATTGAGTTGTCTCGAAGCTTTGCTTTCTCAAATTAGCAATTTCTAACTGCTTCTGTTCGCGACCCAAAAATTCATCATCAAGAATATCTGCACGTTTTTCTAGGTAATTTGTCAGCTCTATTTCAAACGTCGCTCGTTGTTCATCCAATGTTTGCAGCCTTTGCGCACCTTCTTCTCCTACCAACTCGACGCGAGCAAGATACTTATCCTGTGAACTGAGTAATGCGGTTTGGTCGAGTTGCCTCGTTAAGGCATTGTTGCGTTCACTTTGCTGGATGTACTCAGGTTGTTCAGACAACGCTTGGTTGAGTAGTAGTTGCTGAGAATCAGAGTCTTGCTCGTACGTTTTAATCACCAGTTTCTCTATTGCGAGTTGGCGTAGTCGATTTTCTTCATCAAATAGTTGGGAAATTTGTTGATCGTTAAAGTATTCAAGTTGCAAATTTAGAATGGCTTCATTCAGCCGTTGCAGTTGGTTCAACGACAACGTCGTATCTTCAAGTGGTTCTAATTTAGAAAGCGCCCGTTTGTACGCGAGATAGGTTTGAAACAACTCAACATCAATGCCTAGTGAGTTTTGCTGCGAGATACTTTCTTCAATATTTTCTTGGATTTCTTCAAGGCTATGTTCCCCCAAACCACTTAATGAGTACTCAAAAAAGTCTTTCTGAGAGGAGAGGTCGATAGTAGTGTCATGTTGCGATTGAGCCATCTTGGATTGTGGTGAGTCCGATACGTAGAGGGAAGCCGCTCCCACACCGAGAAGCGAAAGAATGGGCACAGCGATAAGAGCGACTTTCTTCATGGGGAACTCCTGTTACAGACCTTGCAGTTTCAAACGATTCGCATGCTGGCGATACAGCGTGACGGGGTCGGTTTCAAAAAGATGGTGGATACCGAGTAAACCGTTTATTTCGTCCAAGTGATTCATTTTGTAATCATCACGAATGACTTTTCCTAAATGAGTGCTGCATGCGCCAACGAGCCCATCGTTTGGCCCATCGAATGCCAAGCCGAGTACCATCATGGCTGCGTCTGTCGGATCGAAAACGTTGGAAAAAGTGGATGATCCGGTCCATGAGTAGTAATACACGCCGTTTGGTGCCAGTAAATCACCGTCGCCACATTCGCTGGTTGGAGTACCTTCAGGGTAGTGTTGGTTAAAAGCTAGCGAGCCTTCCGTCGTTAATGCGGCTAACGAAGCCAGTGGATCTTGATCAAGATCTGAACCACCTGAAAGCAGATTGATCAGAGTGGTTAACCCCTGCGCGAGTTTAACGGCTAACTGTTCTGTCCCCGATCCTTCTGGAACGGTGCCGCGTACTAAGTCTGCGACTTTTGAGCCTTTGTTCACTCCGCCGATACTGGTGACAGAAGCCACTAAATCAGGGCGTACAGAGGCTACATAACGCGCTGTTGGGCCACCATGGCTGTGACCAATGAGGTTCACTTTGCTAGCACCTGTGGCGGCGAGTAAGGTTTCGACTTGAGAAAGAAGCTGCTCACCGCGGGCTTCGCTACTGTTTGTCGCAGAAACTTGTGCCACATAAACTGTAGCGCCATCTTTGGTTAATGAGTGAGGGATACCAAAGAAATAATCCACGCCAGCCAGCGAGTCAAAGCCGAACAAACCATGAACCAACACAATGGGGTATTTGGTTTGCGTATAGCCAGTGGCGGCGTTGGCTGAAGCAATCGGCAGGGTAATTAGAGTAAAAAGCAACACTGCTATGAGTTTGAGTTTCAAAGTTATCTCCTTGTGGTATGACCTCTTATGAGTGATAAAAGGTAGGAGACAAATTGAGAAGATGGGAAGTCTTCATGTAGCACATGTTTTTATTCTGTGATTGCTCAAATGAAAAACAACACAAATGATGAACATTGAAGGAGAGTAAGGTGGGAGGCGGTAGATCTCCAGTTATTTCATTAGCTTATAAAAAAGCCCTGCTGAGCAGGGCGATAACATGAGTTATTTCAGAGAGACTTCTTTTTCAAGCACTAGGGCGTTGTATCGAGCAAATCCGGCTTCTAAATCGGCGATTAAGTCTTCAACATCTTCCAAGCCTACATGAATACGAATCAGAGTGCCTTCAAAGTTCGGATTGGCGACCGTGCGTAAGCTGTTAAAGCTGCGAGGTTCGTTAGCCAAAATCAAACTCTCATAACCACCCCAAGAGTAACCCATGCTGAAGTGTTTCATGCCATCAAGCAAAGCTGTGGTCGCTTTTGGATAAGAGGTTTTCAGCACAAATGAGAACAAGCCATTGCCGCCAGTAAAATCACGCTCAAAGAACTCATGACCAGGGCAAGTATCTAGGGCAGGGTGACGAACATGATCCACTTCAGGGCGGTTTGCCAACCACTGTGCGACTTTCAAACTGTTTTCAGCATGCTGGCGTAAGCGAACATCCAAAGTGCGAATGCCACGTAGGCCAAGGTAAGCGTCATCAGGAGAAACGCATTGACCCATCAGGTAGCTTTGTTCGCGAAGTTGATCCCAGTATTTCTCAGACGCCACTGCGGTGCCGAGCATGACGTCAGAGTGTCCAACGATGTACTTTGTCGCCGCTTGAATAGAAATGTCCACGCCATGTTCGAAAGGTGAGAAGTTCACGCCTGCGCCCCACGTGTTATCGAGCATCACAATGATATCGTGCTCGTGAGCGATGCGCGCCATAGTTGGAACGTCTTGAACTTCCATCGTGATTGACCCCGGCGATTCAAGAAACAGTATTTTGGTGTTTGGTTGAATCAAATCACGAATGTTTTCGCCGATCATCGGATCGTAGTAAGTGGTTTCTACGCCCATCTTTTTCATGATCACGTTGCAGAAATCACGTGTTGGTTCGTAACACGTATCAACCATCAAAATATGGTCGCCAGCTTCAACGAAAGAAAGGATCGCGTTAGAAATAGCTGCCGTTCCGCAAGGGTAAAGAGCACAACCCGCACCGCCTTCGATCTCGACCATTGCGTCTTGAAAAGCAAAGTGAGTGTTAGTGCCACGACGTCCGTAAAACAGCGTTTTGTTTGCGCGGTTTATTGCGGCTTGGTTTTTCTCTGCAACAGTATTAAACACGACAGTAGAAGCGCGTTGTACTGGTGGGTTTACCACGCCGTTGGTCCACTTCTTATCGCGGCCTGCGGTAATGAGTTTGGTCTTTTTGCCCTCTGACATAAATATTCCCTGTCTTAAATATTACAATTTGGATTATTTAAAACATGGACGACATAGGGTTTGCAAGGGAAAAGTCACATATCGACCAATAACCGTTTGGATTGAACGTTTAGAGCGCCGTGTGGTAGCGATGATTACATGAGATGTACTTGGGAAAGCACAGAATAGTCGATGCGAAAAGTAAGACGCAGATAAAATAAACCTCCAGCATGGACTCTCATTACTGGAGGTTTGAACTGAAATGGTTGCTGATTTAGAGCAATGGGTTGAAGAGGTAGAACACACGCTCAAGGAAACGAGAATAAAGGCTACGTTTTTCCCACTCGTCCAAAACGACAGGATGAGATTGCTTGATATAACCATCTTGCAACCATGACAATTGCTTAGTGAACTCTTCATCGTCGACAGCCAGAGTGACTTCAAAGTTCAGCCACAGGCTGCGCATGTCCATATTCACCGTACCCACCAAACAGAACTGGTCGTCGATAACGACCGATTTGGTGTGCAGCAAGCCACCATAGAACTCGTAAATTTTCACGCCAGCGGCCAAAAGCTCGCTGTAGAAAGCGCGCGATGCCCACTGAACCATAAGTGAGTCATTTTTGTGCGGTATGATCAGCTCAACATCAATACCGCGCTGCGCCGTCATTTTTAACGTCTCAAGCAAGTCGGTATTAGGTACAAAATACGGTGTTGTGATTCGTACCGAACGATTGGCTTGGTTAATTGCCAAAGTAAGCACTTGATAAATCAAATACTCTGGCATGCCGGGGCCAGATGGAACCACCTGAATCGGATGTTGGTATTTGCTGTTGTCAATTTTGCACTCCGGCAACTTCGGCAGATAACGTTCGCCCGTTTCTACTTCCCAGTCCCAGCAGTGAATCGCACTTAACACGTTTACGGTTGGCCCTGTAACTCGCACCATGATATCTATCCAACGCCCAACGCCGCTGCTCTGTTTAAAGTATGCAGGATCGACAAGGTTCATTGACCCTGTATAGGCGATTTCATCATCAATGACGATGATTTTTCGGTGCTGGCGAAGATCAAGACGACGTAAGAACATACGCCACATCTTCACTTCGAGTGCCTGAATAACCTCGATACCCGAATCTTTCATCATTTTGTACCAAGGACTTCTGAAGAAGCGTGGGCTACCCGCAGAGTCCAATAGCAGCTTCACATCCACACCGCGTTTGGATGCTTGGATAAGAGCGGATGCTACCGAATCGGCCAAGCCGCCTGGGTGCCAAATGTAGAACACCATTCGAATGCTCGTTTTGGCGTTCTCGATGTCTTCGATGATGGAGTGCAGAATTTCATCAGGAGATTGTTGCAAGGACAGAGTATTCCCGCTCAGAGCAGGTAGCCCAAGACGGTTGTTACACAGTTCATCGATGCGGTAGATATGGCGACCCATGGTTTCAGGCATGTGCGCGTGGCAATCATTGAGTTGACTAAACCACTTGGCAAAAGGGGTAAACATCTCTTTTGCTCGTTCAGCTCGTTTTCTGCCTAAGTTCAGCTCACCAAATAGGAAATAGCACGCGACGCCAAGCACGGGAAGGATATAGATGATCATTAGCCAAGCTAAAGACACGCTTACCGCACGACGCTTCAAAACAACGCGTAAAGTAACACCAGCAACTAAGAACCAATACAGTCCAATGCCAGTAAGAGTAAGAAAATGATAGAACTTGTCCATATACGCTCAAAGTAATATGCCCATCTAGGATATTAAGCATAAAAGTGGGTTGGGGGAACAGATTTCCCAATGAGAAGTGGGATTGACCCTACATGAGGAACAAATTTCATAACAGGTGATTCTGTTATTTTAATGTGAAAAATAAGGCTATTCTTTAACTTTTGAACAAAAAAGCAGCATTTAACGTGCGTAATACTACACTTGTGCGATAAATGTACTTTTTGGGGTTCCAATTCTAATGGGGAACTGCTTTACTTGCTATACATAGAGCGTCGAACAAACTTCTTATAAGTGTATATAAAAATTTACACAAACATTTTAGACGCCTATCTCTATGCATACACAACACAACAAATCTTTGGAGAATAAGCGTGGCTACAACTAATACAGCAGCACCACGTGATACGTGGGGGTCTAAATTAGGCTTCGTAATGGCAGCAGCGGGTTCCGCTGTTGGTTTGGGTAACATCTGGAAGTTCCCGTATACAGCAGGTGAGAGTGGCGGCGGTGCGTTCGTTGCGATCTACCTTTTCTTTGTTATTTTTATCGGCTTTAGCGTCATGCTTACTGAGTTCGCTATTGGTCGTAAGACAGGTCTATCAGCAGTAGGCGCATTTAAATCTACTGACCGACGCTGGACGTTCACCGGCGTAATTGGTGTATTTAGTGGGCTACTTATCATGGGTTTTTACCCTGTCGTAGGTGGTTGGGCGTTAGCGTACATTTTTAAAGTCGGTGGTGGTCTACTAAGTACGCCGGAGGCAATCGGGGACAGCTTTGGTGGCTTCATTTCTGATCCGCTACAACCGCTGTTCTGGATGGGTGTGTACCTTTTCCTTAACGTACTGATCGTAATGAAAGGTATTTCTGGCGGTATCGAAAAAGCGGGTAAAGTTCTTATGCCGCTGCTGTTCATCATCTTGATCATCGTATCGGTGAAAGGTTTGATGCTTCCAGGCGCGATGGCAGGCCTTGAATTCTTGTTCATGCCAGACTTCTCAAAAGTAGACAGTAACGTGGTACTTGCAGCATTAGGTCAGGCGTTCTTCTCATTGAGTCTTGGTATGGGTTGTATGATGACTTATGGCTCTTACTTGAAGAAGAAAGAAAACCTCGTTCAAACAACAGGCATGGTTACGGCAATGGATACCGGCGTAGCGATCCTTGCTGGTGTCGCGATGTTCCCTGCAATGTTTGCTTTCGGCATGGAGCCAGCAGCAGGCCCAGGTCTGGTGTTCGTCGTTGTTCCTCAATTGTTCGCGGAAATGGGCGGTGTGATTGGTTTGCTACTTGCGCTTCTGTTCTTCATCGGATTAACGGTAGCGGCGCTTACCTCTTCGGTTTCATTGTTAGAAGTAGTGGTTTCTTACCTTATCGATGAGAAAGGCATGAAACGTTCTAACGCAGTAGTTTCAGCAAGTGTCGTGATGGCATCACTTTGTGTCTTTGCATCGCTTTCGCTAGGCGGTATGGGACCAACGCTATTTGGTACCGGCGCATTCGATATCTTCGACCTACTGACAGACAAAATCTTCCTAGCGGTTGGGGGTATGTTGGTATGTATCTTTGCTGGCTGGCGTTTAAACCGTGCAGAGCTTGAAAAAGAAATCACGAATGATGGCGAAGTATCATTCCCACTATTTGGCTTATGGTACAACCTCGTTAAATACGTCATTCCGGTAGCGATTGCTATTGTTGCCTTCATGGGAATTAAGTCTGGCTTCGATAGTGGCAAAGGCGAAATCATGGTTTTAGGTATCGCGATTATTGGTTTTGCAGGATTACTTTCGAAGAAACTGTAAACGACTTAAAAAGATAAAGAAAAGCGGGGGCTTAGTAAGGCTCCCGCTTTTTTTGCGTCTGTAGGATAAGACTGACATTTTTAGATTAATTGTGTCTTTTTATAAAACTTTAATTGCAATGTGATGTTTGTCACATAAAATGCGCAACCACTGCAAAGGGGTGTCTATCGTCCCGAAATAATTCATGTGCAGATTGATACAGCAATGTCTGCACAGAACATAATTTATAAGGAACCTTGTCAGTGAAAATGTCAGTTCGTAAAAAGTTATATGCGAGCTTTGGTGCCATTTTGGCAACAATGTTGGTGATGATCGCGATTATTACGTTTGAAGTGATTAATTCACATAAAGTGGCACAAGAAGTCAGAACAGACGACGTCCCAGAGACCATCGGATACATGGCTTTGATCGATGAAGCTGGGGATATTTATCGAGATGCTGTCGGTATGATCATCAATACCAGTGGTGCACAACGTGAATATCAATCGAACAAGAAAGAGTTTGCCTCTGCGTTGGCTGATGTGAAACGTCTTGAAACCGCTGGTGGAGAAGACTATCGCAATATCGAAAAAATTGAGCAGCTTATGGCGAATTTTACGTCGAGCTTTGAGAGCCAAATTCAGCCGAATATTGGGCATCGCAGTTTAGAAGAAAACGTTGAGCAAGTCCGTCAGTTGTACGAGGTGAATCTAGCCCCAATTGAAGACATGCTCAATGCGGCGACGGCAGAAGGCCGACAAAGCACACATGATGCGCTTCTCCAATTGACCGATTCATTCAACGATATTGAGAACACCATTTACGCGCTAGGTACGCTTGCGGCGATCGCAACAGTGTTCATTGCATACTTGTTGTCTAATTCAATCACAGGGCGTTTGACCGCACTGGATACTTTGGCACAACGTGTGGCGGAAGGCGATTTGACAGCTTCTCCTATCAAAGACGAATCGGGTGATGAGCTTTCTAACTTAGCGACCTCTTTAAATAAAATGCAGGCATCTCTAACGGGGTTGATCGGCTCTATTTCAGTCGTGTCTGAAGAAGTTAAGTCGGTCACGAGTGAGTTGTCTGTTGTTAGCCAAGACATTGTTTCTGGTGCGAGTAGCCAAGCCGACAAAGCGAACCTCATCGCAACGGCAGCAGAAGAGCTGAGTTTGACCATTTCACAAGTGGCGGAACAAGGTGCGTCTACCTTTGAAGAAGCTCGTAAATCAGAAGCCACAGCCGAACAAGGCCGTACTGTCATTGTTGAAATGGTAGAGAGCATTCAACAGGTATCGAAGCAAATGGCGGACATGTCGGTTCAGATGAATCACCTTGGTGCTCATGGCGAGAAAATTGGCGCAGTCATTAAAGTGATTGAAGACATCGCAGAGCAAACTAACTTGCTTGCGTTAAACGCGGCAATTGAAGCTGCACGTGCGGGTGAGTTTGGTCGCGGGTTTGCGGTTGTGGCTGATGAAGTCCGTGCACTTGCCGAGCGTACGACGAAAGCAACACAAGAAGTAGGCGAGATTATCCAAGCGATTCAAGTTGGCACGCAAGAAGCCGTGACTTACACCGAAGATGGTTGCCGTTTGGTGGAAATTGGTGTTAGCCAAAGCTCGGGAGCGGTGGAATCATTGGAAGAAATCGTTGCTGGTGCAGGGCACGTGCAAAGCATGGTGAACTCTATTGCAACCGCCGCCGAAGAGCAAACTGCGGTGACAAAAGAAATTGCCGCAGATATTACGTCGATCAGCGACATTTCGGTTCGCTCACTGCAACTAGCGAATGACAGCTCACAAAGCGTAGAAGGTTTGAACCGCAAGGTACACGAGTTGGAAACACTAGTGGGTAAGTTTAAGCTCGCCTAATCAATCAGAATCGGTATACTTCTGGCTCCAAACGTGGAGCCAGTTTTTTATGTTCGATATTCTACATACCCATCCCGATTTTCTGATCATCAATAAGCATCCCAACGTCTCTGTTCATAAAGACGATGGCGACACAATGCTGTTGCAAGAAGTGGCTAAGCAGAGTGGTGATGAGCAGCTCTATCTTATCCATCGCTTGGATAAAATGACATCGGGTATTCTGCTCCTCGGACGCAACGCTAAAGCGGCCAGTACGTTATCGCAAGCCTTTGCTGACCGACAAGTAGAAAAGTTCTATCTGGCGATTGGCTCTAAAAAGCCGAAAAAGAAACAAGGTTTGGTCGTTGGTGATATGGAGCGTTCGCGCCGTTCATCATGGAAGCTGGTCAACAGCAAAAACAACCCAGCCGTCACCCAGTTTTTCTCTCTTGCGGCAGAGCCCGGAGCGCGCCTATTTTTATGTAAGCCACACACTGGTAAAACGCATCAAATCCGCGTGGCATTAAAATCGGTTGGCTCAGGTATTGTTGGCGACCCGATTTACAATGCAGGTAATGAGGCTGATCGCGGTTACCTGCATGCATTTTCACTTTGCTTCCAATACCGAGATGAGCAATATCGCTTTGTTTGCGATCCACGAGAATACCAAGTGCTGGGTAACAAATGGCACAGTGAAATCGTCTCTCAGGGTTTGGATACTTGGCTTTCCCCTTGGGAACTGAACTGGCCTACGATCAAATAACCGTCACAAAGAAAACTAATAAGAGAACTCGATGCAAGCATCACAACTTCCGCTGTTTTTTCAGCATCTAGAAACCGAGCTCGCGCAAGCTCCGAACGAAATTCGTCGACTGTTTCATGGTCGTGGCCGTCGTTTTGAGGGCCTAGAGCAAATCACCTGTGACTGGTTACAAGGTCAGTTGATCATCAACTTGTTTAAAGAAGTCGACGACGCGTTTCTCGCTGAGCTGAAAAGCGGCCTCAATGCGTTGGCACAATCACAACTGTGGGCAGATAAGCAAGGTCGCACTATGGTTCTTCAGCACCGTTATGCCGATGGTGCGCCTTCAGAAGTGCTTGTCGGTGAATTAGACGCTCGCCCTGTCGTTGAAGAAAGCGGTTTGAAATACCAATTGGATATTGGCCGTAACCAAAACTTCGGTCTGTTTTTGGACATGCGCTACGGTCGTGATTGGGTACGCGAAAATGCTAAGCATAAAAACGTGCTCAACTTGTTTGCTTACACGTGTGGCTTTTCTGTCGCTGCCATTGCGGGTGGCGCGGATAAAGTGGTTAACGTCGACATGGCAAAAGCGTCGCTGTCTAAAGGTCGTGAGAACCACAAGCTAAATGGTCATAACATCAACCAGGTAAGCTTTATGGGGCACGATATCTTTAAATCGTGGGGTAAGATTAAAAAATCTGGTCAGTATGACTTGATTATCATCGATCCGCCTTCATTCCAGAAAGGCAGCTTTGCGCTGACGAAAGATTACAAAAAGATTCTACGTCGATTGCCGGATTTGTTGGCAGAAGACGGTCAAGTGATGGCATGTGTGAACTCGCCATCTGTGACAAGCGACTTCTTGATTGAAAGCATGAAAGAAGAAGCGCCAGAGTTGACATTCCGTGAGCGTCTGGATAACCCACCAGAGTTTATGGACGTAGACAGCGAAGCAGCATTGAAAGTGTTGTTATTTAGCTAAAAGACTTTTGTTGCAACAGAAGTAACATCAAAAAAAGCGCCGCGAAACATCTAGACAGACGTATCGCGGCGCTTTTTTGTATTTGGAAAACTAACCAATCTGCACTTCAAGATCCGCTTCGATGGTTGATGAGCAGGCGAGCACATAGCCTTGTTCAATTTCTTCTGGCGTTAATGTTTCTAGGCTGGTGGAAGAGACGCTGCCTTGACGAACCTTGCATTTGCACGAGCCACAAATGCCGCTACGACAAGCGACGATTAATGGTAAACCTGCGCCTTCAAGCACATCGGCCAGTACCTGACCTTTTTGCGCATCGATGGTTTGAGCAAAGTCAGGAACAGAAACATGAACAACTTTATCGGAGACCGATGTTTCTGCGCCAGTCGCTGGCGTAAAACTCTCTTGGTAGAAGTTCGTCATGTCAAAACCAAGGTCATTCAAATAGCCGTGAACATCTTGCATGAACTGACTTGGACCACACAGGTAAACGGTGCGTTGCTTGAAATCAGGAACAAGCTCTCTAAGCCAGTCGGCATTCAAACGACCTTGTGGGTGTGACGTTCCTTCGCGGTTTTTCAGCAACAGCTTTAAATGGAAGTTGGGATACACAGCGTCGAACGTTTCTAGCTGATCGTAGTAAATCGTCTCTTCAGGGCTGCGTGCGATATGAAGAAATGCGATGTCTACATCGTTGTCGTTTTCATCTTGATTACTCAGCCAGTGTTTTGCCATCGAAAATACGGGCGTGACGCCGCAACCTGCACTGATAAGTAAGGCTTTTGTTTCGCCATCACGTAAAACGGGTGGATGGTCAATGCAGTTAAATTCGCCCGCTGGTGGTAATGCTTGAACGGTATCACCAAGCAGCAGCGAGTCAACGATGTAGTTCGATACTTTACCGCCAGATACTCGTTTGATGGTGAGTTGAAGGTGATCGTCTTCATTGATCGAGCTGATTGAATAGGCACGAAACTCCATTTTTCCATCAATTTCGACGCCCAAGTTAATAAACTGGCCAGGCTTAAACTGAAACAGAAGTGATTCGGTTAGTTCGGCCAATTTGATGCTGACGGTGTCGTGTGTTTCGAAGTATTTGTCGATGCAACGGAGTGTGACGGGTTGGTTACCTTGCCATTCAAAAAACATAACAATCTCTTTGGTTGTGGCTATTTTTAGTTCGAAATAGATAGCGCCTCCACGTAAGGAGGCGCGTAACAAGCAGGTTTATTAGGCTGCTAGGATGGCTTTTAGATCATCCTGAACATTGCCAATACTGCGCATATCGAACTTCTCTTGGATGATGGCGATTAGGTTTGGCGTTAGGAATGCCGGTGCAGTAGGGCCTGTGTAAATGCCTTTCACGCCCAATGCAAATAGCGTTAGCAAGATAACGATCGCTTTTTGCTCGAACCAAGAAAGCACAAGCGTGAGTGGTAGTTCATTGATGTCACAGTCAAACTCTTTCGCCAGTGCAAGTGCAAGCTGGATTGCAGAGTAAGCATCGTTACATTGGCCCACATCCAATAGGCGAGGGATGCCGTTGATATCGCCGAACGTATTCTTGTTGAAGCGGAACTTACCACACGCCAAGGTCAGGATTAGCGTGTCTTCTGGCGCTTCAGCCGTAAAATCGGTGTAGTAGCTGCGTTCCGCTTTATCACCATCACAACCGCCGACTAGGAAGAAGTGTTTGATGTTGCCTTGCTTCACTTGGTCGATAACCGCAGGGGCGGCGTTCATCAGTGCATTGCGACCAAAACCAACCGTGATGTGGTGTTCGATTTCATCGTGTTGGAAACCGTCTTGCGCTAGCGCACATTCAATCACTTGGCTAAAATCATCGCCTTCGATGTGAGCCACTCCAGGCCAGCCAACAATACTGCGGGTGAATAGACGGTCTGCGTATTGACCCACATTTGGATTCAACAAACAGTTTGACGTCATTACGATTGCGCCAGGGAAGTTTGCGAATTCTTTCTGCTGGTTTTGCCATGCGCTGCCGTAGTTACCGACAAGATGAGGGTATTTCTTCAGCTCTGGGTAGCCGTGTGCAGGCAGCATTTCACCGTTGGTGTAAACGTTGATGCCTTTGCCTTCGGTCTGTTGCAGGATTTTTTCTAGGTCATGCAAATCATGGCCAGAGACAAGAATACATTTGCCTTTTACTGGTTTGACGTTCACCGTGGTTGGTTCTGGATGGCCGAAGGTCGTTGTTTCGCCTTGGTCGAGCATTTCCATCACTTTGTAGTTCATCAGGCCAATGCGCATTGAGCAATCAAGTAGTTCGCCAAGATCTTCAGGATCTGTGCCCAACCACGCCATGATTTCATGGTATTCGGCATAGATATCGTTGTTGGTTTGCTCAAGAACGCGTGCGTGCTCCATGTACGCGGCTGCTCCTTTAAGTCCGTATAGGCAAAGTAGGCGTAGGCCAATAACATCTTCATGTACTTGGTCTTTACCACGGTTAACCGCGACTTGCGGAGCAAAAGTTAAGATTGCTTCTGCGCTGTTTGGTAGCTCAAAGTGAGCAACCGCAGGAATGTCAGCGACTTCGGTATCGGCAAGCGTTGCTGCAGACATCACTTGCTCTTTTAGCAATGTTTTGTACGTTGCAGCTTGAGAAGTTAACTCCAGGATGCGTTCAGGGTCGAAGTTAACGTTCGTCAATGTAGAGAAAAATGCCTTGGGTGCCCATTGGTTGATTTCATCGTTAATGATGTTGAATTCAAGTGCTTTTGATGCCCAAAAAGAAACCCCTTGCAGTGTGTAAACCAACACGTCTTGTAGGTCTGATACTTCAGAAGTTTTGCCACACATGCCTTGTGCAAAAGAACAACCTTTGACAGCAGGGGTTTGAATTGTCTGTTCACATTGAATACAGAACATATTGGGTTCTCCAGTGATTGTTTTAATAGTCGTGATGTTGACCACTAGAGAGCAGAATGCGTGCCAATTATTATCTTGTTGATTTTTAATGGCTTTGTTTGTTTTTGATAGAGGAGGTGATGTAATTAAGACAACGCAAATGATGTCTTAATTACATCAGCTTCTTGTGGTTGGTTATTTATTGATCCCAAGTTTTTTACCCATCCGATATAAGTTCCCGCGATCCATTTGCAAAAACTCCGCTGCTTTTGCCCAAACGCCACCAGTTTGGCTCAAAGCATGTTCAATTAAATCACGCTGATAGCTTTCTATTAGCTCTCGCATTGGTTGGCTTTCTTTGGGTAAATAATGTGATGTGTTTTTTACATCATCGAGAGCCAATGAGGTGTCGAAATGGTTAAGCATGATCGTGCTTGCGCCTTGTTGAATGGCGTGTAAAGCCGCGCGAGTTAAAGTGTGTTCGAGCTCGCGCACGTTTCCGTACCAAGGTAAAGATTCCAATTGAGTCAACACTTTAGGATGAACGTGCAGATTGGGTGCATTGAATTGTTGGCGTACTTTTTCTAACAGGTATCCTGCTAAAACAGGAATGTCACCGTCACGGACGCGCAGTGGTGGCACTTGGATTGGGAACACGTTCAGACGATGGAAAAGGTCTGCTCGAAACGTGCCAGCTTCGACCTCTTTTTCTAATTGTCGATTGGTCGCGGCGATGATGCGCACATTGACCATCAAATGCTGATCGCTACCTACACGTTGCAGCTCGCCTTGCTGGATCACACGCAGCAATTTTGCTTGCAAAATCAAAGGCAGTTCGCCCACTTCATCAAGGAAAATCGTTCCACCGTCTGCCAGTTCAAACTTACCGGCACGGTGGCTATTAGCACCTGTAAATGCGCCTTTGACATGGCCAAACAGTTCACTCTCAGCCAGACCTTCAGGCAGGGCCGCACAGTTGACGTAAATCATCGGCTTATCGCTACGATGAGATTGCGCGTGCACCGAGTGCGCGACCAGTTCTTTACCCGTACCGGTCTCTCCTGTGATAAGTACCGCGTAATCTGATTGAGCAACGGTCGCAATGTTGTTTCGTAACTGGTTAATCTGCGGACTCAAACCCACCATTTCGCCATGTTGAGAACGGGCTTGCTGGATAAGGGTTTGAGTGACGCTTTTTTGCTTCTGGTTTTGCGCTTTGAGTGCTTTTAATTGAGCAATGTTACGCAATGTCGCAGCGGTCAAAGCCGCAAAGGTTTCGATAGCGACAGGGTCAATGTCATCAAACGCGCCCACCGTTAGGGCATCCATAGTTAGTGCGCCAACAAGTTGGCCTTCTACATACAAGCTAAAGCCCATGCAATCGTGTACATCAATGCACTGGTCTTCGGTTAATAGTGTGCCGTCAAAAGGATCAGGCAGTGAACAATCGGCATCGAAACGCACCGGTTCACGGCTATGAATAATGGCATCTAAGCGTGGATGTGCTTTGGGGAAATAGCGACGACCTAAGACCGAGCTGGATAAGCCTTTTACCGCGACAGGAGTCAGAAACCCATCCTCATCGAAGATAAACAGGCAGCTCGCATCACATGGGAATACTTGCGCGACCCCATCAATGAGGTTTTGATATTGCTGCTCGTGAGAACGATTAGAGCTGAGGTTTAGCGCGATATTAAGGAGTACGTGGTCAACAGTCGGTGTCATAACAAGCCCAAAGTTATCTGGAATGGGCCCATGCTAGCAATTTGATGTCATTTGAACATCAAAAGGTGTGGGAGATTGATGTTCCATTGACGACAATCAAATTTGACTCAAATAGAACCGCGCAAGCCGATGAGTAAGCAACGTACGCTTGCGCGGATTAAGCTCTTTGAGCCAAAACAGCAGACCAATGGAACGGAGTCATCGTGTTCAAATTAGCGAGGTACAACCCTTGCGTCATTACCAGACATGTTGATTTGAACGGCTTGGCCTGGCTGGAAAATCATGTTTGGGTTTGCTTCTTGAACGACAGATATGATCTTTCCATCCTCTAAGCGAATAGTCAGGTTCACACCATTTCTTTTCGCGGTTGCTCCGGCGGCTTTACTACCTGCATAACCACCTAATAAACCACCACCAATGGCTGCGATATCCGAGCCAGAACCGCCCCCAATTTTCGAACCCAAAATACCACCAACGGCAGCCCCTGCTATTGTACCGATGGCGTTGGATTGGGTAGAGGCATCAATGGTTACGGGTTCTACTTTTTCTATCGTGCCGTAGTAAACCTGCTGAACTTTGCGAGTGTCGGACGAGCCGTATGCATCTCCGTACGGGTTAGGTGAGCTACAGCCGCCAAGCACGATCGCACAAGTAATGGTGAGCAACATGCCTAACTTGATGTGTTTTTTCATATAGCCTCCGAATGCTTTCTCCACCCAAAGAGTATATACCTCAATTTAGCATGTGCTTTGATGCGTTAATAAACAGCCGTTTAGTGATGTTGTTTCTCAAGAATACGTACATTTCTGAGCGATGTTAACGGCCTTTTAGCGTATGAAACCCAGAGTAAATTCGCGTGAATGTGGTAAACCAACATGCCGCACCAAAAATGTAAGCAATGACCGAAAAGTGCTGTGGCATCAGGCAAAACAGCACAAAACAGCCGATGGTTTCCGTGCCTTCGGTTAAACCGCTCATGTAGTAGAGGGATTTGTGTTTATACACCGGATTATCGATGCCTTGTTTCCCAGCCATGATGGCAAAAGCTAAAAAGCTGCTTCCCGTTCCGACAAAGGAAAAAATCAAAAATGCCCCAGCAATGGCATTTTGTTCTGGATTTGCTAACACAAAACCAAAAGGAATTAGGGAATAGAACAGAAAATCCAAGCTAATATCGAGAAAACCGCCCGCATCGGTAATGCCTTGAATCCTCGCCAGTGCGCCGTCTAATCCATCACAGATTCTGTTCAGCAAAATAAACAGCAATGCCAACAAGTATTGTTCGGTGATCAAAGCCGGTAGGGCAAAGCAGCCAAGCACAAAACCAAATACTGTCGTTTGGTTTGCGGTGATGCCACATTTGTCGAGGTATGTCGCACTGAGTGCGAGCGGTTTGCGGATGAGCTTTATACTCAGGCTATCAAGCATGATTTGTCTCCCACGGCCAGTTTAGGCAGCGGCTGCCATTGGGAATGTCGTCTTCATCGTGCGTTACCATCAAAGTAGGGATGTTCGCTTGCTGCAATTGCTCGACCACCCAATTGCGAAATTGTACGCGTAGATCTTTATCTAACTTGCTGTAGGGCTCATCGAGTAGCGCAACTTTCGGCTTTGCCAACAGCATACGAGTCAAAGCAATACGGGCACGTTGTCCTCCGGAGATTTGATCTGGGAAGGATTCGGCAAGTTTGGTCAATGCAATGTTCTTCAGTGCTTGCATGGCGTGAGCTTTACGTTCTTCACCTTTGATTGAGTTTGGTAGCGCGAAGGCAAGGTTCTCCCACACCGTCAAGTGGGGGAAGAGCAAATCGTCTTGGAATAGAATACCGACCTGACGCTTATGCGCAGGGAGGGCATCCAACTTTTCGTTATCAAGCGTAATGGATCCAGAGTAGTTGAACTCGGCGGATAGGTGCCCAGCAATAGCATCCAACAAAGTGGATTTACCACAACCACTTGGTCCCATCAGAGTAACAATTTCACCTTTCTCTACGGTCATGTTGAACGCTGAAAAAAGCGTGTCGCCATTGGCTTTACGGATGGCGAGGTTTTCGAGACAAAGACTCATTCAGTAGTAAACCTTTTATAGACAAGCGGCGATACTTCACGTGTAAGCGGCTTAGTAGTATCGCAAAAGAGAAGAACAAGAACGGCAAGAGTGCTTGCCAAATGGCGTAAATCGCGGTGACACGTCGGTCAAAACCACTGGATAGCGCAACGGCTTCGGTGGTGATGGTGCTAATGCGCCCAGCCCCTAGCACCAATGTCGGCAGGTATTGCGCCAGACTTACGCTAATCCCGACAGCCCATGCGAATGCAATCGCAGGTAGGAGGATTGGCAGTTTCACTTTTAACCAAGCTTGCATCGGTGATTTACCCAAGCTGAGTGCGACGCGAGTTAAGCCGTTATCGAAGCTGCGCCATGGACCGTCTAGCGAGAGGTAAATAAATGGGAACGCGAAGAATACGTGCGCCCAGCATACCCAAAAGAAATACGCGTTACTGTTTAAGTACAGCGTCACTACTTGCATACCGAATAGCACGGATAGCTGAGGAATCAGCATTGGGATGGCGATGATGTAACCGGGCACCTGCCAGCGATAACGAAGGCGATACTCATGTGCGATCAAGGCAAGGGCTAGAGCGACGGTCGCGCTGATAACGGCAATTAGCATGCTCTGTTCCAGCGTGCCAAGAATGCTGTGCCATTCGTATTCCCAAAAACGCAGGCTATAGCGGCTCGGTAGTAAATCTGGAAAGCGCCAGCGTTGAGCAAAGCTCCACACCACCATGAGTGGAATCATTAGAAGTGCGAGTAGCGCAATCAGTGAAAATAGGGTTTTACCGGGTAAACGAAACCCGTTTCGACCAGAGTACTGCCAGCGTTTGAAGCCTTTGGTAATACACCATTCCATCAAGCGTGCAAATCCAATCAAAAGGCTAGCGATTGCAAACAACACGACCGCGCCTGCGGCAGCTCTTGGTAGTAGCGATAAATCTGGGTCGTTAAACCACTGCCATACCAAAACCGCAAACGTTGGTGGGTTGGTAGGGCCAATAATTAATGCAACATCGACAACCGACAAGCTGTAAGCCAATACCGCCAGCATTGGAAAGCGCAGTTTTGCTATCCATTGTGGGAATACGCATTTCCACCACGCTTGCGCCGAACTGTAGCCCATCGAATGACTGACTTTTTCAATCTTATCGACTTTCAATTGCTGAAGAATTGGAATACTCATCAACAATAAAAACGGCACTTCTTTAATCGCAAGCATGATGACCAAACCGAGTGCATGCGGGTCTTTAATCAGCAATGATAAGTCATTCACCGTTTGTGCATTGGGATCGTAACCAAACAGTTGGTTGAGAACACGAACGCCCATACCTGTTGGTGCAAACAAGAACGCAAAGCCAATTGCAAACGCGACATGCGGCATAGCGAGAAGTGGCGAGAGGCTAACTTCAATTTTTCGCCAAAACTTGCTGCCCCACGATGCTTGCAAAATTGCAAATGTGATCAAGCAAGCCAAGTAGCTACTAAAAATGGCAGAGTAGAAAGTCAGCCCGATGGATGTCCAAACACCCTCCCAATCAAAAACAGCGTTAAAGCCATCCAAAGAAAAGTGGTGCAAGCCGATAGGAGGTACATAACCGAGCGCAGAAACCACCACTCCGAGTAGTCCCGGAATGGTAGGTAAAATACAAACAGCGATAATGATTAAATATAGCGCTCTTAACATGGGCTCTTATTAATTCCCGTAGCGTTTCAACCATTCTTTTTCTAAGGCAGATTGCCAACTCGGATGCGGCTCAGCGATAGATTTGAATTGTTGAGTATTTTTAGCCGAACCTGTTAGGTATTGGCTGCTTAGCACTGAAGGATCGCCCCAGATGTTAAGGTTACCTTTGCGAGATTGTGCTTCAGGGCTCAATAAAAAGTTTATCGCAACTTGCGCACCGGCACTGGCATTTGCGTTCCAAGGAATCGCTAAGAAGTGAATGTTTGAGAGTGCACCTGCGTCCATCGCATACGCTTTGGTGCTTTCTGCAAGATTACCACTCGATTGCGCAGAAAAAACCGCGTTTGGGTTAAAGGTAATCGCAAGATCAATCTGACCATCATCCAGTAATTGAAGCGTTTCAGCCGTCCCTCCTGGGAATTGCTTACCGCCACGCCAAGCAACTTTATGGAACTCATCTAGGTAAGCCCATAGCGGTTGAGTGATTTGCTCAAATGTTTCACCAGTGACTGGTTTTTGCAAAGCGGGATCGTTGTTGGTCAACTCAATCAACAGTGCTTTAATAAAGCTTGTCCCATGAAACTCTGGTGGGCGAGGGTAAGTTAGGCGATTTGGAAACGCTTTTGCGTAACTCAGCATTTCAGCAAAAGATCGAGGAGGGTTATGCAGGGTTTGCTCATCATGAATAAACACTAATTGCCCCACACCCCAAGGTGCTTCCAGACCTTCAGTTGGCTCTGAAAAATCCACATCAATTGGCAATGATTTATCAACGTACTGCCAGCTTGGCAAACCTTCAACAAAAGGACCAAACAGTAATTGGTTATCCTTCATTGATTTGAAGTTCTCGCCATTGATCCAAACCATATCAACACTGCCACCGCTGTTTTTGCCTGCGGCTTTTTCTGCAATTAGGCGAGTGGTGGTTTCGGAAATATCAGTGACTTTCACGTGATTTAACGTCACGTTGTAGCGAGATTTAAGCTCTTTGCCTGCCCATTGGATATAGCGGTTGATCTCTTGGCTACCACCCCAAGCATGAAAATAGACGGTTTGTCCGTCAGCTTGTTGTTCGATTTTTTGCCATTCACTAGCGGCCGATGAGTCAGCAAAAGATGAAGTTGCAAAAGTGGTGGCTAAAATGCCAATGGTACTGAGTAGCTTTTTCATACGTAGTCCGTGTTTTTCTTCTGGTTCTTGTTTGAAGCTTCGCTGAGTTTGTTCACGAATAGCCTCTGTCCTTCACAAGGATAGTAATCTATCTCGCGGTATTATCAATGTGAATCCCAATAGGATTTATTAATTGATTCAGGGAATTACTATCAATGATGTAAAGGGTAGAGCGCAGCACGATAGCTGCACTCTTTTAGCATCAATGTTGGATAGACCGGACTACTTCGCTAATTCTTCCATGTTGATGCCTTTTTTCTTCGCGATGTATTTTGGAACCAGAGACATACCAAACAGCACAAGACCCGCAACCGCAAATTTCACTAGCAACATCACAGACACGCCGTTTGTCGCAATATCCCCCGCCATGTAAGCGAAGATGAATGCGCCTGGTGCCATGGTCAACAGAGAAACCAGAGCGTAAGTGCCAAGGTTGAGGCTGGTTAGACCGTAAGCGTAGTTTTGTAGGCTGAATGGGAATACAGGCACAAGACGAGTCAGAATCAAGAAGCTGGTGCCGTTTGCTGCTACACCGTCATCGATTTTCTTGAAGATTGGGTTGTCGCCAAACTTCTTCATGATGGTATTACGCAGTAGGAAGCGCGCCACGATGAATGCCGCCACCGCGCCAAGCGTTGCAGAAAACAGCGCCAATACGCCACCTTTGATAGGACCAAATACGATACCTGCCACAATGGTGAACGCGCTGCCCGGTAGTAGGAAAACACACGCAAACACGAATGCTGCTACGAATACGGCGTAACCCCATACCCCAAAGCTTGCGATCCAATCTTGTAGGCTCTTGATGTCAGTGATGATTTCAAGAATACCAGTTTGTTTTGCCGCGAACAGAGCAATAGCTACAACAGCGACGATAAGAGCGATTTTTACGAATTTCATAAGTTCAACTTCACTTAAACCTAATAATTAAAAAGATATAGCTACAAAGAAGTAGTTACATAGACATAGCTACACAGACATACACTTGATCAGACCCGCTTTTGATTTGTAGCGGTTGAACCAAGCTTTCACAGGGCTAGCGAGTACGTTGACTGGCGGTTCATCGCCTTGCATGATCACCGGGCCGAACATTAGATCTAGAATGTGCCAAGATTTCGTACCAACACCCATCATGGATGCACGACAAGCCGAGCAGTAAACCACAACGTAGTCTGTCTCAAACTCTTCAACACGGCGCTTGATTACGCGCGTTGCCACGTCAGGGTTTGCAGGTACAACCATGCCGCCGAAACCACAACAGCGCGTGTTTTCACGTGTGTGTTCTGGTTCAGAGGTTTTGTAGCCAAGCTCGTTTAAGATCCAGCGAATGCCGTCTTGCAGTTCTTTCTCGTAGCGAGTCGAACAAGAATCATGAATGGTAAACACCACGTCACTGTTTTTTGCTTTGCCGCGTAGCGCTTCTGGCAAACCGATTTCTGGAAGCAGTTTCCATAATGAAACCGGCTTTTGTGTGCCGCCAGACTTCTTGATCATGCCGTAGCAGCTTTGGCACGCCACGATGACTTCTTGTGCATCTAGCTTGTCGAAGTCTGCTTGAAGCTGGCCGTTGCGTTCTTTGAATTTCTCTGTTTGGCCGATAGCCGCGGTCGGTTTGCCACAGCATTTCTGTACTGCGCCCATTTCTGGGAATACTTCTTTTAGGTAGCTCGCAATGGCCGCTACGCCTTCTGGTGAATAGGATGGCAAACTGCATCCTGGCATAAATACTTTATTACTCATTTTGTCGATACCGCTCGTTTTGCCATAGTGAAGATTTTTGAGAAGCCCAGTTTCTGGTGCATATTGATCGCTTTATGGCCCGGCATTGGTGATTCACCATTGTTTGCCTTAACAAAGTCAGCACGTGCGCCTAGGAACATTTCCTTCATCGGGAAGTCTTTCGGACACACGATGGTGCACTGGTCACAGGCGTTACATGAGTAAGCCAGCAATGGATCCATCGACTTGTTGTTCACGAAGTCAGAGAAGATGGTCTTTGGACAGTCGCTGAAGTCGTTCATCATGATGCACTCGGTCATACATAGCTTGCAGCTACATTGCAGACAGCGAGATGCTTCTTGTTTGATTTGTTGTTCAGTAAAGCCTAAATCCACTTGGGCAAAATCTTGCTTACGCTCTTCTGCGTCACGTAACTCACCGTGTAGGCGAGGGATATCTACCGTACCTTTTGGTAGTGGTACGTCTAGGCGAGATGAGTAGCTGTATTCTTGCTCGAAGTCGCGGTATTCAGTTAGTGGGCGAGTCGTTAGGAAACGCTCAACACTCATTGCGGCTTTACGACCTAATGCCATCGCTTCAATCACGATGTTACCGCCACACGCGTCACCGGCTACGAAGACGTCTTCTAGGCTCGATGCTAGTGTTTGTTTATCGACCACGTAACGACCACCGCGAGTTTGCTCTAGTGCACCGTCAGTAATGTCTGCCACGATTTGACCGGTTGCAAAAACGATGGTGTCTACAGAGATGGTTTTGCTTTCTTCGCTGTACTGAGGTGCAAAGTTGCCTTGCTCATCAAAGATAGACAGGACTTTCTTGATAGTGATGCCGGTTACTTTGCCGTTCTCGTGTTCGATAGCAACTGGGCCCCAACCTGCGTTGAACTCGACGCCTTCTTCTAGTGACTCGTCGATTTCGACTTGGCTTGCTGGCAGGTTTTCAATACTCTCAAGTGAGCATTGGTACACGTCGCTTGCACCAATACGCCATGAAGAGCGCGCACAGTCCATTGCAACGTCACCACCGCCGACAACCATCACTCGTTTACCTGCACGTGGAAATTGGCGAGTTTCAGAAATCTCTTTTAGGTATTCAACCGCAGAAAACACGCCATCGTTGTCATGACCCGGCAGAGGGATGATCGAACCGACGTGTGCACCGTGAGCCAGAATCACAGCATCATGTTCGCTACGTAGAGTGTCGAAGCTAATGTCTTTGCCGATCTCAACGCCGAACTGAGTTTTGATACCCAGCATCGCCAAGTAGCTGTATTCGAAGTCGATAACGTCGCGCGGTAAACGGTATTCAGGGATACCCACACGCATCATGCCGCCGTATACGTCTAGCTTTTCGTAAATCGTTACTTCGTGGCCTTGACGACGAAGCTCAATAGCCGCTTGCGCGCCAGCAGGGCCTGCACCTACGATCGCAATGTGTTTGTTCGTCAGAGGCGCAATGTTGAGATCCCAGTGATCTTGGTTATCCATTTTCTCTGCAACGAAACGTTTGATGCCCGCTACGCTGATTGGTTGACCGAACTCTGTGTTGCGACGACAAGACGCTTCACAAGGGTGGGCACAAATACGACCAAGAGTTTGAGGAAGGAATAATTTGCTGCGGATCAGATCCAGAGCACCTTGGAAATTCCCTTCGCCTGCCATGCGAACGTACTGCTTTACGTCCGTGTGCATTGGACATGCGGTTTGACATGCCGGATCGGCATCACCCATACAACCATCGACAATCGTTTGAGCGGTGTCGAATAGCTTTTGGCTAAAAATTACATTGTTCATTCACTGTGGTTCCGTGTTGATTAGCTCTTGCCGTTGATAACTTTCACTTCAGGATTCTTTTGCTCGTAGTGAGCATGGCTGTACTCGATCCATGAGCCGTCGTAGTTGTAGACGCCTTCTGCACCTAGTACTTCAGTAAGAATCATGGTGGTGTGGGCAGAGCGAACACCAGACTGGCAGTAAGCGATAACTTTCTTACCTTTGATGATGTCGCTATAAAGGGCTTGCAGTTCTTCTGCTGATTTCAGCGTTGTGTCTTCGTTCAACGCTTTGGTCCAGTTAATGTGAACACTGCTTGGGATAGTGCCCGGACCGTATGCGCCAGAAACCGCAACTTCACCGTTGAACTCGTCGTTGCCGCGAGTATCTAGGATCACCCAATCAGGGTTGTTTTGCGCTGCGATAACCATGTCTAGAGTTGCTAGGGCATTGTTCTCTTGTTGTGTGTTAGGTGCGTTGTATTCAACCGCTGCAACGCTTTGGTTTGCAGAGCCAGTTGGGTAGCCAGCGCCCATCCAAGCGTTCAAGCCCCCGTCAAGGTAACGAACATCTTGATGGCCAAGGTTATGGATTTGCCAGTAAAGACGCGCAGCATCGTGGTGTGAGCCCGCAGCGTAGACGACGATTGTGCTGTCTGTTGTTGCGCCGAAGCTGCCTAGGATTGTCTCCATTTCTTCTGTGCTATTACTCATACCGCCGAAGTCGTAGGCGTCTTCAGTCGCTGAGTAATCGTTACGCCACATAGTGTAAGAACCAGAAATAGGACTATCTGGTTTGATAGGGTTTAGCGCACCGATCACAACCACGTCTTTGTCACCATCCATCAGCGATTTCAGTTGTTGTGCAGAAATGAAGTGTTCTGGGTGAGCGTATTGTGTGAACTTCTGCTCTTGAGCAGCAGCATCCACTATTACAGCCTCAGCTGAGAACATCGTATTGTAAGCTGAGTAGCCAACCACTGCGACAGCGGCCAACACACCCAACGCAATTGTCGATTTTTTCATGAGTTGCTTCCGTATTTTAATTTAAAGTTTTGCTGCCGAATCCTTGATGTTTCGACAGATAGAATGCTTTTGAAGGGGGAGTACAGGCATGAACGTTTCTTAATCATTTTTGGTGTTCATGGCTTAAAATAAGCGGAAATGCACTCTACCCCTTTGTGGGTAAGGCATTCTGAGGAAATCAATAGTTAGGTGGTATTGTGGTTTCCCACAATAATGATGTGGGATTGATCTAAAGCAACAAAGTTAGAGAGGGGAACGGTGCTAAAATGCGAAACCAATACGCTGTCGTTGTGCTTTATTAAGTGACTAAAAATTATTTTCAGAAACTCCTTTATTCTATTGTATTTGTTTGTTTTACCTGTATTTCTCAAGTCAAAGCAGAACATCAGTCTGATAGGACAACATTTGATGTAGGTGTGCTGGCATTGAGAGGGCATTCTCACGCTAAAGAATCTTGGCAACCCACAATGACATGGTTGGAAGAACAAAACCCCAGCTATGAATTCAACTTACATACTTACGATTTTGACCAACTAGAAGAAGCCTTTTACACGGTTGGTTGGATTTCATATTAACGAGTCCAGGACAGGCAACTAAGCTTGCTCGTGAGTACCCTATTAACTGGCTAGCAACGCAGAAAACGGCTTACAGCAATGTGCCGAACAAGTCGATAGCATCAGTCGTTGTTGTGCGTGAAGAATCGCCTTTTAAAACACTGAGAGACATCAATGAAGCCAGTATCGCTGCTGTATCAGAAAAGGCGTTTGGTGGTTTTCTTGCTCTACGTTATGAGCTCGACAAACTTGGGTATTTCAACTCATCGTTCTTTGAAACAATCCACTTTACTGGCCCACCGACCGATCAGTTGATTCTCGATGTGATCGACGACCAAATTGATGTTGCAATTGTTCCTGCTTGTACGCTGGAAAACATGGCGGCCGAAGGCAAGATAGAGCTGCATAATTTGCGAGTGCTCAACGAAAGAAGGCCTGCTGATTCCGTTTGCGCAGTTAGTACTCCTCTGTACCCAAATTGGACCATGGCCATGACGGAGCGTGCTCCGGTAGATGTTGGGCAAAAGGTCGCACAAACCCTGTTTGCAATGCCTGCAGATCATTCAGCCGCTATTGCTGCCAACAATGTGGGTTGGACGCTACCTGCGCCTAGCGTTAACGTAGATAAAGTCTACAAGCATTTGGACTTACATCCCTTACAGAAACCTTGGGCGCAAAAAGTTCAAGAGTGGCTACATAAAAACCAAGCAGTCGCTATCGCAGCGCTGCTAACATTGGTGTTACTGACTATCTATCACTTTTGGCTAGAGTGGACGTTCAAACGTAGTAGAGAAAAGTTGAAAGCTACCCTCAATGATTTACGTCGCAAGAGTAGCATGTTGGAACATGCTCAACGTATTACGATTGTGGGAGAATTAGGCAGCAGTATCGCACATGAAATTAATCAACCATTGGCTGCGATTAAAAACTACAGTCAAGGTGCAAAGATGCGGATGGAGCAAGGCACTACACCCGAGGAAATGTTGCCGATAATAGAGAAAATTCAACAACAAGTGACGTCTGCGAGTGACATAGTGCAGCGTTTACGTAGTTTGATTCACCGGACGCCAATCGAGAAAAGCTGGGTTGACTTACCTGCCGTCATCAATGATGCAATGAAGTTGGTGGATTATGAGTTCCAACGTCACAATATCCAACTAGGTGTGATGTATTCTGGCGAGGTACAAAACGTTTATGCGGATGTGACCGGATTGCAACAGGTGATCATTAATGTGCTTAATAATGCCAAAGATGCTTGTCTTGCTCATTCGACTTCGCAAAAAGAGTTGTTTGTTGATCTCCATATCAGCTTTTGTGATGACGTTGTCATCATTGATGTCATGGATAACGGGGTCGGGTTCGAAGAGCAAAATACCCCTCTTGATCAGCCTTTTTATACCACGAAGGAAAATGGCCTAGGGTTAGGGCTTGCTATTTGTCGCGATGTAATTGAAGCGCACCAAGGTTCCATCAATTTTAGGTCAATTGACCCATCTGGGTGCCAAGTGACTATCGTTTTACCATATCAGGAAGCTCAGAATGAGTCGTAATCTTTGTCCACTTTATATCGTTGACGATGAAGTGCCTGTTTTAGAATCAATGGCCTTTATGTTAGAAAGTTATGGTTATAGCGTCGATGTCTATTCAAACGGGCAAGATTTCTTACAGAGTGTGAATCTGCATCAAGCTGGATGTGTATTGTTGGATAGCCGAATGCCAGAAATGCGTGGGCAGGAGCTTCACCTGTTAATGCGTAATCAATGCAGTCCAATCAGCGTTATATATCTGACTGGGCACGGTGATATTCCAATGGCAGTCGAGGCCTTAAAAGAAGGCGCGTTGGACTTTTTTCAAAAGCCTGTGGACGGTAATGCTTTAGTGGCGGCAATCGATAATGCTATGGAATGTTCACTAAAAAACCAAGAAAAACAAAGTGCAAAACTAACTCTTCAAAGCCTTACTAGAAGAGAAAAAGAAGTACTGATTCTGGTGGTTAAAGGGATGAAAAATCAGGATATGGCGAACCAACTGTGTGTTTCGCTTCGCACTATAGAAGTTCATCGCTCCAATGTAATGAAGAAGTTGGAAGTAGAAAGTTTAGCGGCATTGATTCATAAAGTAGGGCACGTAATTTAGGTATAAAAAAAGCAGCCAGTTGGCTGCTTTTAAAAATGGTTTTGTTTACTGACTTGGGATTAGTTTACCCAGTCACGTAGAGTAAACGTCAATTCATGATAGGCGTTTTTCAGAACAAGACCATCTTTAGTTAGAGTGATGTCACTCCAGTTAGATAGTGTTTGTGTCATTGCATTTTCGATCTTCATTTGATCTTCCATACACATCTTCATGGTCATGCCCATTTTTTCGATGCGTAGTTGGTTGTTTTTCAGCTCAGCTTGACCGAAGAAGTTGTTACAACCCGCATTGCCGTTTGCTGTTAGGTTTTCACCGATTTCTAGGCGAGCCGCTTTTTGGTTTTCGTCTAGAACGATATTCTTACCATCAACTTGAACAAGTTCCCAGTTGTGGTGCTGTAAGTCTTGAGCCGTAATTTCTTTCACATCATCACCGTTGCTAGCACAAGCAGTCATAAGAACAGGGAGAGAGATTGCTGTAACTAACGTTTTTAGGCTAAGCTTCATTTTATAGACTCCGTTTTTAGAAACGCGGTAAGTATAAGTAATAAAACACTGTTTTTGTCAGCATACGGTTATGGTTTCGTATGTTTTTGACATAACGAAGTGTATAACAGATTTTGTCGGTGAGTAATCTTCTCGTTTAGTTATTTAAACTAGGCAAATACGCCCTAACATGGAAAGAGCGTTTATAGTATGGAGCAACTGGAATTTTTCACTGTCCCAAGCCCTTGTGTTGGAGTATGTACCTCCGATGAAAAAGGGTATTGCAAGGGGTGTATGAGAAAAAGAGAGGAGCGGTTTAATTGGCTGAACTTAACCCCCGCTCAGCAGTTGCACGTTATTAAGTTGTGTCGTCAAAGATACAGAAGAAAGATGTTGGCAGGGAAGACGAAGCCAGAACAGCTTCAAGATAATTCATCACCTCAACAAGATTTGTTTTAGAAGCATTTCTAATTAAGGTGCGGACACGCCATTGTTCTTGTTTCTGCTTTTTACATATTCCCGGCCCGGCAAGGTATCCTTTAAGAACCGGGAATCTCCTATCCATTTTTCCCTATAAATCGGTAATTGGCGTTATTTCATCGACCAACGGTCGCTAACCCAGCCTCCCGCTTGTTCGTCAAAGTGATTTCCTGCAAATCGATGGTTGAGCTCAACCTCTAATTTGCTTGTTGGAAGCTCATCCATTAACTGGTGAATGTACCTTGCCATAGGGTCGGTACATGCTTCACGTTCTCGGCGGATGACCACTTCTTTGATCATTTGGAGTCTGTAGCTATTGCTGGCTCGTTTCATTTTTGACCTCCAGAACTCGATGGCAGCAGTTTGAACACATTGACGTCCAGATCGCTGCTCATTGGCGTGCACGTGGAGGCACATCACCATCGTTTGAAGTCCAAAGACAAATTGTTTGAGAGCAGTGCTTGTAACGCCATTCACATCTTTCTCAGAATCATTGACTATGCGAATAAAAATGTCTCGCGAAATTTAGCCGATGAGCCTGCATATTTGAAAGACCTTATCAAACATAGAAGCCCAGCACAGGGGCGTCAACAACACAAATGAACAATTTTTGAACAGATTGTGAAGGTGGAGAATTATCAGCAATTTATCGAAAATAAAAAACCGAAGCACAAAGCTTCGGTTTTGATTTAGGAGCTCTGACGGATTGATTCGATAGAACCATTCTAGTCAGAGCGTAAGGTGTAGAGTATTAGCTACCAGTTGCAGGACAGCCTTTCACTGCTTGGCTATTGCTGAAGTACTTGATGTTGTCTAGGTTCTTGTTGTAGCTATCCGCCGAGATTTGCGGGTTGTTTACGAAGAACTCACGCAGTACTGATGCGTCTGTCATTTGAGTTGATTCAACTTGGATAACTGGGTAGTCATCACCGCCTGCAGCGCTGAAGCTAATTACAGCGAACGTGTAAGTTGCGTCTAGGTTGAAGCCTTTACCGTTAATGTCAGTAATAGTTACTGAGCCAGCATCACAATCTACATCTAGAGTGATGTTGTCTAGTTGAGCGTAAGCACCAGAACCCGCAGATTTCGTAGCAACGACGTCTAGGTATTCTTTTACTTCTTTACCTGTCATGGTCGCTTTTGTTACGAAGTTACCAAATGGTTGTACTGTTAGTACATCACGATAAGTGATATCACCAGCTTGGATTGAATCACGAACACCACCGGAGTTCATCACACCAAAGTCTGCTTTCACTAGCTCGTATGTACGGTACGCTTCACCTAGTAGGTGGCCAAGGTTCGTTTGCTGTGAGCGAACTACACCGCGGTCGCCTTCAAGTTTGCCATCCGTAGAAGATACTTTAACGTCAAGCAGATCTTGACCTTGCTCTTGGTAAGTACGAAGAATTTGCTTAACTACAGCATCTGGCTTGATTTCTTCAGCGATGAATTGGTAGTCGCCGTTTGCATCTTTTGCCTTTAGGTTAACTGGAATCAAAGCGTAGTTTGCTAGGTGCAGTTTGCCATCGTAGTATTCGAAGTCTGCACGACCAACATATTTACCCCACTCATGCGCTTGCATGATGTATGTGCCGTTTTGTTGGTCTGGAGCACACTCGTCACCTGGTTTGAAGTCTGCGTATTCGTTAGTACCCGGCTCCATACACACTGGGTTTTGTGAGTGGCCACCAATAATTGCATCTAGTTGGCCTTCTTCAAGAGAACGCGCTAATAAAACGTCACCTGGTGCTTCGCTACCATGGTTACCATCTTGGTAGTGACCCATGTGTGTTGTTGCAAAAACTAGATCGACAGTTTCGTTTGCTTCGATTTCCTTAAGTACTTTTTTGATTTCAACTTGAGGATCTTCGAAGTAGATATCAGCAACGTTACTTGGGTTTACTAGTTTCGCTGTATCTTTTGTTGTTAGGCCAACAACCGCAACTTTAAGTCCGTTAATCGTGAAGACTTTGTAAGGCGCGAAGTAACGTTCGTCGGTTACTTTACCATCGGTGTCTTTCTTGTAGATGTTTGCAGCGAGCATAGGGAAGTCAGCCCATTGGATCTGCTTGTTCAAAACATCTAAAGCGTTATCAAACTCGTGGTTACCGACAGCCATTGCGTCGTAACCAAGCAGGTTCATCCCTATGAAGTCCGGTTCTGCATCTTGCATGTCTGACTCAGGAACACCTGTGTTGATATCACCGCCAGACAATAGAATGGTTTCGCCACCGCTTGATTCCACTTCTGCACGAATAGAGTCGATCAAAGTTTTGCGTGCAGCCATGCCGTATTCGCCTTTGCTGTTTTCCCAAAAGCGGCCATGGTTGTCGTTAGTGTGTAGAACGGTGAATTTAGTACAAGAATCTGCAGTCTCACAGGTTACTGGTGAATTGTCGCTGTCTGAGCCGCATCCTGCTAGCGCAGCGCCCACTGCCACTACCAATAGAGATTTGGAAAACTTCATAAGGGATCCTTTCTTTGTGATTTTGTTATTGTTACGGCGTGAAATATACGGAATTAATGTGAAAGTTTAGTGATCTATCTCTTATTTATACTTCTATCGAAGATACGAATTAATAAGCATGCAAACTACGTCTATAAATAAACAGAATTGGTATTTAGCATTTATTTTATGTGGCTTAAGCTATTTTTTGTGAGGCAGTTAATTGAATGCGTGTTGTTTATGTGAATCAATACGCATTTTGGTGAGGTATGACGCTAAGTTTGGTTATTATTTTGCCAAATTCATGTTTTTCTAAGTTCCTACGAAACAAATAGTTATAATTTTCTACTGCAAAGGTAGAGAGGTAGGGATGCTTATAAAATCATCTGCGAAAACAGCAGAAATCGATTGCTCTTGGCGCAATCAGTTTGAACTCAGTCAAAAACCGTACAACGGTTATTACTATGACTCCCAATTTTGGAAAAGGTTTTCCGAACACACCGCTGTTTATTTATTCCAATCTGATGCGTTTACTCTTTTATCCTGTCCGGAAAATCTCTGGCATAAAATTAAACATTTTCAGCCGAGTGAGCTAGAGAGAAAATTAAATAACCTGCAATTATTCTGCGAATATGACGACGTCGACTATCATTTATTTAATGATAATACCTTCAATAAAGATGCTGATGTTTTCACTTTGAATATTGAATCTGACAATGAGTTGCTTGACGCATTTTTACGTAGTAACAGCGCAGAAGATATTGAGAAAGCCGATTTCGAGCTCGATAGCCACTTCTTCTATGGCATTTTAGAAGAGGGTAAATTGGTTGCGGCATTAGCGTCATATTGTTACAAAGGAAAGGAGCCATTTGAGTCGTTATCGTTACTGGTTAGCCCTAAAGCGAGAGAAAAAGGGTACGGTAAGCGCTTGCTTTCACACTTAGTGGCGGAGGCTAAAACACGAGATCGTAAAGTGAGATACCGAGTAAATATCGAAAATACACCTTCGATTAAGTTGTGCGAATCTTTGGGCTTTGAAGCTTATAACCGATTGCGCGTATTTACTCAGGATGAATAGAAAGGAAAGTAATGGGATACACTGTAAGGAATGCTGTCAGAGAAGAAGCAGCTCAAATTGCTAAAATACATGTCGATTCGTGGCAGGTGGCGTACAAAGGGTTAATGCCACAAAGCTATATAGAGCAGTTTACCATTGAGCGCCGAGAAAGGATGTGGACACGAGTTATGACGGAGCAACTGGCTCAATTGATTGTGATTGAGAAACAAGGGGAAATCGTCGGGTTTTTAAGTTACGAGTTGCCTAACCACACCAGTGAAGATAAAACGGCGTTGGTAACGTGTTGCTATGTCTCGCCGTTACATTATGGGCAAGGGGCAGGAAGTGCGCTGTTAGATGAGCTCGAAACACGTCTACTCTCCACGCCAGTTATGCAGATAAGTCTGAAAGCACTGAACACCAATAATCAAGGGCTGAACTTTTACAAGAAGTGTGGTTTTGTACGTACTGGAGAAGAAGAAGCCGAAGTGATTGATAGCATGACGCTGACGGACCTCACTTTAGTGAAGTACATCGCCCGTTCGTAAATCAAATGCCATATATAGTAAAACCCCGGAGGTGGTAAGACTCCGGGGTTTTGAAATTTTTTAGATGTCTCGGTTGGTAAATCCGATTATCTTTTATGCAAAAGGTCTGGATTTAATCCGATTAATTCCTTGGTAGGGAATTAGATACGGATGAAGTCCATGTGTTCAACTTTTGGCTTGAACGCGTGACGTTGAACGTCTTGTGGCTTAACTTTAACTTCTTTGCCATCGATAACTAGAACGATGCCTTCGTAGAATTCAGGCTTGTCCATTTGGTTTACGATGTCGTCGTGGTTAAGAACGATAGCTACTGCTGCTTCTTCACCGCCGTATACAACTGCAGGGAATTTGCCAGCGTGACGTAGGCGGCGGCTCGCACCTTTACCTAGTTCAGTACGTACTACTGCTTCGAATTTCATAGTATTTACTCTCAAATTAGTAAAAATCAAATGTTCACAATCAACAATGCGACCTTGTTGTTCGTGGTAAAGCTTGAAACAGGAACTGTTCAAGCGAGCGCGGATACTATCATTCCACTTAGAATTGGGCAACCCAAATCGTATCTAAATCAATAAAAACACATCATTTGGCGGATCCGAAGTTGATGGTTTTCATCACTTAGCGTGAAAAATGCTCGTATCGCTTCTATTTTCATCGGTTTGATTAGCGTTTACCGATGAAAAAGAGTCTTTCGTGATTCGTTTTAAGTACGGCTACGGTGCAACGTTAATGTGGCTTTTAAGCCACCCATTTTGCTCTTTTCCAAAGCCAATTGGCCTCGATAGCTGTGCGCCATTTCACTCACAATATTTAAACCGAGCCCAGAACCTGGCGTTGTTTCGTCTAATCTGACACCACGTTTGATGACTTGGCCTAATTGCGCTTGAGGGATTCCAGGCCCATCGTCTTCGATAATCAGGTGGATACTATCCTTATCCTGAGTAGAGTGGACGCGAATCATGCTATTTGCCCATTTATAGCCATTTTCAAGCAAGTTACCGATCATTTCATCGAGGTCGGTTTTTTCGACTGCAACATTCAACTCAGAATCAAGCTCATTAACTAAGGTGATGTCTCGCTCGGCATAGACTTTATCGAACGCCATTGAGATAGCATCTACTCGCTCTGCTGGATTGGCTTTGACAGAAAGGATGTTCATGGAACCCGCCATTCGAGCGCGACCTAAATGATAGTCGATGTGATCTTGAATCTGGTTGAGTGGGGCGTTTAAGCGGGCTTGCGTTTTGGGCTCTAGCGTTTGCACTTCATTTTTTAACACAGATAGCGGCGTTTTAAGTGCGTGTGACAAATTACCCGCGTGGTTACGCGCACGTTCCAGTAACTCCTGATAGTGGAAAAGCAGAGCATTGAGGTCAGAAATAAGCGGCGAAATCTCTTTCGGATAAGTTTCTTCTAAACTCTTTTTATTTCCAGCTTTGAGCTCTGCCAGCTCTTTTTGCAGTTTAGTTAGTGGACTCAATGACCAAACGATTTGCAAGAGAATGACAGTCAGAACGCCAGCAAACAACAATCCTAGAATTAGCCAGAGTTGACCAATAAGGGTTTGCAGTGTGCTTTTTATTGGCTCTTCGTCGATACCTACGATGATGTGAATTGGGCCATCGTAGTCGGGTAGATATAGCGCTTTTTCCAGAGTAATCAGTTTTTCGTCTCTTGCACCATACGCATCTTTATCGAGTCCTTTATACTCGATTCTTTTATCCCACAACGAGCGAGAGCGTTCGAGGCTTGTATCTGTCGATGCACTCCAATATAAGCCGCTGTACGGGCGACTAAAGCGAGGGTCCGACAGCTGAGCTGCTAACGAAAGATGGCCTGTATGATCGACTTCCAATTGAGCGGCGATTTCATCCATAAAGATGCTCAGTTGGGAGCGCGTGTCGTCCACCATATAGTTATAAACTTGGGTAGGAATGGTGACACCCGCAGCAAGGATCATGGCGGTGAGCCACACAACCGCCGCCAACACCAATCGGCTTTTGATACTTAAGCGCTTTAAGGCATGCAGCGGCAGTTTGTTCTTATTCGGCATTCAGTTGATACCCTAAACCACGCACGGTTTTGATGATTTTTGGGGCGATTTTCTTACGAATACGACCGATAAATACTTCAATCGTGTTGGAGTCACGATCAAAGTCTTGCTTGTAAATGTGCTCCACAAGCTCCGTGCGTGAAATGACTTTTTCAGGATTATGCATAAAGTAAGCGACCACTTTATATTCCAGTGCTGTTAGGCTCACTGCTTGGCCTTGCCACATCACTTTTGAGGTTCTGGTATCTAGGCTTAAATCGCCTATTTGCATGACCGGAGAAGCGTTACCAGATGCTCTGCGCAGTTGGGCGCGAAGACGAGCGATAAGCTCAACCATTTCAAACGGTTTAGTCAGGTAATCATCTGCGCCAGCGTTTAGGCCTTCTACTCGTTGAGTTAAGGTATCACGCGCACTTAGGATCACGACCGGAGTGTTGATGTTTTCATCTCGAATGCCCTTTAAAACGGTCAAGCCATCGAGTTTCGGCAGACCAAGGTCGAGCACAATCGCGTCCCATTCTTCGGATGTCGCTCGGTAGAGCGCGTCAATGCCATCTTGTGATAGCTCAGGTACCCAACCGTTATTTTCCAACGTTTCGATAATTTGCTCGCCTAGACGAGGATCATCTTCGACAACAAGTATTTTCATGGCAGCGTTTCTTATTATTTAGTTTTGTGGTGGTTTTAAAGCTTTATTGAAGTTTCGACCTTTGACTTCCAGCATTTCCAATGTGGCAGCGTCATATTCGACCTTCAACACGCTATTGTTGAAGAGTATTTTCAGTTCGTAAACCCATTCATTGTCATCTTCTTCAAGCTCGACTTTGATGATGCGACCATAAAGGTCATTTTCGACGGCCGCGTAAAGCTCAGAGAAGGGACGAATGTAGCCTTTTTGTACGGCGCGGTAGACCTCATCTTGGTCTTCATCAAATTCGATACGTGTGCCGGGCTTTTCGACATCTTGCACGATGGCGTGGCCATTTTGCGTGGTGTAAATATCATTTTGCTGCGCGAAGCTTGGTGCAGAAAGCAGCATCGGGGCGAGGCTGAAAAACAACGCAAGATTTTGAGAGGTCACTGGTTTATACATAGCAAAACCTTTTCTGAAGAGTTGGCAAAATTATATCTAGCTGTACATGAACAGAAAGTGAATCATCGTGTGAACTGTCGGTTCAGTCACATTCACTTTGCTCTTGGCAAAATCACTGGTGCGAATCGAGCGTTATTTAAGTTCATCTTCAAAAATCTTGTCGCGCAACTTCCAAAAGCGCCCAGACTTTCTGGCAATGACAAACTGCGGTAAACGGAAACGGTGTTGATTGGCGACGACTCGTGTAGGCGATGCTTCTTCAAACGGGCGATGTTTATCTGCAAGGTGAGGGCGCACAAACTGGTCTTTAAAAGTTTGCTTCTGTTTCTTGGTGTTTAATGACCAAAACTCATGAACTAACGCATGACCTTCGCCTTGGTATGGTTCCCCCGAATACGTGACTTTGAGCTGTGATTTGCCGTCATTTGATTTGAACACGGACAAGTCCATCTCTGTGCACTCGAAGATCAGTGCGTCTTTCAAATTCAGTGCTTCTTTTAGTTTCTTATCTGGGTCGACCAATGTTGCATCACATTCATGGCATATACGAGCGGCAATATCATTATCTGCGCCACATTCGCCGCAATATTTGGCACGAAAACGGTAGCCACAATGTTCGCGTTCGCCCGTGTCTTCATCTTCAAAGTAACCTTGGCAGCGTCGGCCAAAGTGTTCGAGTAAAAAGCCATTGCTGTCCAATTTGCCCCAGAAATTGTTGTTAAATCCGCAAGCAGGGCAAGGAATAGTAATGATCTCGCTGGTGGAGTCGGGTTTTGGATCTCCTACTTCTGGCTGATACAAATCGTAGCTGTTACCCGCGTAATCGAGTACCAGACATTCATTTTTGCCTTCCGATAAACGCAAGCCTCGTCCAACAATTTGTTGATATAAGCTGACCGACTCTGTGGGGCGCAAGATGGCAATCAAATCCACATGAGGCGCGTCAAACCCGGTGGTCAACACAGAGACATTCACCAAGTATTTGATTTCACGATTTTTGAAAGCTTGAATGATCGCATCGCGCTCTGGCGTTGGAGTGTCACCAATGACGATGGCGGTTTCGCCTTCTGGCAGCAGGCCGTGAATTTCTTGAGCATGTCGAACTGTTGCAGCAAAGATCATCACGCCTTTACGCTCTCTCGCGTATTGAATGATTTGCTCCACAATCTGAGGAGTGGCGCGTTTGGCTTTGTCGATAACCATGTCCATTTCCGCTTCTTTGTAGCGTCCGGTATTAGCGGGTTTCAGCTGCGAGAAGTCGTAAGACAAAACGGGCGCATCCATCATGCGTGCGGGGGTGAGGAAGTTTTCGTCCAGCAAGTAACGGATCGGCAGCTCGAAAATGCAGTCGCGGAAAAAGCGCGACTCTTCGGTGCGTACTTGACCTCGGGTGTGGTATTGATAAATCCATCCCATTCCTAAACGATACGGTGTTGCCGTTAAGCCCAAAACTTTGATGCCAGGGTTGAGCTCTCGAAGGTGCGTAATCACTTTTTGATAGCTGCTGTTTTTATCGTCTGGCACACGGTGACATTCATCGATAACCAGAAGTGAGAACTGGTTTTTGAATGAGTCCAAATTGCGCACTACCGATTGCACCGAGGCAAACACCACTTGTTGGTCGGTTTCCTTTCTTCCTAATCCTGCCGAAAATATGGCGCCTTTCAAACCGTAGCCTTCATATTTCGCGTGGTTTTGTTCCACCAGCTCTTTTACGTGGGCCAAAACCAGCACACGCCCTTTGGCAAGGCGTGCCAGTTCTGCAATAACTAAGCTTTTCCCAGCACCAGTTGGTAGTACGATCACTGCGGGGGTGGAATGTTTGCGAAAGTAATGAATAACGGCTTTAACAGAGTCAGCTTGATATGGGCGAAGTGTGTACATGAAAATATGTGAAATTGCTCAACTATTCGAACTAGGAAGGCTATAATACCTGACTTTTATACCCAAGTGACCTTTGAACCGTAATTCGGAGATCACTTGGGTATAATTCAATGAGGTATTCATGCGTTTAGATAAGTATTTGTGTGATGCTCTGGGTGCGACTCGCAAGCAGGCAACAAAGATCATCAAAAGTGGCGAAGTGCTCGTCGATGGCGAAGTACAAAAAAGTGGTTCATTCAAAGTGCCAGAAGGTGGTGTTGTAGAATGGGATGGCCGAGAAATCGGTGCGCCTGGGCCTCGTTACATCATGTTGTACAAACCTGCGGATTTTGTTTGTTCACACGAAGATGGTTACAACCCTACGGCCTTTGTCTTGCTTGATGAACCTAAAGTCGAAAACCTTCACTTCGCTGGCCGTTTAGATGTGGACACGACGGGTTTGGTGTTGATTACAGATGATGGCCAATGGTCTCACCGTATTACATCACCGAAACACAAATGCGAAAAAACATACCGCGTGTGGCTAGCGGATGCGATTCAACCTGATTACGTTGAAAAGTTTGCGCAAGGTATTGAGTTGAGAAACGAACGCGAAGCGACGTTACCAGCGCACCTTGAGATCGTGAATGAAGCAGAAAACGAAGTACTGCTTACTATCGTTGAAGGTAAGTACCACCAAGTGAAACGCATGTTTGCTGCACTTGGTAACAAAGTAGAACTACTTCATCGTGAGCGAATCGGCGATATCGTGTTGGATGACACTCTAGAACCGGGTGATTACCGTTATCTGACTCAAGAAGAAGTGGATTCTGTGTGGAATTAATCGTCGCTCTCGGAAATTATTTAGTTCCTAGCAGGAACTAGTCTTTTGGTAGGAATTGGCTCAAAATGACGATTCCTACCAAAATGTTTTCGTGCCTAGACAATTTCGGTATGCATGCTTAACCTCAGTGATATGCCGCGGTGTTTTATCACAGGCTCACGCATACTTTTCTCGCGAAACATCCGTTCGTAGTGAATCAATCATGCTGTCATCTTTGGTTTATTGCGCGCAATTATCGGGTGAACATGCATCGTTATCATGCGCTTTTCTATGTCGAGCTCGTCAAGGCCACCTTGGTAAACATTCGTCCTTATGATCCTCGAAAATTGAATCAGCAAAGCACTGTGCTTTGTTTTCAATGGTACGAGAAGCATCCTTGCTAGTTTCTGAAAAGAAATGGCTGATGGCAAGGACACAACTAGAGGTAAAAGAATGACAGAAAAAGCTCAAAGCGCTCCCCAATCTCAAATCAGTTTTTTACTGTTTCTTGTGCTCGGTGCAATTGGCGCGCTAACGCCATTGGCGATCGACATGTATCTACCCGCAATGCCGACCATCGCAAAAGATTTGGGCGTTGCACCTGGTGCGGTTCAAATTACATTGACGGCTTATACGGCGGGTTTTGCGATTGGTCAGTTAATTCATGGGCCGCTTGCCGATAGCTTTGGCCGCAGACCGGTACTGATTTTGGGTGTGCTTTTCTTTGGATTAGCAGCGGTGGTGAGTGCGACCACAAACGGCATTGATGCGTTAACCTATGTTCGTACCGCTCAAGGTTTTGCTGGCGCGGCTGCGGCGGTCATTATTCAAGCTGTGGTGCGTGACATGTTTGACCGTGAAGACTTTGCGCGCGCGATGTCTTTCGTCACCTTAGTGATCACTATGGCACCTTTGGTCGCGCCGATGATCGGTGGTCACCTAGCGATTTGGTTCGGATGGCGTTCCATCTTTTGGGTGCTGGCTATCTTTGCTGTGGTTGTCATTCTGCTGGTGTTTTGGAAAATTCCGGAGACGCTAAAACCAGAAAACCGCCAACCATTGCGTTTTCGCACCACATTAAAAAACTACGCCCGTTTGTGTTCAAGTTCTGAAGCGTTGGGCTTGATGTTGTCTGGTGCATTCTCGTTTTCGGGGATGTTTGCATTCCTAACTGCGGGTTCGTTTGTTTATATTGATTTATACGGTGTTCGACCTGACCAATTTGGTTACTTATTCGGTTTGAACATTGTGGCGATGATCATCATGACCAGCATTAACGGTCGTTTGGTGAAAAAAGTGGGCTCTCATGCCATGCTTCGTTTTGGGTTGTTCGTGCAACTTTTGGCGGGTATTGGTCTGTTCGTAAGTTGGTTGATGGACTTCGGATTGTGGGGCATCGTGCCTTTTGTTGTGCTGTTTATCGGCACATTGTCGACGATTGGTAGTAATGCGATGGCGCTGCTTTTAAGTGGCTACCCATCAATGGCGGGTACGGCATCGTCTCTGGCGGGGACGTTAAGATTCGGTATCGGCTCATTGGTTGGCGCGCTGGTGGCATCACTACCAGGTAATGTTGCGTGGCCTATGATCATCGTTATGTTTGCTTGTTCTGTGCTTTCAGCACTGTTTTATTGGACTTTAGGAAGAAAGGCGTAATGTCGAATTACACCAAAGAAATTCAAAACTTGGTTAACTCTGCTCTGAATGAACTGGAGCAGGAACATCGTTCTGGCAAGTTGGCCAATGCGCCAGTGGCGAACAACCACTATCTTGTTCGTTGGGTAACAAAAGCTCTGAAATCTCAGCGTTTTGGTCGAACGGTCGGCGATGACTTAACTCGTTGGCAAAAGGCAGGTCGTTCAAAGGGGAATGACGCTGGTTTGTTGTTTATCTTCAAACGTATTTCTGCTTTCTACGCGCAATTCTTCCCTGAAGGTGAAGATTCAAAAGTGATCAAAGACTCTGACGTCGAAGCTTTTTTGGACGTAATGGAGCAAGCGGGTTGGGAGGTTTCTACCTCTGAACAATTGGTTGGTTGTGGCAAAATCCAAATCTTCACGGAAGGTCAAAATTCTTTGGCACTATGTGCAGACCAATGCGAAAGCTGCTTCGACGGCGAGTTGCTCGTTAAACCGATGAGCTGGTTTGTGCGTGGCAACCATGCTGAGTTTGTTGAGAAAGCAGCGCAAGCGGGCTTTATGGTGCATAAAGTGACGGACTACAAATCGATGGTGAAATACCACGGTGAGTACCTTATCTTCCCTGCAAACGAAGGTAACCAATTGGCTGAGATTCCTTTGAGCTTCCAAGCTTAATCAACTTCTCACAGCAGTAGACTTTAAATACGAAAGCATCAGGCGCTTGAAACGTCTGATGCTTTTTTTGTTACGTCACTCAGTGTTTAAAAACGATATTTCCAATAGACGCCGCCATACAGACCTTCATAGCTTTGCAAAACGTCGCCCATCGTTCCGGTTTCGTTGTTAAACAAGTAATCCTCTTCTGAGTAGTCTTCATAACGGAGGTTAAGCTGCACGTTTTGATTTTCAGATACTTCATAGTCAGCGATGACTTCAAATCGATACGAGTTCGCCTCGTTATCAGGATATTGGTAACCACCAGATGTGGTTGAAGATTTACTGTCCGCTTGGCTGTAGCTGTAATCAAATGAGATAGAAAGTTTGTCGTCCAGCAGTCGCTCTTTACTCACACCAAAACCAATGGTTGTGATGTCATCTTTGAGCTTGGTGGTGTAGCGATTCCAGCCGACAATGTCAGAGTTTGCTTGTTGTTGCTCGGAGCGGATGATCTGTTGATTGTAAAAAACATGCCCGCTTAATCCGTCGAGTAAATTGAAATTGAGGCTGAGGTCGTAGCCGTAATCTTCCCCTTCGCTTAAACCAATATCAGGTTTTGCATAGTCATCATTTCCGTACCAAAGTTCTGCAAGTAGCTGGACATCGTCTGTCATGTCATAACTGCCGTCGCCACGGAGCTCAATCCTCTCTTTGTCGGCTAAATAGTATTGGCGCAAATTAGGCGAGTCGCTGCTGTCGTCCTGCCAATCAGAGCCATCGCGGAAAGAGTAGGAGACTTTACCGCCTAATTGCCACGGACTGTTTGGTCTGTACTGAGCACCAACAAAAACGCGTTGTTCATCGGTACGTTTTCGGTCGGCATAGCTTCGCTCGTCTTGTTTGAAGTGATAACCAGCATTCACTTTCACATCAGACGCAACACGATGCGTTAACGTTGTTTCCAGTTTGGTTTTTGTGTGGTCGTATTTTTCTCTTGTAGAGCCGATGATGGTGTTTCTATCGGAGTTATCGTCTTTGTCTGAATAGTCCGCAGAAATGGCGAAAGCTGTGTCTCGCGAAAGTTTGTTGTGGTAATCCGCGCTCATTTGCCAAGTGTTGGTTTCGCCATGGAATGTATTGGAGTTAACGGGGGACTGCGGAAACGGATTTAACCCGCCTTCAGAAGACGTTTGTGACCAAAGTAAGCGGCCACTGAACGTTTGTTGATTCAACCGATAATTCCCCGTGACAACAAACTGGTGAAAGTCGTTGTCAGGCTCATACGCGATGTGGTTGGCGTAAGGGTTGGTAATGCCGCCGTAATAGAGTGCGGACTTGTCATTGCGGAAAAACGAGCCGCGATACGCAATATCCACCAGCCACAAATCTTCAATGTAGCTCACTCCTACTTGAGTATTTAAGGTTTCATGATCGACGGCTTTGGGTATGAATCCCGGCGCGTTGGCGTAACCCGGAATGGTCGATGAATAGAGCGACGTTGTGCCTTCTTTACGTTCGTGCTTCATGGAGGCATATGGCTTCCATGGCGTATGTGGTGTGTACTTGAGTTCTAACTTAAACGTCTCTCGCGTCACTGAGTTTTCATATTTCGATAGGTCACCACTAACGAGTGCATCTTCTCTTGGATGATACGCACTGAGTGAGGACTGATTCCAGAAATACGGAGTTTCACTGTAACTGCCGAGGATACGTAATCCGTCGTACTGGCCCATTTCCCACTGCAGTAAGAAGCGTTGCAAACCAAGATCTTCGACGACGATTCGATTGTAGAATCCCTCGTCTTCATATTGTTCGATATCGGCGTTTAGGCTAGCGTTAAAGTGTTTATTGTCAGAGTTTGTACCGTAAACGGGCGGATTCCAATTATAGAATCGAGAGGAACCGTCGTTGTTAAGGTAACCGACGCCCGCGCTGACTTCTCCACTCCATGTGCCGTCGCTGCTGCATTCACTGCACTGCCAGCGGCTAGTGTCGGCTGGTTGAGAACGTTGTAACGAATAATCGTTGGCGTGCGCTTGCACAGCAAAAGCAAGGGAAATAGCGATGCACAGTTGAGATAGTTTCATGCTTCCCTCCTAATAACTTAATGTTTGACCACGTGGGTGGTTAGAGCCATGCACTTGATTGTGGCAGTTTAAACAACTTCCGCCACGCACTCTCAAGTCGTTTTCAGGAATGGCTACGTTTGCATGTGGCACACGGTGACATTCCTGACATAGCATTGGCAGCCGTTTATTGAGCAGGGCTTTGTTCACTGAACCATGAGGTGTGTGGCAGGATGTGCAATCTTCAGTTACCGGCTCATGCTCCCATAAGAATGGGCCGCGTTTTTCCGCATGACACTCGTAACAAGCGTTATTGACGGTTGACCAGTTCAGGCTCGCTTCATTTAATGTCTGATGTGGATTGTGGCAGCTAGAACAAGTCATGACGCCGTCAATGATAGGATGACGACTGCGTTTGTGGATATCCGATTTGGTGCGGGAGTGACAATCGATGCATTTGTCTGCTTGCATTTCGGCAACCATCATCGGATCGTCTTTTTGATGCAGTTGGTGACAGCTTGCACAAGACAGCCCTTCAAAAGCGTGCTCGCTACTATGCCAAGTCGAGCGTTTCGCATCTTGGTGACAAGATAAACACACGCTGTTTTGCTTTTCGGCCGGAACAGGGGAGTTTGGCCCAAAAGTGATCATCGGTTCACGAACTTGTCCTTTTCGTGGATTGCGCTCGTGATTGTTTACTGGGCCATGGCATGCTTCACACTGTTTATCATTCATTGGCCCATGCAGGTTTGCGGACTTGCCATGAATGTTATCGAAAATACCCGTTGCAGGTTTATCTGATGTTTCGTCATGGCAACGAAGGCAGCCATCTGGTCCGCGGCGTGAATATTTACCCTCGGAAAACTTGGTGTCTAATATGGTTTCAATTTCTTTTTGAGTTAACGTTGCCGCTTCGGGTTCTGGCTTGGCGACATCTTCCGAACTGACGGTGAAGATGACGCCTAACCCAAGCATCCCAGCTACCAACCACCGCAGAAACATTGCTTTCATAGCTCTTCCTTTTCTTGTCCTTAATTGTCAAAGCATTGTGTTCAATGACGAATTCAACGGTAGTCGTATACCTTGTGAACCTTATCTACCCCTTGTGACTGACCAATAGCATGGCAAGTTGCACATTGTTCGGAGCCCGTTGCTTGTGCTGCTGTGTCTGCTCCAAATACCGCGCCGTGATTCAGCATATGGTTCAGAGGCGCATCTCCTGCCACGGAATCCGGGTCAGCATTAGCTAAAGATGACTCTAGGTGACACGCGCCACAGGCGACTAACGCAGGACTAAAGTACTTACCACTTGCCAGAGAAGGGCGCGTATTTTGTTGGCTAGGTAAGTTGTATTGAGCATTGGTATGGCAGGCCTCACAGTTGTTGACTGCGCCAGGGAAAGAAGCTTCACCGCTATGAGCGGAGCCAAAGGTGTGGAATGAGTGCACGTGGTACTTTAGATCAGCCGCCATTCCAGGATAAAACGCAGAACGTTCAGAGTTATGGCAATTTTTACATTGTTGGAAGTCGGTGGCGGCATGTGGATGCTCACCAAGCTTATGGATAGTCAGCTCTTTGTGACAATCGTTACACGATGAAATGTCCGCGCCCACTGGCAGTTTGTGTTGCTTGTTGATACCAGACAAATCAAACGAGCCGGATGCGTTATTGGCGGCAATGACGAAAGGCGATTTGATAAGATCGATGCCTTCAAACGTGACGCATTCGGCGAGCTCGCCATCTCTACGGTTGGCGCAAAGTGGCATGTCGGCGATGTTAACCGTCAACGTAGAGTTGGAGGTTGGCTTGATCACAGCGTCAGTGAAGTCTTTATGACACAAGAATAGGCCTTCTCCTTGAGCCTCACAGCCGTCACCAAGTGCGCCATCATCGGCGACGTTGAGACTGTTGTTTGCGACCATCGGGCCTTGGCCGTTATCCCAGTTCAGCAACAAATTGAGGTGCCCATGTTCATTAATGAAAGGGGTCAGTTCGTTGATGGAGCCAATACCTGAGCCCGCTTTCGACACTCTTAGTTCAACCTCAAACTGGTCATCAATAAATCGCGCGCTTTCAACGTTGATTTCAAGCGAATCACGCGCTTTTGCAAGATTCTCTAAACGCATTACGTGAACCGTTTTAGCACTTCGGCTTGCGTCTTGGCCGATGATTGGATCGCCATTGTCATCTCGGTCATAAGGTCGGTGACAGCCCGAGCAGGAGTTTTGTGGCTCGCCGTTTCTTACCCAAGCCGTACCGACTTGGTTATCATGCGCGCCTCTGTCTCTGTACAAGTGACAGGTCTCACAGGCAACTTGGCTTGGGTGTTCAAACCAATTGTTGGCGTCTGATGCTTTCGCGACATCGGTTGAATGGCAGGTTGTACAGTTGCGGGCATCTTGCGGGAAAGGGTTGCCTTCAATGACTAAACCATTGATGTCGGTAACGAGCACGTCATTCTCGTCGACAGGCTGTTTGTAAGTGTCGGTGTTATTTCTGTCGCTACCTAATTTGAAAACATTACCGTGGTATTGATGAACAACGGCAGCGAGAGGGCGTCTGGCTGGCGCAGCGCCAGGATTACTGTCATTGTGGCAAGCGGTACAAACGGCAATGTTGTTATCAATTGAGCGATAGCCGGGTCCATGATGAAGCGGTTCGCCCATATGACAGTTTTCGCAGGTGCCTGTTTCAATCACATTGCGGGAGACAGCCGTATCTGAACTTTCTTGCGGCACCCATTCAAACACGTAGGTAAAACCATTGCCTTGCTCGCCATACGCCATGACGATTCGGTGGAGTTTATCCGCATCCCAAGCGATAAAACCATTGTTGCTAGAAGAGTCGGCAGTATAAGGATCGGGCACTTTCAAAACGTCAGGAATGGCAAACGTGTAGCGATATCCCCCGTCTGTTTTTACTAGTGTTCCATCCCAAACACTCTCCATGCTGGCACGGTTATTTGCGGTGTTACTTGAGTGATGGAAACTCTTCCAATAGGTATTGCCATGACGCCCATTGAACGCAAAGGCTGGATCGCTCGAATTTTGTGTATCGACACGAGAGGGCATTGCTTTAAGAAGTGCGATGCGAAAATCTTTCGTTTCGTCTAGCTCATGAGATCTGCCACTGCCGTCTTTGACGGTAAAATCGACCACCAGTTTGGTTTCTCCGGTTTCTTGAGTGACCAATGATGGCTCGGAAACACTGACCTCGAAATCACCAAGTGCAGGTGGTGGTGTATTTTGATCGTTTTTGCTGTCTGGACCACATCCGGTGAGCAGTAAAATAAAAAATATTAATGTAGCGATCGACTTTAAACCGTTCATAGTCCCTCTCGATTCGTCCTAAAGTAAGTGGGAATGCGTTGGAATGGTTAAATATTTCAATAAACAATTGATTGAAATATTAATTTTGTATTCAAGCCAAAAGCAAAATATCCATATTTACATCGCTTGAATAAATCGAAATACATGGCTTGTAAGAGTATAGACGCAATATGAAATATTATTAAAATAAACCGCTTTTTCTATGCGTGAATTTTGGGTTTTAAATTATTGTGTTTTTAAATCAATTGTTTGCATTGAGGTTTGTTGTTCTTGAAGAGGTCGGTGCAGAAAAAGTAAGGGTATTGAACTACGCTACTTTAAATGGTTGACGGCTTAATATTTTTATCTTGGATATCGTTGGTTTTAAGTCGCGTTTATAAAATGATTTTCTTATCGTTTATTCGCTGTCTGGTTTTGATTAACAAAGGTAATTACTACGGAGTCAGTCTAATATGCACCAACTAATTAAATTATCTCTAAAATTCTCCTCGGTGTTAGCCATTAGCTCAGTTTTGGCCTCCCACAGTTTAGCGTCACCAAGTGAGCTAATTTCACAACATGAATGTGAAGCTTGTCATGGACCAAACGGTGTTAGCTCAGAAACGAATATTCCGACCATCGCAGGGATTCCCGAGTTCAACTTTTTCGACCAGATGTTGCGTTACCTTGAAGGCAGACCCTCAGCTTCGGTTAATCACGTATACGGAGACACGAGCCAAAAAGGCGACATGGTGACGATAGTCAAATCTTTATCTGAAGCGCAGATTGAAGAGTTAGCAAAACATTATGCTGGGCTTGAGTTTGTGCCTGCTAAGCAGTCTTTTGATCAAGCGTTAGCGATGAAAGGTAAGGCTATCCACGCGAAAAGCTGCGAGAACTGTCATTCGGATGGTGGCAGTAACGCTCTGGATGAAGCTTCGATTTTAGCTGGTCAGCAGAAGGGCTATCTCGCCACTACGTTGCAACAGTTTAAGCAAGGCAAACGCTCCGTTGATAAAAAAATGGATGAGGCGTTCAAAGGACTTAGTTCCGATGATTTAAACGCGCTCATAGAATACTATGCGAGTTACCGCTAGCGCTGCTTTGGGATGAACACCAATGAGTTTATGGCGTAAACCAAACAGAAAATGGATGCTCGGCATACCAATTGGTGGCTTATTGGCGTTTATCCTTGGTGGTGCGGCAATCAGTGTTTTTCACTTTGGTATGGATTACACCAATAGCAACGAGTTTTGTTACAGTTGCCATATTGGGATGGATACGATAGTTGAGGAGTACCAAGCATCCCCACACTTCAAAAATGCTCAGGGTGTGGTTGCCGCTACGTGCAGTGATTGCCATGTCCCTAGGGAGTTTTTTGCTAAAATCGCATTGAAAATAGGCGCTACAGCCGACATCTATCACAAACTGACTGGTGACATTACACTTGAGAACTTCGAGGCGGAGCATCGCCCGAGGTTGGCTGCTGAAGTCACACAGCAGTTTATCGAGAATAAATCAAAACAGTGTCGATATTGCCATTCCGTTGACAAGATGGATTTCGAAGCGCAAGGACGAACCGTTGCGCGTCGACATCAGATGATGGAAAGTCGAGAGCAATCGTGCATTGATTGCCATGCGGGGATTGCTCATCACCTGCCTATTTCTCTAGATTCTCCAGAGACTGTTCCTCCTGAGGAGTAATACTGATACTTTCGGCTTCTTTCGCGATGGCTTTGACCATGCCTTTGAATATGAATAGATGGGCTGGCATCATGGCAAACCAGTAAAGCAGCCCGAGAAATCCCTGTGGGTGCCACCAAGCGGTGATATCCAGTTCTCGTTCATCACCATGGTCTTTGATGGTAATTTCTAAACGTCCAAGCCCTGGGCCTTTCATCCCAAAAAACAGGGAGAGGAACTGATTTTCCTCGCAGCGAATCACTTTCCAAGAGTCTATATAATCGCCGACTTTGAGCTCCGGCCCCGGAGGAGAAACGCGAATCGGTTTCCCACCACCAAAAAAGATGTCGAGCCATTCACGTGTGCGCCACAAAATGTTGGCAAAGTAATAGCCTTTTTCACGACTCCCGATTTTTTGAGCCACTTTCCATAATGCCGCAGCGGAGGCTTGAGTTTTTATGCTCGCACCGGCTTGTTTAGGGTAGTAGCCATACCCCGGTTGCCATCGACGAAGTGCCGCTGGCTCAAAGCCCCAAACATTACTGCGCACAAACGTGCCTTCATCTTGGATGGTGTCGGATACCGCTTGCTCGTAGCTGATCAGCGTTTGCGGAAATCGTGCTTCAATCGCTTTGGAATCGGCGATGTAGTCATGCTCTAACCCCGCGAGTAATGCTTTGCCGATGTTTGCTGGCACAGAGGTGACCAAGCCGAGCCAGTACGATGCCATTTTGGGGGTAAGCAACGGTGTCGACCACAGCCGATAAGGCTTGTTGGTGATTCGGCAAATGATTTTAAATTGCTCGCGGTAGCTGAGTGTATCTGGCCCTCCAACTTCATAAATTTGGCTTTCTTCTGGGGGGGATGCTTCGGCCAACTGCAATAAATAGTGATTGAGGTTGGGTAGGGCGATGGGGTTGGCTTTTGAGTCGACCCATTTAGGCGCAATCAAAATAGGTAAGTTGTAGACAAAATCTCGCATGATCTCGAAAGCGGCGGAGCCAGGACCAATGATGACACCAGCACGTAACTCTGTCACCGGAACACCGGATTGTCGAATGATCTTTCCAGTGGCTTTACGAGCGGCTAAATGGCGCGAGTTTCCAGTTTGTGGTTGGATGGCACTTAAATAAATAACATGTTTGACACGGCTTTGCTCTAATGCGTATTTAAAGTTCAAAGCAAGGTTCAATTCGTATTCAACAAAATCATCACCTTGTGCCATGCCGTGCACCAGAAAGAACACCAAATCAAAGTCATCAACTAATGAAAGTGTACTTTCTGCGTCCGCCAAGTCTAAGTAAGTCAGTGTGAGGTTGGGATGTGGGCTGGTTCTAGATTCCAAATAATCAATATGTCGAGACGTCGCGGTTACGCTGTAACCTTTGTCGAGCAGTTGAGGAAGAAGCTGAGAACCAATGTAACCAGAGGCACCTAATACCAACACCTTTTTCATTATCCGTCCTTTTATTGCTGGTGGAAAAATCACCGCTGGGTATAATCATGAGACACTTTTCCCATTCTATCAATAAGTTGTCGTTGGAGTGCTCGTGACTTTTCTATCTCAACTTTCAACTCACGCAGATAAAGCCTTTTTGCGTCGACTGTTCGCAATAGCACTTCCCATCACGCTGCAAAGCATTATGTTTTCCAGCCGAAGCCTAGTCGATGTATTGATGCTAGGGCAACTTGGTGAAGCCGAAATTGCCGCTGTGGGAGTCGCAGCTCGAGCGACGTTTGTTACCACCATCATGTTAGTTGGGGTGACCACGGGTGGCGCACTGCTTACCGCGCAGTACTGGGGAGCGGGAGACAAAATTGGCGTAAGACAAAGTACGTCGCTGACTTGGATGATTGCGATGGTGTTTGCCGCGCTGGCCGTTTGTTTATTCGTCTTTTTTCCGCAGCCAATCATGGGCTTGACCACGGATTCCCAAGAGGTGATTGAGCTTGGGTCAAGCTACTTGGTAATTTCATCAGCCAGTATGTTCGCAGTGGCGTGTGTTGCCAGTATGGCGGTGGGATTACGTGCTATGCATCAACCAGGGTTGAGTACTTTCTTTAGCGGCATCGGTATTCTCTCTAACGTGTTTTTAAACTGGGTGTTGATTTTCGGTCACCTAGGCTTTCCTGCCCTTGGTATTACCGGTGCAGCAATTGCAACGGTGATCAGTGGAGCCATTGAAGTTGGTTGCTTATTTGGTTATTTGTGGTTGAAAAAACACATTATCGCCTTTGGTTGGGGCGATATTCGTGCCAGCTTAGTGTTGGACAAAATCACTCGTTTTCTTAGCTTATCTTTACCCACGACGTTCAACTTTCTCGCTTGGGCTGGAGGGCTGTTTGCTTACCACGCGATCATGGGACAAGCAGGCGTGCAAGGTTTGGCAGCGTTGTCGGTGATGACACCCGTTGAGTCGATTGCTCTCGCTATGATGATTGGCCTATCGAACGCGGCTGCGGTTTTAGTGGGTAACCAACTCGGCGCGAAAAACTTTGAACCAGTGTATTACCAAGCTTGGGCGACGGTAATCTTGAATGTTCTAATTGCTTTCGGTGTTGCGGTACTTCTATTTTTCACCAATCAGCTCATACTCGATGCGTTCAGTGCATTGAGCGCCGAGACTCGTCATTTGGCAGAGCAGTTCATGGTGATTCTGGCACTTGGAGTCATATTGCGCTCAGTGCCTATGATGGTCATTGTGGGGGTTCTTCGTGCTGGTGGAGATGTGAAATTCTGCCTGTATCAAGATGTGTTTGCTCAATGGATAATCGGTATTCCGCTCGCTGCGTTTGCAGCGATATATTTGGGGTGGGAGCCACAGTGGGTGTATCTACTTTTCTTCACTGAAGAGGTAGTGAAGTGGTGTATCTGTTTGCCTCGAATGAAGAGCAAAAAGTGGATGAAAAACTTAATTGAAAAGTAGCGATATTGAAGTTGGTTGAAGTTTCTAATAAATCTCGTTCATAGTTTGCTTATATTTCGCATTTTGCAGTCGTTTCAAGTTTTTTGCTTGCTATAGCTAGAAAAATTGCTGCAAAAATCTGCTTATAACGTCAACAAAATCTGTTGTAGAAAGTGAATCGAGTTGCATTTGTACTCTCATAGTGTGATCAAGCATTCAAAATACTTCCTACTAACAGGATTTTAGTGTAGATTCTGATCCCAATTTTTAAACACCATTTGAGCGGCAAAATCAATGTTAAAACTGTCAGACCTATGTAAAGGCTATGTAGACGGGGGAGAGTTTCATCCTGTGCTACAAGGGGCAGAATTAACATTACAGCAAGGTGAGCAAGTCGCTCTGATGGGGGAAAGTGGTTCTGGTAAAAGTACGTTGCTAAACGTCATTGCTGGTTTAGATACCGCTGATTCAGGCGAGGTTCAGTTTCCAAATTTTGCGATGCACGATGCTCCAGAACACTTAAGAACGCTCTACCGCCGCAACAATATTGGTAACATTTTCCAACAATTCAACCTCCTTCCTACTTTGAACATCGCCGATAACATCCGTTTTTGCCGTCAACTAAAAGGGTTACCGGAAGATAAAGGTCTCTGGCGTCAAATTCTTTCGGCTCTGGATCTCATGCCTTTATTAGGACGCTATCCAGAAGAAGTGTCGGGTGGCCAGCAACAACGTGCTGCGATTGCGCGCGCGTTGTACATGGAACCCAAAATTCTGCTTGCCGATGAACCAACGGGAAGTTTGGATGAGCGAAATGCGGAAGCGGTAATGCGTTTACTGACCAGTCTTGCACGCCAATTGGACTGTACCTTGTTATTAGTGACGCACAGTGAGAAAGTTGCGGCACACATGGAAGGGAAAATTCGTCTTCAAGGAGGGCAACTGCATGTTATGGCCCGTAGTTAAGGCACTACTCGGTCATTACCGTCGTTACCCACTGCAAATTATTCTCGTCTGGTTAGGCTTAACGCTTGGTGTTTCGCTTCTCGTTGGTGTTACTTCTATCAACCAACATGCGAAGCAGAGTTACGAAACAGGTGAGAAGCTTTTCTCAAACCCACTTCCTTACCGAATTCGTACCAAACATTCTGCAAATAAAATTCCTCAAGGATTTTACATTCAGTTGCGCCGCGCTGGTTTCAATCAATGCGCGCCTTTTGACGTCCTTCATCTGGATGCCAAAACGGACATGAACTTGATGCTCGTTGGCATCGATCCTGTCGCAATGATCCCTCTTCAGCACGGCAAGTCACTTAATGAGATGCCTGTTCTCTCCTTGATGAAGCCGCCGTATCCGATCTTGATCAGTCAAGATTTGGCGTCTTACATGAACTGGCAAGACGGCGACTTTATTGAGTTGAATGACGGCAGCCGTCTTGGCCCTGTTCAAGTGGATCAAAACAAGCTCTTATCAGGTACACGTTTAGTTACCGACATTTCTTTATTAAGAATGTTGAAGCGAAGCTCGGGTCTTTCAGCGATTTCATGTGGCGAGATGCCAGAAGAAAAACTGATCGCATTAAAAAACATACTGCCAAATGGCATGACCTTGGTACGAAACACTCGTACTGAGCTTGAATCTTTGACCAAAGCATTCCACATGAACCTAACTGCGATGGGGATGTTGTCGTTTTTGGTTGGACTGTTCATCTTCTATCAAGCGATGTCATTGTCTTTTATTCAGCGTCAGCGATTAGTCGGCATTTTGCGTCAAACCGGTGTGAATGGAACCCAATTGGCGCAAGCGCTATTACTTGAGCTCTCGATACTCGTTTTGGTCGCTTGGGCTTGCGGTAACTTCTTTGGACTCATGTTGGCGAACGAGTTGATCCCTGCAGTATCTTCCAGTTTGAGCGATCTATATGACGCCAACGTTGGTCTTACTATCGGTTGGTCGTGGCAGTCGAGCTTATACAGTTTGATTATGTCGGCGATGGGCGCTCTGATTTCCTGTTTGTGGCCACTGATTCGATTGTTGAAATCGCAACCAATTCGTTTGTCTTCGCGTTTATCGTTAATGCGCTTTGCAGGAAGAGAGTTTTCTTGGCAAGCATTGGCGGCATGTGCTTTCTGTGTAGCCGCGGTTGCGGTTTACCAAGCACCTAAAACGCAAGAGACGGGTTTTGCCATTATCGCATTGATGTTGGTGAGTGTGGCTCTATTCATGCCATTTTTGATGTGGCACATGTTCCAAAGCTTCTCATACACGTTACGCTGGGTTCGTGTGCGTTGGTTCTTTGCTGATGCGGCGGCAAGTATGAGCTATCGTGGTGTCGCAACGATGGCGTTTATGTTAGCACTCGCTGCGAATATTGGTGTTGAGACCATGGTGGGTAGCTTTAGAGACACCACTGACAAATGGTTAAGCCAACGCTTGGCCGCAGATATCTATATTTATCCAACAAACAACTCGGCTGGGCGAATGAGCGCATGGTTACAAGATCAGCCAGAAGTTGAATCGGTTTGGTGGCGCTGGGAAAAAGATGTTCCTACCGAGCATGGCGCTTTGCAAGTGGTCAGCACAGGCCCTTCTGAAGGGGAGCTAGATTCGTTAACGGTTAAGCTCGGTGTTCCAAACTACTGGTATCAGCTGCATCAAACTAAGAGCTTGATGGTCAGTGAATCTATGGCTCTCAAACTGGATATTCGTCCGGGCGATTACATTGATCTGCAAGCGCCACTGGGTGAAGGTTGGCAAGTCGTGGGTGTGTACTACGATTATGGCAACCCATACAACCAAGTGATGATGTCACATCGAAACTGGCTTTATGCGTTTGCCGGAACGGGCAACGTAGGGTTAGGCGTATTGCTGAAAGACAGCGTGAATGGAGAAGGGTTGAAGAATCGTTTAGAAAATGTCTTCCGATTGCCACAAGACCGCGTATTCGACAACAGCAATATCTACAATCAAGCCATGAGAGTATTTGATCACACGTTCGCCATCGCTGGCACGCTAGGCAACATTACTCTTATCATTGCTGTATTTGGTCTTTTCTTTGCAACCCTAGCAGGAGAACTCTCTCGTCAAAGACACTTCTCGCTGCTGAGATGCATGGGTGTTTCTGGCAAAGAGTTGGTTGCCCTAGGGGGCTTACAACTGTTCGCCTTTGGTGCCATTTCTGCGATTATAGCAGTACCGTTAGGATTGGCCTTGGCCCACCTAATTGTTGATATCATCATTAAACAATCTTTTGGTTGGTCACTCGAACTGCAAACCATTCCTTGGGAATATGCACAAACTATCGCTTGGGCAATGCTCGCGATTATGATCGCCGGGGCGTTACCCGTAATTCGAATGATTAAGAGTACGCCAATGAAGTCGTTGAGGGATGCGTTGTAGTGGAAAAACAAAACTCTAAAAAGCGCGTTTTTGCTTCGATGCTGATCGTTGTCGTTTTTGCCATGTTGACTGGAGCGACGTTGTATTCAACGTTTTGGCTAGAGCCTACTGCTACCCAAGAAAATGAAATCAATTCGGTACTGACGCGAGAAAATAAAACCATTTTTGAGCCCGTTTTACCGGACGAGCATGTCTCATTGCCTTCAGACTTTCGCTTCCATCCTGAATATCAACATGAATGGTGGAACTACTTTGCGAAGCTGCAAGATAAGCAAGGTCGCACTTACAACGTGCAGTGGAGCTATTTTCGCGTCGCCACCGATGAACGAGAAACCAGCGGTTGGCAAAACCCGCAACTGTACATTTCACATGTTGTCGTGGGCCATGGTTCGCATGTGTGGAAAGAACAGCGTGTTGCGCGCGGTGGTATTGGTCAAGCTGGCATGACAAACCGACCATTCCGTTTATGGATAGATAACTGGACTTGGCGCTCATTAGGCTCTACACCATTTCCAGGCAACCTCAATGTTACAACGGACACATTCGGACTCGAACTGAATACCATGACAAGCGGGCCGTTTGTGGTAAATGGAGACAAAGGCTTTCAAGTTAAACATGCACTGCAATCTGTGGCGTCGTTTAGCTTTAGCGCACCGTTTCTTAATGTAAAAGGTACATTGAACTTAAATGGCCGCCTCATCCCCGTAACAGGCTCAGCCTGGACGCAAAAAGAATGGGGCAGTGGCTTAATCGGCCAAGGCCAACAAGGTTGGGATTGGTTTGTCTTTAACTTGGATGATGGACGTGCGTTAACGGTTAGTCGTTACCGTCATCACGGTCAGACGCCTCATATTTTTGGTACGCTATCGACCCGTTCGGGAAAAGTGGTCAATCTATCAGAGAAAGAGGTCTCGATTACGCCAATGCAGGTAACAAGCCTGTCGAATGGCAGACGTTTACCGTTGCAATGGATCATCAATGTACCTGAACACAAAATTAATTTGACGACTCGTATCATAAAATCCGATATGTGGTTGCCATTTGTTATTCCTTACTGGGAAGGCCCAATCTTGGCTTCTGGCTCCAACGAGGCGTGGGGCTTTATGCAGCTCACCGGCTACTAAAATCTATCGAAAGCCACTTAGCAAAGTGGCTTTTTTGTGTCTGAAGCACGTTAGTTCTGTCTAAAAAATCACAGACTTACCGTGAAGTGAGACATCATCTTATGCTACTTTAATAACGATCTTGGTTAATAACTGGATAGATAAGAGGAGGCGAGAAGGCTTACTTCGTCTCAATAGTTTGTTGAAAAATACGATGAGTAATGAAGATAACCTCGGAAAAATCGAAGTTTATACTCTGAACAAGCGATTATTCTAAAATTTTCTGCAGCTATACACTCTTATCATTCTTTGTTAATCGTTTATTAAGATAATAAATATAAGGACGAAACCATGAACGATGTCATCCGTGACTTTTTCAAAATGGAATCCGCAGGTGGTATTCTTCTCGTGATTGCAGCGGCAATTGCGATGACCATTGCAAACTCACCACTGGGCGAAACTTATCAATCTCTACTGCATACTTATGTATTTGGTATGTCTGTTTCTCACTGGATCAACGACGGCCTGATGGCAGTGTTCTTCCTACTTATTGGCCTTGAAGTAAAGCGCGAGCTGCTTGAAGGCGCGCTAAAATCGAAAGAAACTGCCATCTTCCCTGCAATTGCTGCGGTCGGTGGTATGTTGGCTCCGGCACTTATTTACGTTGCTTTTAATGCAAATGACCCTGAAGCGATCTCTGGTTGGGCAATTCCTGCGGCGACAGACATTGCATTTGCTCTGGGTATCATGGCGTTACTTGGTAAGCGCGTACCAGTGAGTCTAAAAGTATTTTTGTTGGCTCTTGCGATCATTGACGACTTAGGTGTTGTAGTCATCATTGCTCTGTTCTACACCGGTGATCTTTCTTCAATGGCATTGCTTGTCGGCTTCGTCATGACAGGTGTACTGTTCATGTTGAACGCGAAAGAAGTCACCAAGCTAACACCGTACATGATTGTGGGTGCGATTCTGTGGTTTGCTGTACTTAAGTCTGGTGTGCACGCAACATTGGCAGGTGTAGTGATCGGTTTCGCGATTCCGCTGAAAGGAAAGCAGGGCGAACACTCTCCACTGAAACACATGGAGCATGCTCTTCACCCTTATGTTGCATTTGGTATTCTTCCTCTGTTTGCATTTGCGAACGCAGGTATCTCGCTAGAAGGCGTATCGATGTCTGGTCTAACTTCAATGCTGCCTCTAGGTATTGCACTAGGTCTATTGATTGGTAAACCTCTAGGCATCTTTAGCTTTAGCTGGGCAGCTGTGAAACTGGGCGTTGCGAAGCTACCAGAGGGTATAAACTTCAAGCATATCTTCGCGGTATCAGTGTTATGTGGTATCGGTTTTACGATGTCGATCTTTATCTCTTCACTGGCGTTCGGTAACGTAAGCCCTGAGTTTGATACATACGCTCGATTAGGTATTTTGATGGGCTCAACTACTGCAGCGGTACTTGGTTACGCTCTACTGCATTTCTCATTACCAAAGAAAGCACAAGACTAACTTCGTATTTAACTGATTTGTAACTCAAAGCCTCCCACTTGGGAGGCTTTTTGTTTTTGAAGAGTGTTAGATAAAGCCTGATCGACAGGCGAAAAAAAGCCCAGCCGAAAAGTTGACTGGGCGGATACAAACATAGGAGTTAATAAGAAAAAAGCAGCAACGTAACAATTAGATTGAAACAAGTTTGACGGCCAGTGAAACTTTAAATGCCCTAGTTGTTACATCTATTCAGACCGAGCTATTTCAGAACAGTTCCATTTTTTTTCAAAAAATTTTGCACTAAATTTATTCGTTTCAAATTCATTCTTTTAAGTGGCTTATCTACTTCGTGGTCCGACCAATGTCTGGAAATGTGATGTTAATCATTTGTTAATCTAAAGTTTCGGGAGTATATTTTCAAACAGTTGTTTAATACGAGTGATTAAAATGGCCCCGAGAAGCACAACAAAAGAAAAAATACTCGATGTCGCAGAAGGACTTTTCGCTGAATATGGTTTCAATGATACGTCGCTAAGAACCATTACAGGCAAAGCAAATGTGAATCTTGCATCGGTGAATTATCACTTTGGTGACAAAAAGACGTTAGTGCGCGCGGTGTTGGACCGATACCTTGAAGCACTGATGCCGAGCATAAAGGCGTCTCTCATTGAGTTGAATACCCGCGAAAGCTACAACATGGACGAAGTGTTTGAATCATTACGTTTACCGCTGCGTACACTTAATGATGTTAGACCAAATGGTACAGCACTATTTATGTTGTTGATTGGTCGAGGTTACACCGATGTACAAGGTCATTTGCGTTGGTTTATCAGCACTCGATACTCAGAAGTATTGAATTTGTTTACTTTCTCTATCATGAAAGCAAACCCAGAGTTGACGGAAGAGTTGTTGTTTTGGCGATTACATTTCACGTTGGGAACGTGTGTATTTACGATGGCCTCAAGTCAAGCTTTGACCGAGCTGGCAGAAAGCAAATTTGAAAAAGAAATCGATGTGAAATCTGTCGTCGATTTACTGATTCCTTACTTGTCCGCTGGTATGTCGGCGAAATAGTCGCTCGATAACGACAAGTAAAAAGTGAAACCAATAATAAGGATTAGCCGCAAGCGGTGACGTGAACAAAAGGATCTGAACTATGAGCTCTCTACGAAGAAAATGGATTAGTGACCCAGCATTTAAAGTGTTTAAGAAAGTTCTTCCTCCGCTGTCGAGTACAGAAAAAGAAGCGATGGAAGCCGGTAGTGTATGGTGGGATGCCGAGTTGTTTTCTGGCAAGCCAAACTTTACGACGCTACACCATTACCCAGCGCCGACGTTAACTGCTGAAGAGCAAGCGTTTATGGATAATGAACTTGAAACGCTCTTAGACATGTTAGACGATCAAAAAATCGTGAAAGAAGATCGTGATTTGCCACCGGAGGTGTGGGAATACTTGCGCAAAGAACGTTTCTTCTCACTGATTATCTCGAAAGAGTACGGTGGCCGTGAGTTTTCTGCATTGGCAAACTCAACGATTGTGTCTCGTATTGCAACGCGCAGTATTAGTGTTGCGGTATCGGTAATGGTTCCTAACTCGTTGGGTCCAGGTGAGCTTCTTTCTCACTACGGCACTCAGGAGCAAAAAGATTACTGGTTACCACGTCTTGCTGATGGTACGGACATTCCTTGTTTTGCTTTGACTGGACCGGAAGCAGGTTCAGATGCGGGCGGCATTCCTGACCAGGGTGTGGTGTGTTACGGCATGCACGATGGCGAAGAGGTGCTTGGTGTTCGAGTTAGCTGGAACAAGCGTTACATCACACTTGCACCTGTTGCGACTGTTCTTGGTCTAGCTTTCAAGCTGCAGGACCCAGACGGTTTACTCGGCGATAAGAAAGACGTAGGCATTACTTGTGCGCTCATTCCTGCTGACCATGACGGCGTTGAAATTGGTGAGCGTCACGATCCACTTGGTTCTGCTTTCATGAATGGTCCGACTCGTGGTGAAGATGTTTTCATTCCAATGGATTGGCTCATCGGTGGCTCAGATTACGCGGGCAAAGGCTGGCGTATGTTGGTTGAGTGTTTGTCTGCTGGCCGCGGTATTTCACTGCCAGCACTTGGTACTGCAATCGGCCACCTGACAACCAGAACCACTGGCGCTTATGCATACGTACGTAAGCAGTTTGGTATGTCTATCGGTAAGTTCGAAGGGGTAGCAGAAGCGATGGGCCGTATTGGCGGTCTGACTTATCTTTTGGAAGCAACGCGTACGTTGACGACTACCTCTCTCGATATGAAAGAGAAACCTGGCATTGTTACGGCTATTGCCAAATACCACATGACTGAAATTGCACGTACGATTTTGAACGACTCGTTCGATATTCACGCAGGTCGTGCGATTCAAGATGGTCCAATGAACTATCTTGCGAAACACTACTTGGGTATTCCTGTTGCGATTACAGTTGAAGGTGCAAATATCCTAACGCGTAACTTGATGATCTTTGGTCAAGGTGCGACACGTTGTCATCCATATGTGCTTAAAGAGATGGAAGCGGCGGCGAATCCAGACTCAGAGCAGGGTGCGAAAGAGTTCGATTCTCTATTGTTCAAACATATTGGTCATGCGATGGGGAATACGTTTGGTGCGCTAGGTGCAGCACTAACAGGCTCGCGCTTTGTGAAAGCGAATATGAGTGGTCCAACTCAGCGCTATTATAAAGACATCACCCGCCTGAGCCGAGCGTTAGCAGTAAGCGCCGATTTTGCCATGTTGACGTTAGGTGGTGACTTGAAGCGTAAAGAGATGATTTCTGCACGTTTGGGTGATGGTTTGAGCTACCTGTACATGGCATCCGCGACGCTGAAAAAATACGAAGATGAAGGGCGTCAGCAAGGCGATTTAAACTTCGTGCATTACGCTGTCCAATACTGTTTGCACAACGCGGCTAAATCGCTGAATGAAGCGTACGCAAACTTCCCAGTGAAATATGTTGGTGGCGTGTTGAAAGGCTTGCTATTTCCACTAGGGAATCACTTCGACAAACCAAGTGATGAGTTAAGTGTCAGCATTGCTGAAGCCATGATGACCCCAGGCGTGCAGCGTGACCGTTTAACCCACTTGTGTTACATCGGCAAATCCGAAAATGATAGCGTAGGTTTGATGGAAAATGCCTTCCTAGCCATGTATGACGTCAAACCATTGGAGCGTAAGCTAATGAAAGCAGCGAAAGATGGCAAAGTGGCTCGTAAAGGTCTTCTGCAAGATCGCTTACAGCAAGCACTTGACGCTGGTGTGTTGACAGAGCAAGAGGTTGAAAAGATCACTGCTGCTGACCAACTTCGTTACAAAGCTATTCAAGTAGACCACTTCAGTCATGATTTCTCTGAAGTTCGTACTGATAGCCCGAAAAAATCACACTTGAATCCAGCAGCCTAATGAGTGAACCTTGGTAATGAAAAGCACCTCCTAGAGGTGCTTTTTTGTGTCTTTTATTCATGACAAGGAGAGATAGTGCTCCAACCACTTGCATTTTCGAAGCATTTTTACAGAAATTAGATGCGAACTTCGAGCGAAACTTTTATCCTAACAAGGTTTTTTAAAGGAAGTTGAATATGATCATCAAACCTAGAATTCGTGGATTTATCTGTACTACAACGCACCCAGTTGGTTGTGAAGCTAACGTAAAAGAACAAATTGCTTACACAAAAGCGCAAGGCCCAATCAAAAACGCGCCTAAACGCGTTCTTGTCGTTGGTGCTTCAAGTGGCTACGGTCTATCTTCTCGTATCGCTGCGGCATTTGGTGGCGGCGCATCAACTATCGGTGTGTTCTTCGAAAAAGAAGGCACAGAGAAGAAACCTGGTACGGCAGGCTTCTACAATGCGGCAGCTTTTGAAAAGCTTGCTCGTGAAGAAGGCCTATACGCGAAAAGCCTAAACGGCGATGCTTTCTCAAACGAAGCGAAACAGAAAACCATTGATCTGATCAAAGAAGACCTAGGTCAGGTTGATATGGTGGTTTACTCACTGGCTTCACCAGTGCGTAAAATGCCAGAAACAGGTGAGCTTATTCGTTCAGCTCTTAAACCTATCGGTGAGACTTACACATCGACAGCGGTTGATACCAACAAAGACGTAATCATTGAAGCAAGCGTTGAGCCTGCGACAGAAGAAGAAATCAAAGACACAGTAACCGTAATGGGCGGTGAAGACTGGGAACTTTGGATCAATGCACTTTCTGACGCTGGTGTATTAGCGGAAGGTTGTAAGACAGTCGCTTACAGCTACATCGGTACTGAACTAACGTGGCCAATCTACTGGGATGGCGCGCTAGGTAAAGCTAAAATGGACCTAGACCGTGCGGCAAAAGCACTAAACGAGAAACTGGGTGCAACTGGCGGCAGCGCAAATGTTGCTGTACTTAAGTCAGTTGTTACTCAAGCAAGCTCTGCAATTCCGGTTATGCCTCTTTACATCGCAATGGTATTCAAGAAGATGCGTGAAGAAGGTGTACACGAAGGTTGTATGGAGCAAATCTACCGCATGTTCAGCCAACGTCTTTACAAAGAAGATGGCAGCGCAGCAGAAGTGGATGATATGAATCGTCTACGTCTGGATGACTGGGAACTGCGTGAAGATATCCAACAACACTGTCGTGAGCTATGGCCACAAATTACAACTGAAAACCTAAAAGAGCTAACTGACTACGTTGAGTACAAAGAAGAGTTCTTGAAGCTATTCGGTTTTGGTGTCGAAGGTGTTGATTACGAGGCGGATGTAAACCCAGCTGTAGAAACAGACTTCATTCAAATCTAATTGATTGGAAAGATATGCAAAAGGCGCTCATTGAGCGCCTTTTTTGTACTTGATGATTGGGCCGTTTCATCAAACTCAAACCGGTTAACTCAGAATTATCAAAATCGTACCAGCTAGCGTCATTAGGATGTTGGCGATCGCATAAGTACCCGCATAACCAAGAGCAGGGATAGTCGATTTCGCGTATTCGTTTACGACATCCATCGCTGGTGCACAAGTACGTGCGCCAATGATCGCCCCGAATAGCAATGCGCGGTTCATCTTCAAAATGTATGCGCCAACAAGGTAAGCAAGCACAACAGGCACGACACTAACAATAAACGCAAGGCCGATCACCTGTGGGCCAACTTGAGTCAAGTGCTCGAACATCTTGCCACCAGCACTCAAACCGATACCAACCATAAAGAACATTAAACCAAGGTCTTTGACCATGTTTAACGCGCCTTGCGGTACGTAGCCGAAAGTAGGGTGGTTGGCTCTAAGGAAGCCTAGTGTAATACCTGACAGCAAAAGGCCTACTGCATTACCTAAGCTAAACGATACTTGACCAAATGTCATGGTCACTAGGCCAAACATAATGCCAAGAATAAAGAAGCTACAGAACGCCAATAAGTCGGCCATTTGGCTGTGGATCGAGATAAAACCGATTTTCTCAGCAAGGCCATGTACACGACTCTTCTCACCACTCACCTGAAGCACATCACCTTTGGCAAGAACAATGTCTAAATCCATTGGCATTTCGATTTGTGCACGAACCACACGGTTTAGGAAACAACCGAACTCAGACAGGTTCAAATCAGATAGACGTTTGCCGGCAATCGCGTCGCTCTTAACGACAATCTCTTCTTCCACAATACGCAGATCGAGAAGGTTACGGTCGAACACTTCTTTACCGTTGCGGAAGCTTGGGTCCAAACGAGCGTGGCTGTCAGGGAAGCCTACCAGTGCTATTTCATCGCCTTCTTGCAAAATCGCATCACCATCAGGGTGGGCGAGAATACCATTACGGCGAATACGCTCAATGTAACAACCCGTTTGGCGGTAAATACCAAGTTCACGTAAGTTTTTGCCGTCTGTCCAATCGATAAGCTCCGGGCCAACTCGATATGCGCGAATAATAGGTAGATAAACTTTGCGCTGGCTTGAGTTACCAAGGCCACGCTCTTGAGCGATTTGTTGAGCAGAGTCTGAAAGGTTCTGCTTTTGTAACTTTGGTAGCAACTTAGCGAACATGATCATGCTGATCAGACCAATCAGATAAGCCATCGCGTAACCTACGGATAGATTTTCTAATACCAAAGAAAAATCCATATTGCGCGGTATTGTTGCAAGACCTGAGTTCAAAGCATCTTGAGCACCAACTAGAACAGGTGTCGCCGTCAATGCTCCTGCCATCATACCGGCAGAAAGACCGAAATCGAGGCCAAAGTAGTGGCTTAAACCGTAAGTTAAGCTCACTGCAGCGACAAGCACGGTCATACTGAGGATGAAGTAGTGTTTACCATCCCTGAAGAAGATGCCAAAAAAGTTAGGTCCAGCTTCTATGCCAACGCAATAGATAAAGAGCATAAAGCCGATGGTTAGCGCTTCTGCGTTGAAGGAAAAGCCTAAATGACCCATGATCAGCGAGGTAATTAGAACACCTATAGAGTTGCCTAACTGTAGGTTTCCAAAGCGAATTTTTCCGATGGCAAGGCCAATGGCTAATACGACGAAGATTAGAAGAATGGGGTTTTGATCGAGAAGTTGTACGACGTCTATGTTCACTGTGTGGCTCGGTAAAGTGTGTGCCAAAAAAGGTTTAGAACTGCGAATTGTAACTAAATATAGCAAAAAGATAAGTGAATTTTTTTAGGTTTTGCTATTAGTTGACTTAGGGAAGTAACAAGCTGAAAAATAATAAAAAAGCCGCATGATGCGGCTTTTAAAAAATCTAATGCTTATTACTCGTCGAATAGACCTAGGTGCTCTTTCGCGTAAGCTTCGAAATCGTCACAACCACCGATGTGTTCTTGGTCGATGAAGATTTGAGGAACAGTTTCAACTGGTTTGCCAACTGTCTTCTCAAGGTCTGCTTTAGAAATGCCTTCAGCTTGGATATCAACGTAACGGTAGTTAAAGTCATCACGTTTAGCTTTTAGTGTTTCTGCGTGTTCTTTAGCGCGAACACAGTAAGGACATGCAGGACGACCAAAAATAACAACGAACATATTCTTATTTCTCCTAAATCTATTCTTTTTTGAAAGCGTACAAACATAGAGGCTTGGTGCGCTCTCTTTTGTTGAAGTAACTATGCCTTATCCAGATACGGAAATAAAGCAGCAATTACCTCTTGTATCTATAGGCGAAATCTATCGGATAAAAACTAAACGAGCTTTAAACCAAAAGACGTAAATAACAGCTTACTCGGACAAAAATAAACCTTAAAAATGACATGGTAACTATGTGAAGTGACGCATAAAAACATACTTTTTGAAGGGTTATTAATGGCAAGGTGGATTGGGTCAACTTTTTTTAACGCAAACCATAGCAATCTATTAAAAGTTGTCGTTTTGGGGAGGAAGTGTATGTTTCAGTTTATGACTGCAACACGGATTATTTTCGGTGAAGGAGCGCTCCAATCTTCACTATCAGTTATCAATCAATTTGGGTATAGCGTCTTGCTCGTGACGGGAAAAGAGACTCAGCGCGCCACACCCATCATCAATTATCTCAAAGCTCAAAATATGCGTTATCAGCACGTCGCCATCAATGGGGAGCCCAACATTACGATGGTGGAAGAGACGGCGGTGCTCGGGCGAAAATTTCAACCTGATATGGTCATCGCGATCGGCGGTGGTAGCGTCATCGACATGGGCAAGGCATTGGCCGCAATCATCCCCAATCAGGGTAATGTCTACGATTATGTGGAAGTAGTTGGAAGAAACGTTCCTCTCAAAGCAAAACCGATTCACTTCATCGCGATTCCCACAACTGCGAGTACTGGCTCAGAAGTGACTAGAAATGCCGTTCTTAAGTCTGGGCAGGACAAAGTAAAAGTAAGTTTAAGAAGTCCGGACATGTTGGCTGACGTTGCGATTGTCGACCCAACATTGACTTATGGGACTGATCAATACACATCTGGACGAGGCGCTATGGATGCATTTACGCATCTGATGGAAGCTTATGTATGCGGCGAGCCGAATCCTCTCACTGACATGGTATGCGAAGAAGGGCTTCGTCGATTGAGTCGATCAGTGATTGCAGGCTGCAAGCAGGATAATCATAAGGCTCGTTCGGATTTATCTTTTGCGGCTTTGCTTGGAGGGATGGCGATCACTAACGCTAAATTGGGCGCTGCTCATGGGTTAGCCTCTGCACTTGGTGGGAAACTTGATGCTCCGCACAGTGTGATAACTGCACGTTTAGCACCTCATGTGATGCAAGAAAACATCAATGCAGCAAAGCAAGCGGGCAGAAATGATGTGATCAATCGTTATCGAAAACTGGCTCAACTTGTCACGGACAGAGCGAATGCGAATGAACATGACGGCGTGCTTTGGGTCAAGATGGTGTTAGATAAGCTAGAATTGCCATTGCTTGGTAAGTTTGGTGTTTGCCAAACTTCGTTTGAACAGGTAGCAAACGATGCGCTTAAGTCTGTTGCGATTAAAGGTAACCCTTTACCTCTTAATCAGGAGCGTTTGGTGTTCATACTAAAACAGGTGTGCGATTGCAGTGGAGATTGCGTTGCAGAAAGCACGCCGCACATGAGTTCAGTAGAGGTATTGGAATCGAGAAGCGATTTATCAAGTGTGAATGAGTAAATACAAGTAAAGTCGTTGCGAGAAAAAATAAAAAGGGGAGCGAATTGGCTCCCCTTAATCAATGCTTAGTACTGACTTAGCTTGTCATAACGACTGTCTTTTAAGGCATCTTTCACGCGTTTTAGATTTTCGCGGAAACCTGTACCACGGCGAAGTGTAAAGCCTGTGGCTAATACGTCGATAACGGTCATTTGAACGACACGGCTTGCCATTGGCATGTATACGTCCGTATCTTCAGGAATATCTAAAGTGATAGCCAGTGAACTTGCTTTCTCTAATGGAGAGTCTTTCGCAGTGATAGCGATGACAGTTGCACCGTTCTCACGAGCCAGATTCGCAATTTCAACTTGGCTTTTCGTGCGACCAGTATGAGAAATGAGAACAATCACGTCGTTGTCGCTGCAGTTAATACAGCTCATGCGTTGCATGACAATATCTTCAAAACAAGTAATTGGGATATTAAAACGGATGAACTTGTTTTGAGCATCGCGAGCAACAGATGAAGACGCACCAAGACCAAAGAAAGAAATACGTTTTGCTTGAGTCAGCAAGTCAACCGCACGGTTTACTTGCATCGGGTCTAGGCTATTTTTAGCAACATCCAAACATGCCATTGTCGATTCGAAAATCTTATGCGTGTATGCATCTGGGCCGTCATCTTCTTCCACATTACGGTTTACATATGGCGTACCGTTAGCAAGGCTCTGAGCCAAGTGAAGTTTAAAATCCGGGAAACCTTTGGTATCCAGGCGGCGACAGAAGCGGTTTACAGTGGGCTCACTCACGTCAGCCATTTTTGCTAACGTTGCAATGCTAGAATGAATCGCAGTTTGTGGAGACGCCATAATTACTTCTGCAACTTTGCGCTCTGACTTACTGAAATTCTCCAGATTTTTTTGAATTTTTTCTAATGTATTCATAGTGTTCACGAGGGTATAGAGAACAACTCGCTGGCTCTGTTAACGGGTGGAAACACATCGGTTTCTAAGTTAGAGAGGGGCGTTAACGAAAACTACCAGCGCCATAGTTTCAGTATAAACCTGATCTTCAATCTGGCTAAACCAAATACGGTTACTATTTAGTGAGAATTTGACAGGCCTCAAACAAAATGTTGTAAAAACTACAGAATTGAATGTGGAATCGTAGTTTTGTTGCGCCAGTCGCACGAGAATGATGTTTGAGTTACATCAAAAAGAAAGAAATTTTCAAGTTGATGTAACTCATTCTTAGGCTTACGCGCCTAAAATATCTGAGGCCATTTCTTCGATTTTTGCTGTCAAACTTGGTGCTTGTTTGGCGATTTCGCGTTGTTCGTCCAGTACTGAGCTCAAGATATCCCTGGTCGTCAATGGGTTGGCTAGTACCACTCGGAATACGATGGTGTTCATTCTTTGCCATTGGTCAGGGTTCAGTCTTGTACGAGAAACAAACGATTTGCCCGTTTCACGTTGACGCTTCTGGATAAACTGCGTGAGCTGGTTGATGAGCTCGTTTAGTTTTTCCTTTTGAGTACCTTCCGCTTTATCTAGCGCTTCACGAATCAATGGCGGTAGATAGCGGTAGGTCAGTAGGCAAAGCTCCGGTTCAGAAACGAGTTCGAAGTCATCTTGCTGTTTGATGAGGTCAGCAAAGTAGCGCGCTTTCTCGATACTTTGATCGATCAATAGTTCGTAGCCTGGGCGACTAATAATGTGCATCGCCGCATACACTAACATGGCCATGCCTGAGCGAGAGCCTTCTAGTGTATGACTACCTAAATCTTTTGAACCTTTACGTAAGATGTATTGCGCATGGTGTTCAATGGACTTCATCGCGTCTGGGTCTTTGAACAACACCATGCCTGCACCCATAGGGATGTACAGTTGTTTGTGCGCGTCGATAGTCACTGAGTCAGCCAGTTCAACACCTTCGAGAAGGTGACGGTAATGATTAGACATCAACGTTGCACCACCCCAAGCGGCATCTACATGGAAGTGACAATTGTGCTCTTGGCACACTTGAGCGATCTGCGACAGAGGATCGACGTTCCCCGTTTCTGTTGTGCCAGCGACACCGATAACCGCAATTGGTTTGATGTTTTGTTCTTTAAGCTCGGCAATTTTTGCTTTTAGGTCGTCAACAACAATACGGTTGTTTGCATCGGTTTTCACCGCGACTAAACCCTCTTGACCTAAGCCAAGTACGTCTGCTGCTTTTTTAAGTGAATAGTGACCACGTTCTGAAACCAGAACTGCAAGGCCTTCGTAGCCATAGTGCTTCATGGCTTTGAATAGACCTTCTTTTTCTACCCCTTTGAAATCACCATCTGCTTTCAACGCTTTATTGCGTGCAACCCAAAGCGCCGTAATGTTCGCGATTGTGCCACCAGAGCAAAACGCACCAAGTGAATGGTTCGCGCTGTGCATCCATTTACGATAAAACTTGTCGTTTTGACCGTAAATTAAGCGGTGTAACATCCCTAAAACTTGACGTTCAAGAGGTGTAAATGCTTTTGATGTTTCGATCTTAACCAAGTTTTGGTTTAGCGCGATCATGATCTTGGATAAAGGCATCAAGAAGTAGGGTAGCGCCGAGGTCATGTGACCGATAAAACTTGGGGCTGAAGTGTGAACCGAGTGCGACACTAACGTGTCTAGCAGGTGCTCGGTGTGATCTGACACGAATTCAGGTTGCTCAGGAATCTGAGCAGAAGAAAAGTCTTTCTCGATTTCACGTAAAGGCTTTTCTTCTGCCACGATGTGTTCACGAAGAAATTGGTTCAAGTTTCGGGAGAGACTTTCGTCAATTTTTGTCAACGTAGAATCAGGACCTTCAGGTACGGTGAAGATCTTTAGCAAGCTCTCAAAGCTAACGTCAGCGGTTTTTTGTTCCTTAACCATGGCAAAGAATCATTTGTAGTTATTTTGGTAATGCGAGCGGCACAATCTAAACTAAAACGGGCGCAAAGTCCCGTTTTAATTATTGAAACCCATGTTACTGAAATGAAAGCGTGGTCATATCTAATCGCTCTAAACCGGAGGTTTTAGAGTCAGTTAGCGATTAGTCACACTTTTGTTTTTCAAGCTTCTCAATCGATTGGTTGTACTTGTTGAGTGCCGAGTCAATTTGTTGAGGGTGACTTAACAGATCAGCAAACGCTGAGCGAAGTTCGTAGTTTTTCGGATGATTGGTTGATTGACGATCGCTAAATGTTTTCTTAGCGGCTTCGCCTAAATCATCACTACGACTTGCAAGCTGTTTGACATCGTGTTGCTCTAACTTTAACCAAGCTTCGATAGGTTGTTCTGTTGCTACGCGGCTTGGATCATTTTTAAGAAAGTAATGAACAGCTTCACGATTAAGTTCAAAGTGGTGTTTGCGACCATCTAAGAACCACTGACTGACTTCTTTTAAGTCAGGATATTGGGAGACCGTTAAATCAACAAGATCTTGATACCATTGTAGTGAAGCATCGACATAGCCATCGTACTTGTTAGCAAGACACTGTTGATCTGCGGCAAACGTAAAAGTTGAGCTTGTAGCGAGGAGCGCTGCAACGACAAAGCGTTTCATTCTTCTTCCTTCTGGTTGTTATCCCTTCATTAACGTTAAAGCGCATCGAATGATGTTGCTCTTATCAATTGGATTTGTTGTATAAATCGTTGGGCTAAATAACAAAATTCAAATTAATAAGTTGTCAGCGTACTGACCACTTTAACGTTAACTGGCTATTTAAATTTTTGCCGTATTGTAATGGATGTTAAAGATAAAACCTGAGATCTAGCTAGCAAGTGATACAAAGAAAAGCATCATAACGGGCACAAGTAAACTCAAGATAAAACCACTAACAATAGCGACAGGGACGCAGCGGACGCCACCTGTGGTTTGAATCACAGGTAATGTAAAGTCCATCGCAGTTGCGCCCGCATAACCGATAGCCGTACAAGGGTAGCTACGGATAAAGAGTGGGATCGCGACCAGCGCTATCAACTCACGCATGAGTTCGATAAGGAAAGATGCCCCACCAAACACAGGACCAAATGCGTCGCCCATCAAAATGCCGGCTAATGAGTACCAGCCAAATCCGGAAGACATCGCTAATGCTTGATAAAGTGGTAAGTCTAAAATCACAGAAGCGATAACGCCGCCGAGCATACAAGTGGCGATAACAATGGCAGCAATCGCCATGCCTTGTTTGTTGAGCAAGATCTGTCTCAGAGTTAAACCGCTGTTTCTGAGTTGAATGCCGATGAAAAAGAGCAGAAGGAAGAGGATCCATTCGCTCGCGGTGTCTACCCACTCCAGACCTATCGGCAAAATGAGACCAGCAATTAAGCCTCCACCAACGACAACAATCAGTTTTACTGATTCTAATGCCATAGAAGAAAGTGGAAGCTTGTTTTGGTTGTGATTGGTCTGCAACGGAATAATCTTATCGATTATTGGCAGAGCGAGTAAGTTACATACACTCAAGCAGACGAAAAAAGTACCAGCGTACAGCAGTATACTCTGCAAGTTGCTACTCAAGTTGTCTAAGGCAGCTAAACTTAAACCCATCAACGAAAGAATGACGTAAATAAGGTATGAAGTTGATTGGTTAATTTTCTCTAGTAAAGCTGCGCGAGAAATAGGAATTAAGTACCCCACTACAAGAGGGGCAAAAATGAATAGCATCCCTGAGAACATAAAACTTGATAATTCCTTAGTGAGACAAGCCGGAGACAAAAGCCACTGACAAAACAACACTCGACCTTGAGTTTAATGTTTATCGTGGATGACGTTAGTTAACTTAATTACAAGCCGCTAGCACTGAGTACTGCGTTGATTTCGTTTCGAAAGTCAGTATCACTCATATTGCTTAGGTCATACAAGACCTCTGCACCTGTTAAATTGAATTCCACTTCATGTTCATCAATACGTTCGTCTTGATTGCGGAACATCAATAAGTGGTTTGCAATTCGAGCAATGTCCAAATAACTGACTTCTGGACGAGCGGTAACAAACTTTTCGTTTGAAGAGACTTCTCGAAAATCGTTGTCGAACCCCCAGCGTTCTAGCACTAACTTACTGGTTGCAGAGCAGCGAGTTTGGAATATTTGCAACGCGATATCAGGGGCGAGGTAATTGCCACTATCCAGATACAGGTGATATTCGTTAATGAGGCAGAACAAGCCAATATCGGCCAATAAGCCAACTAGAAGTGCCTTTTCCAGCTCTAGATGTGTGTAAACTGAAGGCTCGTGTTTGTGGAATTCTTGTACGACCAGCACCATCGTGGCGCCAAGTTCTCGAGAGACGGCCGCACTTTTTACCAGTATGTCATTGCACTCTTTACTCAGATTGACCGCGTGTTTCAATTGCTCGATAGCTTGTGCGGTCACGATGTCTCGAACGCGGAAGATGCCTAAACGAGAGACGGCGGTAGTTAAATCACTACAAGTAATGTTTCTTCGGTTAAAAATCACCGAGTTGGCTACGCGAATCACAATAGCAGCTAACCCTGGATCTTCTAAAAGGCAATTTGCGACATCAGAAACCGTGGTGTTTTCTTCTATACAAAGTTTTTGAATTTTGATGACTACATCGGGGATGGGTGGTAACGAAATTTTACCCGTAGATATGGATTGTTCGACCAATTGGGCGAATTCAGATTCAAGCGCTTTTATAAGCTTATCTTTGTTATTTGGTAGCCAAAAAAATGATAGATGTTCCATTGTGACGTGGTGTTAGAGAACTTTCGTACAGTGTACCCTTACCCGAAGAACATTATCAATGAAATGCGTACTAAGTTCTCTATAAATGGTATACGGATCATAACGATGCGTGGTTTTTGGCACGCCATGCGTCAAAAAAATATCGCTAAATACCCAATAAGTGTGAAACTAATCACGTATGATGAATTTATACTTTTTTATATGTGACCTATGTCCTAACTTATTTTTCAACGTTAAGTATGATTAAGCAAGTTGGTGAGCACAACTCACAAAAATATCGCCAACAAATCGACATTTTAAATTCGCTACAAGCTGCTGTTTATCTGGTGACATCGCTAATCGGGGTAATTTATTCAGATTAAAGAGGTCAATGGACATGACAGACCAAGCTTTTTTTAAGTATGTACGCAATTTTAATGAGTATCAGAAACGTTCTATGTTTGGTGGTATCGGCTTGTTTAGCGATGACGCCATGTTTGCGCTTGTCAGCAATGATTGCTGTTATTTGCGCGGCGGTAATGGTTTAGACGAAGAATTTACTCTGCTTAATTGTGAAAAATACAAGCACGTCAAAAAACAGACGACGGCTACTGTAAACTATTATGACGTAACCGATTTATTTGAGTCCGGATTTACTGGTCTTGACGATTTGTTACGCAAATCTATTGATTGCTCAATTAAGGAGCGAAAATACCAAAAGTCTTCTGCAAGTAAACGTTTGAGAGATCTACCGAACATGCAGCTTACATTAGAGCGCATGGTTAAAAAGGCGGGTATTGATGATGTTGAAACCTTTTTGGAACTTGGTCCAGTTGAAGTGTTCAACAAAGTAAGAGTTGCTTACGGCAATGATGTTGACGTTAAACTGCTGTGGAAGTTTGCTGGTGCCATTGATGGTGTGCACTGGAAACTAATCCAAGAGCCGCGCAAAAAACAGTTACTGGCACTGTGTGAATAAGGCAACTGAACCACACAATGATTGACTCGTTTCTAATGGAGTTAGCGAGTCAGAAAAGTAAGTGTTAAAAGCAGAAAAGGGATGTTGATGTTTTTGACCACTTCATTTGAGTTAGTCATTTTATGAATAAAAAAACCGAGGCAATTGCCTCGGTTTTGCTTTTTTACGCCAATTAGAACTTGAAGCGTGTAGTGAACATTATTTGATCACCGTAGAAATCGTTGATGCGAGCTTCAGCACCAAGAGAGAAAAGCTCTGTTGAATGGAAGCGCGCGTAAGCAGAACCTGTCCAATCGTCATCGTTGTCGATTGAAACGTAACCAACTTTACCACCCACTTCAAGTTGAGGACCAAGCCATTGGCGAACGCCTAGGTTTAGCTCCATACCAACATCTGTGCTGCTTGAGCTTGTTGGCTGAACCACACGCATTAGCATTTCACCTGTAAGGTCTGCCCAGTTGTTTAGCGGTGAGTGAAAGCCAAAACCTGCAGCAGAATCAAAGTCGCTATCAAACTCAGAGTCGATACGAGCAATAACGTGCGCATTCGGGTGAATAGATTTGCTGAAGCCAGCACCAAATGTCACAGGGCTTGCGCCGATACGAGCTTCGAAATAATCGTAGCTAAAGTTGCTCATAGTTGCAGGCGCGTTGCGGTCTGCGGCTAGGGCATGGCTTGATGCCATTAATAGGGCAGCGGCTAATAGTGTTTTACGCATAACTAACGATAAACCTTGTTCTTTATTTCCATGGATTCAGGCAAATGCTTGAACCGTAATCTGATTTGTCCGACATCATAATAAAAACGAAGGTCTACGACCAACAAAAATGTGTCGAGGTTTTGTCAATTGACTTAATGGTGACGTAACAAAAGCAAAAAGCGCGCCACTAGTTGCTAGAGAGCTATTCTCAACTATTACTCTCCGAAGCTGGCTCTGCGATCTGCCATTGCATTCAAGATTGCTTCTGAATCGAGAATCGTCGTCCAAGACAACAAATTGTCATCATTTTCAATAACAAAGGCTGTTAGCTGGGATGTAATGGCTTGTCTTAGATCTTCACCTTTCCAAGGCTTGGCAATGTAATAATCTAAGCTAGCATGGTTTACCGCTTCAACGGTGTCTTCAAGACCCGCTTGTCCGGTTAGGAGCACTTTTCTTGCTGCTTTGGTGTCACCATTTTGACTCAGTTCTATAAGAAAGCTGATGCCCGTTTGTTCTGGCATGATGTGGTCGCACAAAATCAGCGCAAGCTGAACTTCTTCTTCCGCCATCTCTTCAATCACTTGCTTTGCTTCCGTAACGGACTCTGCGCCCTCAACGATGAAATGTTCTTCGAATGGTGCTAAATCTTGAAGGACACTATCCAAGACTTCTCGTTCGTCATCGACACATAAAATCAGATACTTAGTCATGTTTCATCTCCTTCTTCAATGACTGGTAACCAGACGGTCATGCAAGTAAAGGCATTGAGTTCCGATTGAACATCAACCCAGCCTTTGTGTGCTGCAACGATTTGTTGGCAAATAGACAGTCCAATACCTAAGCCAAAGTTGCCTTCTTTTTTGGTTGTAAAGTTGAGTTCAAAAATTGCTTTTTTCTGCGAATCCGGAATACCGCATCCATTATCTTCAAATGAAATCACGGCATAACGCTGTTGGTTTTTTTTAACTTCTCTCGTTTGTATTTTTAACGATCCTTTGTCAGGAAAGGCGTCAATCGCATTAGAAATTAGGTTTGTCCACACTTGTTGCAATGCAATAGGTTGGCAAAGCATACGTGGAAGTGGGGCGTAATCTGTTGAAACTTGATGTACCTTTAGCTTGTTTTCGAAAATCACTAAAGTGTCTTCGATGCCTTCATGAATATCGGCGTAGTGCATGCGTTCATCATCAGATCTCGCGTAGCCTTTTAGGCTCTTCACCATGTCAGCGATGCGAGCGGCACAAACATTGATAGAACGGAGAGAAGCACCTGCTTGATGGTATTGTTCTAACGTCTCTAGCGTAGAGGAGGCATTGTCTTTCTTCTTGGCGAGTTGGGAAACGAGTTCGGAATCGCTCTCTAGGCCTAAATTGACGACTTTTTTGGCAATGGCGCGATCAGGTAACGTACTGTTGAGTTCTTTGACGCGTGAGCGCAGTTCGGCAGTCGAGGCTGGCTTGGCAGTTTGAGCTCTGGTTAGAAGCTGAACGCCTTTGATTTGTACTTCTGCTGTCGGAAGTTGAGTTAATAGCCCTTCGAGGGTATGAGTGAGGTTTTCTACACCACGCAAAATCGCAGCTATTGGGTTGTTCAGCTCATGGGCCACGCCCGCAACCAACTGGCCGAGCATGGCCATTTTTTCTCTTTCAATCAGTTGTTGATGAGCAGATTCAAGTGATTCGAGTGTTTTCTGCAATTGTAATTTTGTGTTGATGCTTCTCTGTAATCGGCGATTGAAATGACGAAGAAGTAAGTTCGTAAATAGGGGGAGAAGGTTTGAGTCACTCTGCATTACTTTACGGAACACATTTCTATCAAGTTTAATTACTTCTGTTTCGGTAAGCGTAAGTGCAGTAGAAAAGGAGCATTCCCCTGTCACAAATGACATGCCGCCGACAATGTTCCCTTTGGTATGGCGAACCACTTCTCGCTGCATACCTTGTTCGTCTCTTTTGTAGAGCGCCACTTCTCCGCTGGTTATGAACCATAAAAAGCTGTTAGGTTCTCCTTCAACCGTCAGCAAATGCTCAGGAGAGTAGGTTCGACAAGCTTTTGTTTCGTCATTTTCTTTGAAAAATTGTTGCAAGGCAGAGATTACTTGTTCTGCCAGTTCATTATCAGACATCGAGTGATAGTCGTGTAAGAAACCGGCTTGGTAATTGCTCATCTGATTTTCGATATGAGCACGTAGCAATTTGTGCTGGTCCAAGATTTGGCTATAACTGAGCAAGTCTTCTTTGCAATTACGTAAGATAAACTGTGTCAGCTCTTTTTGAGCGGTATTAAAAAGGACGTTATCTGGTAGAGGCTTGGTCAAACAATGATCCAAACGACCTTCATTGACGGCAGTGAGTATCGCGTCAATATCTGAAGAGCAACTGATGAGAATTTTACGAGCGCGCTCGGTGTGCGGTGTTTTGTCCAGCCCAATGAGAAAATCCACACCATTAAAGTGCGCGTGATGGCTGGCGATCACTAACGCGACAGTTTGTTCTCTTTCTTCAAGATATTCCAACGCGCTTTGCGCTTCTTCTATCGACTCGACAGAAAAAATATCAAATTTGCTTGAGAAAGCCGACAGTTCCAATCGAAACTGCTCAGCACTGATTGGATTATTGTCGAGACACAATACAGCGTAACGATTCACAGGTGGTTGAGCTCCGGTTAAAACTTGGCCAAGCAAACTTTATCAATAAAACGGCGTAATGAGTGCGAGCTGCGTATGATTCCTGACTAATGGACTAGAATTAGCATCAATAGTCTGATTTATCTCAATGTTTTATCCGTTAATGGTTTGGGGTAGACTGAGCGCAAATACCTGAAAAGTGATGTTATGCAAAACTTAAAAAAACTAGGCGCCATCGGTGGTGCAATCTCATTGGCGTTGTGTTGGCCGCTTGCGGTTGGTCAAATTGGTCAGTCGATCATTGAAGACGGTATCGCCAATATGAACGATAAGATGATCAAAGGCGAAGTTGTTGAATACCAACGCGGCTACCTTTCTTCCGTTGTATTAACTCGATACTCAGTGGTTGACCCTGAACTGAAAACACAGTTTGAACGCGATGGTTTGCCGATTATGTTCGAAGTCACGAGTGATGTAAGCCATGGTTTAACTAGCCTGACAGCAGACTCTAAGCTGGTGGATAACGATTTTCTCCCGCTTACCATGCATAGCAAAACACAGCTTAATGGTAACACTGCGTTTACGTTGGATTTAGACAGCTGGAACTATCGCAATGAAGCGCAAGGCGTATCGGTTTCGACAAGTCCTGCGCAAGTGACTGGCGATGTTACCGTGCTCGGTGATTTGAAGTACCAAGTATCGATTCCTTCGGTTCAAGTCGATTTTGAAAATGGTGACGAGCTACACCTGAATGATCTGAGTGGACAAGGTAAGGGTAAGCAAGCGAAAGGTTATTGGCTTGGTGAACAAACCTTTTCTCTAGAAAAGTTAGATGTGGTTGATTCATCGCTTAAACAGGTATTTTTGATTGAAAAGGCGAGCTACAGCGGTAACACGTCGAATGACGAAACCGGTGAGAAGCTAAACAGCCAATTGAACATTAATGCTCAAAAAATGCGCCTAACGGATGGCACTGATGTTGATAACTTTAAGTTGAATTTTGCTATTGCAGATGTAGACAGTAATTCGTTCGATCAAATTATGTCGATCTATCAAAGCTCACCAGTACTTGATGAACAACAGGTGTCCGAGTTAATGCCTCACATCGACATGCTATTTAGTAAGGGCTTTAAGCTTTCAGTTAATGAGCTTTCTTTGGCGTTTGGTGAAGGTAAATTCCGCAACGAGTGGCAATTATCTGTCCCTCAAGGTACAGACCATATCACGCAAGACCCAATGAAGTTGATGACCGCAACAAACGGCGAATTGAGTACTTACTTCTCAGATGAACTTGTTGAACACTATCCATTTATCCAAGAAGGCATTGATGAGCTTTTGATCATGGAGTTGATTGAAAAAGTCGATGGTGGTTATGAACTTAAAGCTCAAATCGGTGAAGGCAAGCTTAAGTTTGAAAATGGTCATGAATTTCCATTGATTGGTCTGTTAATGCCCGCGTTGATGCAGAAATAAGCCGATTACGATTAGAGCTTTCCGTTAATTTGACGTTTTCAGTTTAAAAGAGGTCTTAAGACCTCTTTTCTTGTTTTTATCGCCATAAAAACGTGATATTAATTTCGTAATATTTACATAGCAGGAGCAATGAGCATCATGGAACAAAATACGGACAACGTATTTAACTTCAGTGCAGGGCCAGCGGCTTTGCCAAAAGCTGTCATGCAGCAAGCACAACAGGAACTGATCGACTGGCAAGGTCTTGGTACTTCGGTAATGGAAATCAGCCACCGAAGTAAAGAGTTCATCAAAGTTGCAGAAGAAGCAGAGCAAGATTTACGTGATTTGCTGAATATTCCAGACAACTACAAAGTACTGTTCTGCCAAGGTGGTGCTCGTGCTCAGTTTGCCGCTGTTCCGCTAAACTTACTTGGTGAGGCAGAAACTGCAACCTACATCGATGGTGGTTACTGGGCTGAAAGTGCAGTCGAAGAGGCGAAGAAGTACTGCGAACCTGACGTATTTGATGCCAAAACAGAGATTGACGGTAAAGTCGCTGTTCTACCTGCAAGCGAATGGAAAATTGCCCCAGAAGCGGCTTATGTTCACTTCTGCCCAAATGAAACCATCGATGGCCTCGAAATCAATGATCTTCCAATCACCGACAAACCAATTGTTGCTGATATGTCTTCGACAATTCTTTCTCGTGAAATCGACGTATCGAAATACGGTGTGATTTACGCGGGCGCTCAGAAAAACATTGGTCCATCAGGTATTGCCATCGCGATTGTTCGTGACGATCTACTCGGCATGGCGAAACAAGTGCTGCCAAGTATTCTTGATTACAAAGTTCTTGCTGAAAAAGAATCGATGTTTAATACGCCACCAACGTTTGCTTGGTACTTGTCTGGCCTTGTTTTCAAATGGCTTAAAGCACAAGGTGGGGTTAAGAGCATTGAAACAGTGAATCGCGAAAAAGCAAAACTGCTTTACGATTACATTGATCAGTCTGATTTCTACCGCAACGGCGTTCATCCATCGAACCGTTCATTAATGAACGTTCCTTTCCAATTAGCGAAGCCTGAACTTGACGCGACTTTCCTTGAGCTTGCAGATGCAAAAGGACTAAAAGCGCTAAAAGGTCACCGTGTGGTGGGCGGTATGCGCGCATCGATTTACAATGCAATGCCGCTAGAAGGTGTGCAAGCGTTGGTCGACTTCATGAAAGAGTTCGAGCAAAACTACGCATAGAGCACAAATTGAATGAGTTAAAAGCGTCGCAATTGCGGCGCTTTTGTTTATGTGCGTAACCAATTGAATAGAAGATTTTAAAGAACGAATTGCAGGATAGAGGATATGAACAAGTTGAATTTGGAAGTGCTTAAAAAACAATTCCCACTTGTAGAGCAACTGATCAACCTAGATGAAGTTTGCTGGTTTAATCCCAACGTGACCTCGCTTGAAGAAGGTTTGCCACACGTCGGATTGAACGCAGAAGATATTCATTCCGCGAGTGCAAGGCTCAAGCGCTTTGCTCCTTATCTTATGAAAGCTTTTCCTGAAACCAAAGCCGCTTCTGGTCTCATTGAGTCGCCTGTAGTGGACATTACAAAGATGAAAGCGGCTTTGGAAACTCAGTACAACGTCCCAATATTCGGTCGCCTCATGCTCAAGCTTGATAGTCACTTACCAATATCCGGCTCGATAAAAGCCCGTGGTGGCATTTATGAAGTGTTAGTTCATGCAGAAAAACTGGCGATTGTCGCAGGGTTGTTAAGTGAGAGTGATGATTACAGCAAGCTGCTGAGTGGTGAGTTCCGACAATTTTTCCAACAATACAGCATCGCGGTTGGTTCAACGGGAAACCTAGGCATGTCGATAGGCATGATGAGTGCCAAGCTTGGTTTTTCAGTATCGGTTCATATGTCCGCCGATGCGAGAGAGTGGAAGAAAAACAAACTTCGATCACACGGTGTCAACGTGGTTGAGTACGAGCAAGATTATGGTGTTGCGGTTGAGCAAGGTCGAAAACAGGCAGAGAGCGATCCCAACTGCCTTTTTATCGATGATGAAAACTCACAAACCTTGTTCCTAGGTTACTCGGTTGCAGGTGAACGCTTAAAACAACAATTTGATGATTTAGGTATTGTGGTTGATGAACGTCATCCACTGTTTGTGTATTTACCATGCGGTGTTGGTGGTGGGCCAGGTGGTGTTGCTTTTGGGCTAAAGGTGGCCTTTGGTGACCACGTGCATTGCATCTTCGCTGAGCCAACACATTCTCCTTGCATGTTGTTGGGAGTACATACGGGTTTGCATGATGAGATAGCGGTGCAAGATATTGGTATAGATAATCTCACCGCGGCAGATGGCTTGGCAGTTGGTCGTCCTTCTGGTTTTGTTGGGCGAGCCATGGAGCGGCTAATTGATGGTTACTACACAGTGACGGACGAACGTATGTATCAGCTTTTAGGAGAGTTGAGCGAACGAGAAGGCATCAATTTGGAGCCCTCTGCATTAGCCGGAATGATGGGCGCGGTGCATGTCTCGAGTTCTCTACACTACCAGACTCGTTTACAGCTTACGGATGAACGTTTGAAAAATGCCACACACTTAGTTTGGGCGACCGGGGGAGGGATGGTGCCAGAAGCTGAAATGTCAGCTTACTTGGCGAAGTCTGGTCGTTAGAGCGTTCTTCAAATTTTTTGAGTTAGTCAATGAAAAAGCTCATCCGAAGATGAGCTTTTTTAGTCTTACTTATAGAGATTGAAGCAACTGGTAATAACGACCGCGTTGAGCGAGTAGCGTTTGATGGTCGCCTTGCTCAATGATCTCGCCCTGTTCCATAAGGCAAATGTTGTCCATGTTCTCTAATTCGATGAGTCGGTGAGTGATGAACACAACCGTCTTGTTGGCAAAATACTCGTTGAAAAGCGCCATGATTTTTTGTTCGGTACGCTTGTCGAGGCCTTCGGTTGGCTCATCAAGAAGCAAAATCGGAGCATCTCGTAGTAACGCTCGCGCAATACCAATACGACGTTTCTCGCCACCAGAAAGCTGACGACCGCCATCACCCAACCAAGCATCAAGACCCGGCTCTTCAAGCAGTGCACCCAGTTCTACTTTCGTTAGGATCTCCGCCAGTTGCTCATCAGTCGCATTTGGTGACGCCATTAACAAGTTGTCACGTAGTGTGCCGTTTAACACATCTACTCGTTGGCTCACTACGGTAATTGCTGAGCGCAGATCGGATTCGCACCAATCTTTTAGTGAAGCGCCACCAATGCGAACCTCACCTTGGTTTACATCCCAGTAGCGACAAAGTAGTTGAATCAGAGTCGATTTGCCTGAACCCGTTTGACCAACAATTGCGGTTTTTGAGCCTAAAGGAAGTGAAAGCGAAAGGTCTTTCAGCACTTTCTGTTGTCCATCAGGGTATGCAAAATCAATATTGTCGAACTCGATATCCAGTGGTTTTTCTTCGCGTTTAGATAGCTTAGGGAAGACAACATCAGGCTCAGCAAGAATCACTTCGTTCAAGCGACGGGCAGAAGTCAGCGTTTGACCTAGGTATTGGAACGCACCCGCAATAGGCATCAAAATTTCAAAACTTGCCATTGTTGCAAAAGCGAATAGGGCGATCCAAGGATCAGGTGCCCGACCACCAACACCATCAGCAGCAAACCAAAGCATGACAACTAAAGTCAGGCCGTTCACCAACATCAGAAGTCCTGACGCCATACCAGTCAGATTAGCGTTTACAAACTGGTTTGAAAGCAGTTGTTTTTGCTTTTCAAGAATCAGGTTACGGTAGCGTTCTTCTGCACCAAAAATACTCAGCTCGCTATAGCCTTGTAGCCAATCGAGTGTTGCGACACGAAGCTGAGCTTTGTTATGCGTTAAGTGCTCACCATTGTTTTTGCCCAGTTTGTAAAAAAGCACTGGCCACACCAAAAGCATGATCGTAAGAATTGAGCCTAAAAGTAGCGCAAGATGCCAGTCAAAGAACGCTAAGACTGCGGTTAAACTCAGAATGCCAAAGATGCCAATAATGACTGGGCTGACAAGTCGCAGATAAACGTGATCCATTGCGTCCACATCGGCTACTAGACGGTTCAGCAGATCAGCATCGCGCATTGTTGACACTCGGCCTGGGATCAGCGGAGCAAGTTTCTTGAAGAAGAAGATGCGCAAGTCTGTTAGCAACTTAAATGTCGCATTGTGGCTTACAACGCGCTCACCCCAACGGCCAGCTGTTCGTGCCATTGCGGCACCGCGCACGCCAGCACCTGGCAGCATGTAGTTGAAGGTTTCACGCGCAACGGTTAAACCTGCCACTGCTGCTGCGGAGATAAACCAACCAGACAGAGTGAGCAAGCCAACAGATGCAGCAAGTGTTAGGAACGCCAATAGCATACCCAGCGACAAACTGAACCAATGTTTTTTATACAGTTTTAGATAAGGGAGTAAATCACGCATCTAGGTTCCCCTTGTCTGATTCACGCTGCGCTAGGTTGGCAGCTAACATGTCTTTAAACAAACCTTCTTGTGAGGCTAGGGTAGCGTAGTCGCCACGTTGTACGATTTGACCATCTTGCATCACGAGAATTTGTGAAACGTTTTGCAAAGGCGCAAGTTGGTGAGTGATCATCAAGTTAGTGGTGGATTGTATATACTTATTAATTCCCTCCATCACCAGTTTTTCACTGCGCGCATCCAAGCTTGCCGTCGGTTCGTCAAGCAACCAGAAACGGCCGTTTTGTAGCATTGCTCGCGCAAGTGCAAGACGTTGAGCTTGTCCTACAGATAAACCGCCTGAACGGTCAGAGATTGCGTAATCCAGGCCATGCATTTCAACAAACTCTGCTGCGTAAGAATCGTTGAGCACTGTATTCACTTGTGTGTCTGGAATATCGTGTTTACCAAGCGTGACGTTATCACGAATGCTGCCGTGCAATAACATTGGGTTTTGGCCTATCCAGCTGACAGCTTCGCGCCAAGTCGATAGATCAAGTTGAGACAACTCGCAGCCGTTAATTTTCAAACTGCCCTTGTATGGCATAAAGCCAAGAATGGTATTAACCAAACTGGTTTTACCTGCGCCACTTGGGCCAACAAGCGCAGTGCTTTGATTGGCTTCCAATGAAAATGACAGAGGGCCGGCCAATTGTTTGCCTTCAGGGCTGAAAACAACCAAATCTTGAGCTTCGATTTGAATTGGTGTGTTCTGTTCAAGAGATTGAGTTCCATCTTTCACTTGATCGACCTCTAGTTCAAGAAACTCGACAATACTTTCGGCAGCGCCCACCGCTTGTTGCTTCGCGTGATAGAAAGTGCCGAGATCTCGAAGTGGTTGGTAAAACTCAGGAGCTAAAATCAGGATGAACAGGCCAGCAAACAAGGTGACGCCAGCACCGTAGTAACCAAAGTTCAATTCACCGATGTAACTGAAGCCGAAGTAAACCGCAGTAATAGCGATAGAAATAGAAGTGAAGAACTCCAGTACCGCAGAAGAAAGGAATGCGATTTTTAGTACATCCATCGTGCGGGTACGAAATACCTCTGATGCCCCTTTTAGGGTCTCAGTTTCTGACTTTGTACGGTCGAAAAGGCGAATAGTCGTCATCGCTTGCAATCGGTCATAGAAGTGACCGGACAAGCGTTGCATTGCTTTGAAGTTTTTACGGTTCGCTTCCGCGGCTTTGATACCAACTAATGCCATAAAAATAGGCACTAGCGGGGCCGTCACAAGGAAGATTAAACCTGCCGCCCAGTTAACTGGGAATACCACAACCAAAATGATGAAAGGAACTAATACCGACAGCGACATTTGAGGTAAGTAGCGAGAGAAGAAGTCTTGCATGTTCTCAACTTGCTCTAGAATCAATGTTGCCCAACTGCCTGCTGGTTTGCCTTTAATGTAAGCAGGCCCCAGCTTGTGGACTTTGTCTAAAATGAGCTGTCGAATGTAAACTCGGATTTGTTCGCCACAGCGGTAGCCCGCAATTTCGCGGCCCCACGCACATGCAGCGCGGCCGATGACGGTTCCGACTAATCCGACAAAGTGCCAAATGAGCTCACTTTTATCGACTTGTTCGATGATTAATTGGTGAAGAATGGAGGCGAGCAGGGCTGCTTGAGCCAATAAAAACACGCTTGAAAGTACGCCTAGGCCTATCGCAATCATGAGCCAGCGCTTGGCTAACTTGCTCTGTTGCTTAAGCCACTTATTCAAGCTGCTTTGCTTTTTCTTATCCATCGTGAAGGCTTAATGATAATTGTTTTAATGAGGCGGTAGTATACAAAAGAAAACCCAGCGGGAATACCGCTGGGCTTTAAGGATATGACACAAATGTGAAAAGTTATTTGTCACTAAGTGCGTCTAGGAAGCGTTCCGCATCCAGAGCTGCCATACAGCCTGTACCTGCTGATGTGATTGCTTGACGATAGTTGTGATCCATTACGTCACCAGCTGCAAATACACCTTCAATGCTAGTTTGCGTCGCGTTGCCTTCTAGACCCGACTTCACAACGATGTAGCCATCTTTCATTTCTAGCTGGCCTTCAAAGATCTGGGTGTTTGGCTGGTGGCCGATCGCGATAAACGCGCCCATCACTTCAAGATCTTCAGTTGTGCCTGTGTTTACATCTTTAATGCGAACACCAGTTACGCCCATATCGTCGCCCAGAACTTCATCTAGTGTGCGATCGGTGTGAAGAATGATGTTGCCATTTTCCACTTTGTCCATAAGACGATTAATGAGGATCTTCTCAGCACGGAATGAATCACGACGGTGGATCAGGTGAACTTCAGATGCGATGTTAGATAGGTACAGCGCTTCTTCAACCGCTGTGTTACCGCCGCCGACAACCGCTACTTTTTGGTTGCGGTAGAAGAAACCGTCACACGTAGCACATGCCGATACGCCGCGACCTTTGAACGCTTCTTCTGATTCCAGACCTAGGTATTTAGCGGATGCACCTGTTGAAATGATCAAAGCATCACAGGTGTACTCACCAGAATCACCTTTTAAACGGAATGGACGTTGAGACAGTTCAACTTCGTTGATGTGATCGAATACAATTTCTGTTTCGAAACGTTCCGCATGTTCTTTCATGCGTTCCATTAATGCTGGGCCTGTTAGGCCTTCTGCATCACCTGGCCAGTTTTCTACTTCTGTTGTAGTGGTTAGCTGACCACCTTGTTGCATTCCCGTCACAAGCACAGGGTTTAGATTCGCGCGCGCTGCGTATACTGCCGCGGTGTAACCTGCTGGACCAGAACCAAGAATTAATAGTTTACAGTGTTTTACGTCGCTCATTGTGGCTCCAAAGAGGGCTGAACATTTCTCTCGATTGTATGGAAATTCTTATAGCTTTAAAAGCATAAACGGCGATTGAGATCGAATAAATGGTTATAGATTAGAACTCACTATCGCGTGATAGAAATTGTCTCAATCCAGCATAAAATTCTATTTGCAGTAGAGAAATCTAGTTTCAAATGTTGCGTAAGCTTTAATCTAAAACATATACCTAATTTAGCTTTTGTTTGTGGGTTTTCATCTCGTTTTTTTATTTATGTTGAAGCTATCAACGTTAAAAGCTGGCAATTGCAGAATATTTGCGTAATCTATGTTGTAAATTAAATGTTAATTAAATGTGCCTCATTAAAGGAGTCAATGATGTTACATTCGCGTGAGAACACTCTACATTTAACTCAGCTCAGTATGGCAGCAATTGAGCAACTTTCGCCTTCATTTGAAGCGTTACCTCATACTGAGCACGCTGATGGGCAATATCGATTACGACGCTACTCAGTCGTGAGTTTTGAAGATGGACAAGTGATAGATTTGAACAAGAACAGCTTTGTACAGTCTTCAGATATCAACCGATTTCAGGGTGATGTCATTCGTCAATTTGAACCTATCGAGAAAGACATTTTAGCAAGTGAAGGCTTTCGCGAAATGTGTGCGCTATTCGTGAGCGCGAACCACCTTCCAAATGGTCAAGAAATCGAAATTCACCAGATTCGAATCACTGCATTAGATAGCGAAACGCAGGTCGCGCCAGAAGGTGTGCACCAAGACGGATTTGATCATATCGCGATGGTTGGTGTTGGTCGTCACAACATCATTGGTGGTGACATCATGCTATACAGCAGCCATAACCAAGCCCCATTTTTCCGCAAAGTATTAGAAAACGGGGAAGTGGCGATGTTGGCTGACAGCAAACTTTGGCACAACGCCTGTCCAATTCGTTCTGTGATTGATGACCAAGCAGGCCACATGGATGTCTTTGTATTAACCGCAACGGACAAACGTAATGAACTTCAATCTTAATCAAATCAGAGAACAGTTTCCTGCGCTGGCTCAGTATCATAATGACAAACCAGTTACGTTTTTTGATGGGCCAGGTGGCTCGCAAGTCCCTCAATCTGTGCTTGATTCAATGGTCGGCTACCTTGGGCGTTTTAATTCCAACTTGGGTGGGCATTACTTCTCTAGCCAAGCTACAGTCGATGCCATGCAGGGTGCGCGCGAGTCGGCACAAGCGCTATTGAATGCACCTTCGTCTGGTAATATTGTCTTTGGCGCGAACATGACATCACTGACGTTCCAGTTAAGCCGTGCAATCAGTCGTGATTGGCAAGAAGGGGATGAGATCATTGTCTCAGCGCTTGACCATTACTCGAACGTTTCAAGCTGGCAACAAGCAGCAGAAGACAAAGGAGCGGTAGTTCGCCAAGTTCGAATCAATGAAGCGGACTGCACTTTAGATCTTGAGCACTTACAAAGCCTGCTTTCAGAAAAAACACGTTTGGTTGCCGTGACATATGCGTCAAACACCACGGGATCGATAGTCGATATTCAGCGCGTAGTTGACATGGCGCACGGTGTTGGTGCTCAAGTTTATGTCGATGCCGTGCATTATGCTCCTCACCACTTAGTCGATGTACAAGCGCTGGGCTGTGATTTCTTAGCGTGTTCAGCTTATAAGTTCTTTGGACCGCATGTAGGTATCGCTTACGTGGCTGACCAATGGTTGCACAGCCTTCGTCCTTATAAAGTAGAACCGGCTACGAATATTGGTCCGGGTCGTTTTGAAACGGGGACACAAAGCTTCGAAGGCCTTGCTGGTGTTGCGGCCGCAGTGGAATATTTGGCTCAGTTTGGCGACAACGACTTACCACTTCGTCAGCGATTAGAACAAAGTTACGCGCTTTACAATCAACACGAACAGCGCTTAAGTGAGTGTTTTTTGCAACGACTCGACGCGCTAGAAGGTGTGAAACTCTATGGCATCGAGAGCGAAGATTGTCAGCAACGTACGCCGACGTTTGCCCTAACATTTGACAAGTATTCACCAGAGTTTATCGCTAAGACCTTAGGTGAGCACAATATCTGTGTTTGGAATGGCCACTTTTATGCACTTGGTTTGGTTCGTCAGCTTGGCATTGAAGAATCAGGTGGGGTCGTACGAATTGGTTGTATGCATTACAACACTATTGAAGAAGTGGATATGTTGTTTGATGTGCTAGAAAGCATCCTTGATGCTTAATCTCTCATCGCTCTGAACGAATAAAAACAAAAGCTCGAGCCAATGCTCGAGCTTTTTCTATCTAGGAAGTTTGTATAGCAAAGCAGACGTATCTACGCGCTTACTTCAACTTCGTAAGATGTAAATTTGCGGACGTTAATCACACCGGTATCAAAAATCAGATACTGACCTTTGATGCCTTGCAAAATACCAGTCACAACCGGGTTTTTGTCGAAGTTATGAGAGGTGATTTTCGTTGGGTGTTGCTGAACGGGGTAGCTAAGATCGGTAGTGGTTTCGCTCAGCACCTCGATGGCATCTTCACCAAATTGCTGTTTGATTTCAGCAATTTTGTCTTGTACAAGAGGGAGCAGTTCAGCAAAACGATCTTGTAACTCAATCGGTTCACCATCGCCTTTAAGCAAAGTGCGCCAGTTTGTTTTGTCTGCAATATGCTTTGCCAGTTCCACTTCAATCAAGCCTGAAATATGACGCGTTTTGACTTTGAAAATTGGCAGACCCTGAGTTGCACCTTGATCAATCCAACGTGTTGGAATTTGAGTGTGGCGAGTGATGCCCACTTTCAAGCTTGATGTATTTGATAGATACACGAAGTGATCCACCATACAGTTTTCTTCTCCCCACTGCGGTTCGCGGCATGTGCCTTGATCGTAGTGGCAAGTCTCTGGCTTCATGATGCACATATCGCAGCTCGCAAGCTTCTTCATACACACGAAACAGTGGCCTTGAGAATAGCTCTTCTTGGTTTTCTTACCGCATGAGCAACAAAAAATATTGCCAGTATGCGTCAACGTGAGTGTTTTACCGAGAAACGGTGACAAATCGACTTCTTCATCACCCACAGGAAGACGATAGCTGACGGCACCATCGAGAGAAGCACGCATTTTGTTTAGCGTACCAGTAGCAATTAATGACATGACATTACTCGTTATTGTGTTTTGCGACAGTATATAACGAAGTGCGCTCAAGATGCAGGGTTGACAGGGTTAATAACTGGCAATGTTTCCACAATGAATGACCATTGTTTCTCGTCGCAAAGCATGATGGTGCCTCGCTTGAGTGGTTGTGAATTGCTTCGCAAATAACAAGTAAGTCATCAAATTGGACGATTTTAAACCGTGATAACGGTTCAAAACGCGTTATCATGTATCGGAAATAAGAACCCAAGCCAAAAGTAATTTTGTTTCTTGATAAATGACTTTATTTGAAGTTCGAAATATCATTGAGTACACTGTGTTGTATATAAGTTAAGCAGGTCACTTGCCTATGAAGTGGATACACAAATTAATCTTCGCTCTTTCGATTTGTACGATCAGTTTAGTTGCTCTGTACAGTGTGTTAGGTGATACGCGTAAGCTCGTCATTACACCTGAACAATTCAATATTTATGCTACAAAAGATGCGAGCGAAGGTGGGCTAAGCTCGGCCGATATCACCTATGATGCGCAAAGCTTGGTACTCAATTGTGAGCTAAAAAAAAGCAGTTATGCTTGGCCGTATTGCGGTATCTCGGTTTATACCGATGTTGCGAAGCCAACGCATGGCATCGATCTTTCTAATTACCATACCATCCGATTAAAGCTTCATTATGAAAAGGCGGGAGATGGGCAAAACCCAAGCCATGACCTGCGTCTTTATCTGAGAAACTACAATCCGGAATACTCGAAACCGGATGATGAATACACTATCAAATACAATGGCATGCAGTTTTCTCCATCGAGTTTTAGTGAAACCATCGAGATTCCGATTAAGAACTTACAGGTAATGACGTGGTGGCTTGCGGATAACAAGGTCGATATTGGACATTCTGCGCCAGAGTTTTCGAACATTACGCGTATTGATATTGCCACTGGTTCGGGTGCTGCGCTTGGTCAGCACAAAATTGTGATTGATAAGATCGAATTTGAAGGTGCCTATCTTGCACAAGAAACGTTGTTGTTTGCTCTATTGTTTTCTTGGATGGCTTTAGGGCTGGCTTTCTCTCTGCATGAACTACGGAAAAACAGAGCGGCGTATGAAAAAGCGAAGCGTCGTCATCGTCATCTAGAAAAAGTGAATGGCACTTTGCGCGCGCAGAATTACGAATTTGCCGAGTTGGCGCACCGAGATGCGCTAACCGGAGCGATGAACCGTCATGCTGTACAAACTTGGTTAGAACAGCAAGCACGCCAAGTACGTTGGGGGCACTCGACGTTGAGCATCCTTTATATGGATTTAGATAACTTTAAGAAGATTAACGATAAGTTCGGGCATCAAATGGGGGATGATATTCTGCGTGAATTCGTCATGGTCGTTGCCAGTTCTATTGCACCTGATGACCGTTTGGTTCGTTGGGGTGGTGAAGAGTTTGTGGTTTTCTGTCCAGATACCAATATCGAACAAGCCGTGAAAAAGGCCGAGATGATACGCAAGAATGTCGCAAACCACTTGTGGGTTCATGGTGAGGCGCTTGCTTGCAGTATTGGTGTGGCCCAAATGCAAAATGAGCGGGTAACCGAGACCATGGCAAGAGCCGATGAAGTATTGTATCTCGCTAAGCGTAATGGTCGAAACCGCGTTGAGGTGAACTACGGATTGTTGAGTTGCCAAAAGAATGAGGCATAAATAGATAGCATGACGTTCTAGCGATTCACACTTTTCGTTTAAACGCGCCGTTGTACTGAGCTTATGAAAGCAAAGTATGACGGCTTTTTTGTGTCTACAGTTTGTGTTGGCAGGCTATTGAGTTCGATTGTTCATTGAAGCTGGTATGAGAGTTTGTTCAGGCTCTAAGAGTAAAGGTTGATTGAGCGCTAGGAATTCCCCCCTTTAGAGGGAAGAATGCAAAGTGAATCCGCCAATACGAGGTAAGAAAGAATAAAAAAGGTGGCCAACTGGCCACCAAGAGGGAAACTGCTGAACACCACTTTAGGGGAAGTTTGGGCTATCAATTCGATCACCGTGAACAGCAGTGTAGTGCTAATCGAGTCAGTGTTTCTTTACCAGAACAACCAAGCGAACAGTGTCAGTGCACCGATACAAGCAATGTTTAATACGAAGCCGATTCTCATCATTTCTTTTTGCTTGATGTGACCCGTACCGAACACAATTGCATTTGGTGGCGTTGCAACTGGCAACATGAAGGCACAAGATGCGGCTACCGCGATAAGCGCTGACAGAATCACTGGTGATAGACCAAGTGCTTCGGCAATGGTCGCGAACACTGGTACTAGTAACGCTGCACTTGCTGTGTTACTTGCAAACTCAGTCAAGAAGACGACAAAGGCAACCACAGAAAGGATAGTGAGTAATACACCTGCTTGCTCAAGGAAGCCAGTTAGGCTGTGCGCTAGGAAAACGCTGGTGCCTGTTGCTTTTAGAACGTTACTCAAGCAGATACCGCCGCCGAACAGGATCAGAACACCCCAGTCTGTTGTCTTTTCAATGTCCTTCCATTCGACTGCTCGAGATGCGCCTAGCAGCAAGATGGCACCAATCGCAACCAAGGTGTCGAATTTTGCAAAACCGCCAAGCATGGTGTTGATCGGCTTGCTGAAAATCCACAAAGTGACGGTAAGTAAGAAGATTGCCAGTGTGACCATTTTGCCGTTCGTCCACTCAACAGGTTTGTGGTCAAGTTCAAACTTGTGGCTCAAATCTGGCTTGGTCATGGTGTAAAGAACCAAAATCGCAATTGGCATCAAAATCAAAGAGATTGGCAGACCTAGCTTCATCCATTCCGTGAAGTTCAAACCTACTTCGGCCGCAGCAATCGCGTTTGGTGGGCTACCAACTAGCGTAGCGATACCGCCGATAGAGGCACTGTAAGCAATACCGAGAAGAACGAACAAGAATGTGTTGTGGTTTTTCTTCGCGTCCAGTTTCGTCATGACACCTAATACCAAAGGAAGCATCATCGCGGCTGTTGCTGTGTTGGAAATCCACATTGAAAGACCTGCGCTCACACCGAACAGCATAAATACCGCGACAGACATTCGACCACGAGCAATCAGCAACACTTTGTCAGCGAGTGCTTGGTCAAGTTTCTGCTTGTGCAACGCAGCGGCGAGAGCGAAGCCACCCAAGAACAAGAAGATGATTGAGTTCGAGAAGTTATTCAGTGCTGTTTGGGTGTTAAATACGCCCAAGAAGACGGCAAGCATCGGGATCAGCAAAGCAGTAATGCTGACGTGAATCGCTTCTGTTAACCAAAGAATCGCAACAAAAACTAAGATGCTGATGCCGGTTACGACTTTTGGTTCAAAGGGTAGGGTATTAAACAAGATAATGAACAGCAGAATGTTGGCATTCAAAATCATGCTGTTGCGAGTGAAGAACCAATTCTTCAGTGTCACAGCGAGTGCGGTCATGGGTGTGCTCCTTTTGCATTGCCTTTTTGTCGGTTTTTTATGGCAAGGTAACTGACTTGTAGTTATTTATTGATTAAATGTTACTGCGAATGCGAAGGGCAATTTGGCCTGAATCGTAGGCGAAATAAGAAAATGTGAGGTTGAGATTTAGAAATGGGTAGAACTCTACCCATTTGTTTTTAACGAATTGTTATTCATGTGTGACGTGATGCACGAAAATGGTGCCAGCCGATTATTCTATAGGAATGTTGCGCTCAGCATTTGATGCTTCTGTTGGGTCTTCTACCGCAAGAATTGGCTCTTGAGGGCCAAGGAAGCGTGGTTGCGTATTCATTACGTAGAGATCCAAAAATGCTTTCACACGAGCAAGCAGTTCACGAATTCGCATCGAAGTTTTCTGTTTGTTCGCCGTTGGGCCTGCAACCGCAAGACACTGTGCATCAATATTATATGCATCGGCAATGAACAACGCGCGCTCACAGTGAAAGCGTTGAGTCACGATCAAAAAACGCTCTGAGGCGAAGATCTTTTTTGCTCGCACGATGGAATCCAAAGTCCGAAATCCAGCGTAATCGAGATGGATGACTTCTTCTGGAACGCCGGCTTTAAGCAGATCTCGTTTCATGGTCCATGGCTCATTGTAAGAGCGATGTGCGTTGTCTCCGCTAAGCAAAAACTGTTTCACTTTACCTTGTTTATAAAGCTCGATCGCTGCATTGATACGATGAGTGTAATAGGTGTTGAGTGTCTTTCCGATGTATTTACTCGTACCAAGCACCACCGCAACTTCGTGCTGGGGTATTTGGTCGTAATCGATAAAGATATTGTCTTTGGCCTGCAATGCGACCCAGCGGTCGATGGCAACGACAGACAGGAGGAGTCCAAATAAAGAGATCGACAAAATCAAAGCAATTCGCTTCCACGAACACTTAAGCTTCCACTTTGACCTTATACGAGAAAACAGCAAAACGTCTTATACCCTTTAATAAATGTGTATTCCTCATCATATCTGATAGAAACAAAAAGAGAGAAGCCCATTTATGCCAAAATCTGGTTAGGATGATAAAAAACAGCTTAAAAAACAAAAGCCCCTACAGAGTAGGGGCTAATAATTATACAAGTTGTCTCAAGCTTAGAATGCTGTGCGTTTGTAACGGCGGTAAACTGGCTGCCAGAACGCTTGGTCAATGGCATCGTTTAGCGCTTCGTCTGTGATTTCCAGTGCCACACCTTGCTCGATTGCTTTCTTCGCAACGGCAAAAGCAATCTTCTTCGATACTAGGTGGATTTCTTCCAAAGGTGGTAGAAGTGCACCACGACCATTAATCGCAAGTGGAGAACATGTAGCCAGCGCTCGGCTTGATTCCATTAGCATTTCGTCAGTCACGCGTTTTGCGTTAACCGCTAAAACGCCAAGACCGATACCTGGGAAGATGTAGCTGTTGTTACATTGTGCGATAGGGTAAGTGCGACCTTCGTGAACCACAGGATCAAACGGACTACCCGTTGCCACTAGCGCTTCACCGTTTGTCCAACGGATGATGTCGTTTGGTGTTGCTTCAACACGGCTGGTTGGGTTTGATAGCGGGAAGACAATCGGACGCTTGCAGTGTTTGTGCATCTCTTCGATTACTTCTTGGCTAAATAGGCCAGGAGCACCTGATACACCAATCAGTACCGTTGGTTTCGCGTTACGCATTACATCAAGTAGTGAGAAGCCATTTCCTTCATTTTCCCACTCTTTTGTGTTGCTGTGTTTTTGGACCAAACGCTGTTGGAAATCAAGCAGGTTAGGCATACCTTCTTGTAACAGACCCCAACGATCGACCATGTAAACTTGAGAGCGTGCTTTCTCGTCAGAAATCCCTTCCGATACCATTTGCGCAATGATCGCTTCTGCGATACCACAACCCGCAGAACCCGCACCTAAGAAAGTGATGCGCTGTTTAGAAAGCTGAGTACCCGCCGCTTTACATGCAGCCAGTAGAGAGCCTACGGTTACTGCTGCCGTACCTTGAATGTCATCGTTGAAACAACAAATACGGTCTTTGTAGCGCTCTAGTAGAGGCATCGCATTTTTCTGCGCGAAGTCTTCAAACTGGATAAGTGCATCTGGCCAACGGCGTTGTACCGCTTGGATGAATTCTTCTACAAATGCATCGTAGTCAGGGCCCGTAATACGAGGATGACGCCAGCCCATGTACATTGGATCAGCAAGACGTTGAGGGTTGTTTGTACCCACATCCAGAACGATAGGCAATGTGTAAGCAGGGCTGATACCACCACATGCGGTGTACAGAGAAAGCTTACCGATAGGAATACCCATACCGCCGATACCTTGGTCACCCAAACCTAGGATTCGTTCGCCATCAGTCACAACAATCACTTTTACGTTGTGGTTGGCTGCGTTGTTTAGCAGGTCATCGATACGATCACGGTTCGGGTAAGAGATAAATAGACCACGACCACGACGGTAAATGTTCGAGAAGTTCTCACACGCAGCACCAACGGTTGGCGTGTAGATGATCGGCATCATCTCAGAAATATGGTTTTGTACTAAACGGTAGAATAGGGTTTCGTTGGTATCTTGGATATTGCGCAGGTAAATGTGCTTATCCATGTCGCTTTCGAAACTCTTGTATTGTTGGTAGGCACGTTCTACCTGTTCTTGAATTGTTTCTGTTGTCTCTGGAAGCAGACCTTCTAAGTTGAATGAACTACGTTCTTCAGCAGAAAAAGCACTGCCTTTGTTCAATAGAGGGGTTGCCATAAGAGCCGGACCCGCATATGGAATATATAGTGGGCGTTTATCGTTGTTCATTGGGTGCCTTAATGTAGGGTTGAAGGATGCGCACGAAATTTTAACGGGTTCACCATTTAGTTGTAAACATGCGTTGACGCACATCAATGTAATGTCGCAAAAAAACTCGTTTACCGACGAAAATATCGTCAATATTTGTTGTAAGAGATACCTAAAGCAGGATTTTTTCACTTGGGTATAATGCTCAGCATTATCACAACAAAATCCATTCTTTATGTTTCAACTGCCTATCGATAGCTTACAAGCTGAATTTGACCAACACGTGAAGCACCACCACCTCGTTGTGGAAGCAGAAACGGGTTCGGGTAAGTCAACACGCCTTCCTCTTTGGGCGGCAAAGCACGGACGTGTTTTGGTCATCGAGCCACGTCGAATTGCTTGTACCTCATTAGCTGAGTTTCTTGCGGAGCAATCTGGTGAGCCGATAGGTAACAAAATTGGTTACGCGATCAAGCTGCATGCGTATTTCGACGAGAACACGGAAGTCGTGTTTGTGACGCCGGGTGTAGCGTTGCGTTGGTTTGCGGAAGACAAACTTGCAAGCTTCGACATCGTGATAGTGGACGAATTTCACGAACGTCGCTGGGACATTGATCTACTAACCGCAATTTTGAAGCAAGAAAATCAACACCGCTTGATTGTTACTTCCGCCACATTAGAGGGCGAAAAGCTCGCACATTATCTTAATGCTCATCGTCTTCGCTCAGAAGGGCGTTGCTTTCCCGTCTCGGTAACTCATCGAGTTATAGACAGTCGTCATCTGCCCAATAAAAAAGGGTGTGAAAATGACGTCGTGAAAGCAGTAAAAGAAGCCCTTGAAGATGAAGAAGGCGATATCTTGGTGTTCCTACCTGGTCGCAAAGAGATCACTCAGTGCGCGCAGATGTTACAGCACTTGGATGATGTGCTGGTGGTGAAGCTTCACGCTTCGGTCAGTGATGAAGAGCGACACCGAGCCTTAACCGTTCAAACGCAGCGTAAAGTGGTGCTGGCAACCAATGTCGCGGAAACTTCACTTACCATTCCCAATATCCGTGTTGTGATTGATAGCGGTTTAGAGCGAAGAACGGTTCAGCGCAACGGACGTACCGCTCTAACACTCACCAACATTTCTAAAGCCAGTGCCGCTCAGCGAATGGGTCGTGCAGGGCGCGTAGCAGAAGGCACCTGTATCCGTTTATTTGGCGAGCATGCTCCACTAGAGCTGGTCACGCCACCGGAGTTGCATCGTGAAGAGCTGGTGGAGCCCATGCTGGCGGCGGCGTGTTGTGGTTATCGTTTGTCTGAGCTGCACTTTCTTGATGCGGTTCCAGAAAAGTCCTTGAACGCTGCACTTTCTTGTCTACAGGCTATGGATGCGTTAGATGACAACGGTGACGTAACTGAGCACGGCCAAAAAGTTTATCCACTGCCAATTGACGCGTTATTCGCCGATCTGGTGACTCGTATTCCGACCAAAGCCGAAAAAGAAGCCATGATCGATTTAGCGGCAGCGCTCTCCGTGCCTGCACAGCTGTATCAACTGCAAAGGGGAGAGGCAGCAGAGGCACTAGAGCGAGAAGAACCTTTGGGGTGTGACGCGTCGCTAATGATTCGGTTGGTGCGTGGAGAACAGCTTCCTGCTGTGATTGTTGATACCAGTGTGCTGGAAGAAGCGCAAGGCTTAGCAAAGCAGATGCGGGACGTATTTGAATTGCCTCAATTGAAAGTGGCTTCGCGTTATCGACGAGATCAACTGACTCAAGCGATAGCGGCTTTGCATCCTGAATTGGTGTTTGTGCGCAGAGAGCGTCGCCGAGATGCACTTGGCAATGGTTCGATGGAAATGGTCGTTGGTCGAAACAGTCGTTTTCCGGATAAAAGTGAAGCGGCTTTGGTGCTAGATAGCCACAGCGTACCGGGTAGGGGAGTTAAACAAACGCTCAACCTTGCATCTGTCATGATGCCGATTTCGCTCGAACTCATTAAAACGCTCGAACTGGGAGAGTGGCAGCAAGGTGATACTCAATACGAAGATGAGACTCCGCTAGCAACTATGCACTTAGTGTACGCTGGTCGGACAATATTCACCGAGCATCAAGCGTTACAAGGTGAAGTGGCGATTCAATCTATTGCCGACATGATCGAACAAGAAATGTTGTTGCCAGGCTTTGCTCCATTGCGAAAACAACAAATTCAACACTGGAAAATCTACAACTCCCTAGGTCTGAATACTGAACTGGTGGATAAGAAAGTCATTGATGAACTTTGTTTTTCTACTTGGCTGACTGAACAACTGGCAACGCTCGGCGTTGAAAGTGTTGATGACATCGAGTTGTTCGAGGCCGATGACCTTCCATTTGAAGGCATTCCCGAGTGGGAATACAACGACTTCACAGAGCAGTACCCTCTGAAGCTCGTGTTAGCTGAGCTCAAGCTTGATGTGGAATATTTTGTGTCTCGCAAGTTGGTTCATGTCATCTACACAGAAGGAAATCGCAAAGGTGACCCTAAACGCTGGGAACTTCCTAGATGGGCTGGGTGGAAAGTTCAGTACAAAAAAGCCAGCCGTGTGGTAGATGTAAAATAAGCTTTTTATCAACGAGCTGATAACAATAGAGCTGTGTATCTGCGGCTTATTGTAAAATCTTCAGCTAATTATAAAATCCGGAATGAAAATTGCTTTAACCGCTTTTCCCTTGCTGTTTATTGTCGAAGTTATCGATGATAAGGAATGATATTGCCGCTTTATGGTTTGGCGGCAAAAGGATAACGATGAAGTATAAAGTAATTCCGCTCTTGTTGTGCCCCGTACTTGCTTACGGAAAAGACATTACCCATATCTCAACCTACGAAGACAACTACGTTCTAGGTACATACACCACAGACATCAACCAAAGCGCCTATAGCGAAATGGGCTCAGAGATGGATTCACTGCAAGATTTTGAAGTGAAGTTTCAGATCTCAGCATCAATTCCATTTTATCGCTTCAGCTCAGGCACTGCTTTGATGGGGGCTTATACTCAAAAGTCCCTATGGCAACTGGCAAACTCTGATATCTCCTCGCCATTTAGAGAAACAAACTACAAGCCGCAAGTGTTCTTAGCACATCAATCGAACATGTTGTTGTTCAATCATGTTGAAGCCGGTTACAAACATGAATCGAACGGTCAATCCAGTAAACTGTCACGCAGTTGGGACCGTCTATATGTCGCTGCCGAGCGTTTTTCTGGCCCAGTCGAGTATGGCGTACATGCATGGTGGGTGATTACCACAGAAAATGACGACATGGAAAATTACTACGCGCCTTACGAGTTGTGGGCGAAAGTTTATACCCGTGCGGGCGTGGTCAATACACGCGGTTTTTACAACTTTGCTGATGATAAAGGTGGGGTTGAACTAGGTTACACATTCTATTTCAATGACATTCTTGGTGTATATCTTCAAGGTTACCATGGCTACGGTGAAACGCTGATCGACGATGATCATTCTCAAACTCGTGTTGGGCTTGGTATTAAGCTGATGAATTTATAAGCTTTTGGTATTGACGCCGTCGCTTAAGCCCTGTTTTTAGTTTGCTGTTTGAAATATTAATCAATTGAATGCTTATATATGGCGAAGCTGTGCATCACTTGTTACAAAGCTGGTTTTAATATTTCCTTTTGAATGTAATTAAGGGCATAAAAGACTATTCTTTTATATCCCATTGCTATATCAAAATAGTTGAACGATATTTGGTATATCTCATTTTCGAGTGTCGGGGGCAGAGAATGGATCAACAAGGAAAGACATGCATTGAGTTCGACTACACCAGCTTTTTAGGAGCTACAGGAAGTAAGAAATGGACCTTCTTAGAGGCGTTCGCCACCATTGCGCCCATTTTTGGTTTGATGTGGAAGCAGAACATTGCAGAGTTGAGCCGACCGGAAGATCGACTCTGGGATGCGGCATTAAAATCGATGTCTTCACGTCAAAGTGACGAATCGAACTTAGTTCGTTTAACTCAGCTCGCGAAGCATGAAGGGATAAATGAATTACGTGTTGTCATGCCATATTCACTCGACTCAAAGCAGATTGAATATATTGAATCTCGCAGTAAGTTAAAGGTCGATGCGTCGGAGCAAGATGTTCTGAATATCAAGTTTTAAGCGTGGCCTTCTAATCTCACTTGTACGCTTAAATAGAATCACCACAAAAGCGACCTCTCTGGGTCGCTTTTTTCGTATCTCAAGCGCCATGCATTCCACCTGCTCTGTCTAGCTCATATTATTGATTGGCTTAGTCCAATGCCACTTTTGTTGGAAGTGTGATGAATATAGAGTATTTACGCTTAATTTAACAAAAATGTAACCTTTAGAAATGCAATTGTCATAACTAGCTTCTAACTTAGTGTTTTTAGGACAAATTACCGACCCAAATCATCGGCGCTGTGAGCTCGAATCAATACTCTTTTGTCTGCGGATAGGGAGATTTTTATTCGTTGCGTTATTTGGGCAAAAATAAAAACACAATAAGAAAGGAAGTCAGTATGTCTTTGTCTCGTCGAGACTTTATGAAAGTTGTCTCTTCAACCGCCGTTGCTACCGGTTTAATCGGTTGTGGCAGCGACGATAATGAATCCGTTGCCGTTAGTTTTGAACATGGTGTCGCCAGTGGCGATCCGACTCAAACACAAGTGATTATTTGGACTCGGGTGACTACAGCCGCGAGTTACGTGGATGTGAGCTGGCAAGTCGCATCCGACATAGAGTTTTTAAATGTCGTGCAAAGTGGCGTATTCACTACTGATACAGGACGTGATTTCACGGTAAAAGTGGACGTACAAAACCTCAACGCCAATTCTCAGTACTACTACCGATTTATGGTCGGTGAGATGATGAGTGAGGTAGGGCAAACTCAAACTCTGCCTGAAGATGGTGTAGAAAAAGCATCGATGGCTGTGGTGTCTTGCGCTAACTATCCAGCGGGTTATTTCCACGTTTATCACGAGATCTTAAATCAACATGAACAGTCGCCATTCGACGTTGTGTTACATCTTGGTGACTACATTTATGAATATGGGACTGGAGGTTATGCCAGTGAAGATGCCGCAGCATTAGGGCGTGAACCGAGCAAAGGTACAGAATGTATCACGCTGGACGATTACCGAAAAAGATACGCCCAATATCGTCAAGATGCCGATCTGCAAGCATTACATGCCAAACTGCCCATGATTGCAGTTTGGGATGATCACGAGTTAGCTAATGACACATGGAAAAATGGCGCAGAGAACCATCAGGACGATGAAGGTCGCTTTATCGACCGTCGAGCCGCCGCTGCGGCTGCATGGACTGAGTGGTTGCCAGTTCGTGAGAATACATTCTCAAACATGTTGATTTATCGTCAGTTTTCGTTTGGCAACTTAGTGAATCTCATGATGCTCGATACGCGCCTTGTCGGTCGTGATAAGCCGTTGGATTACTTCTCACTCAGTGCACCAACAATGGAAGCCATCGGTGGGTTAGTTGCTCAATCACGCAGTGCAGACAGAGAGCTGCTAGGCACTGAACAACTTGCTTGGTTGATGAATGAATTCAACACGCACGATGCAAAATGGAACGTTTTAGGCCAACAAGTTTTGATGTCGCGAATGGAGCTACCAAGTTCAGTGATGACGGCGATGTTCCAACTGTTTACGTCAACAGAAGAGAAGAAAACAGAAGCGTTGTTGGCGGTCAATACAGCGATCACGGGTTATCTTGCCGATCCAAGTGCAGATCCCATTTCTCTGCCTTACAACCTCGATGCTTGGGATGGTTACTATGTCGAGCGTGAAAAAGTTTACCAACTGGCCAAGGCAAGCAGTGGCAATTTTGTGTGTTTAGCGGGCGATACTCACAACGCGTGGGCAAGTGAGTTAAAAGATGTGTCAAACAATCCGATAGGGGTCGAGTTTGCGACGAGCTCGGTGAGCTCTCCGGGGTTAGAAGAGTATTTGGCGTTGGAACCGGTGGCGATTGCTCAAATGGAATACACCTTGCCGCATTTAGTCTCCGAGCTGCAATGGGCTGACATCAAACAACGTGGCTTTATGCGAGTGACCTTTACTGCTGATGCCGCTCAATCGACGTGGTACTTGGTGTCGACCATCAAAGACAAAAAGTATCAGGTGACGACGAAGTCGGCGTCTACGACAAACGGCACAACGTTAGATATTATCTAATCTAAACTTGCGAAAAAGTAAAAGTCCGCTCATCAAGGCGGACTTTTTTATTGGCAATTTTCAATCAGCTTTCAGATAGCTAGTCGATCAAACCGTATTCTTTGCTGAGAATTTCGATGATTTCAGCTTTTGGATTTTCGCTTAGCGTAATTGGTTTACCTGTAATTTTCTCGGCGATACCAATGTAGGTTCTTGAAATATCCATCAAAGATTCAACAGGAAGATCGTTATCGCGTGCAAGAGCTTCGCGCTCTGGCATACGTTCTTTGTTTAATAAGATATCTGGGTCAGGGAAGTGGTTAAGTAGGAACTGACGGAAACCTTCTTTCGAGTTTTCAACGATGTTACCTGCTTGGTACTCCTTTGCATCCCAAATACGAGAAGAATCTGGCGTGCCAACTTCATCCATGTAGATCAGCTTTTCATTACCTGCGGCGTCATGAACATAACCAAATTCGAATTTGGTATCGACAAAAATTTGATCGATTTCTTCTAACGCTTGGCTGATAACGTTAAAGCCTTCTTTCAACAGTTTTTCGTACTGAGCGATATCTTCTGCGCTTGAGAAGTTAAACGCTTCATAGTTGTCCACGATATTTTGGCGAGTGATGTTCACATCGTCTGCTTCTGGTACACCAGGAATGCCTTTTAGGATGCCTTTGGTTGACGGCGTCATTAGCAAATTCGGTAGTGCTTTATCTTTTTCTAACCCTTCAGGAAGTTGAATACCACAAAACTCGCGCTCACCATTTGCGTATGCACGCCACATGGAACCAGTGATGTATTTACGGCAGATTGCCTCAATTTTTACCGGTTTTGCTTTTTGAACGATCCAAACAAATGGGTGAGGAATATCTAAGATGTGGCTGTCAGCTAAGCCGTTGTCTTTAAAAAGCTTAAACCAATGATTTGAAATGGCATTCAATGCGGCACCTTTACCCGGTACACCTTTAAGCCCACCTTCACCATGCCAAATACAATCGAAAGCAGAAATACGATCGCTGATCACCATGATGGCCAGGGGCGCATCTGGTGCGACATCGTATCCTTTCTCTTTGATCAGTCGGGCACTGTCTTCTTCAGTTAACCAGTAAACTGAACGAACTTTTCCGCTATGTACGGGTTTGTGGGTGCGAATTGGCAGGTCGTCATTGACGGCAAGTACTTGATTAGCAAGGCTCATTGCGACATTCCTATCATCTTAATCAAACGTCTTAAGGAGAAGATATTCAGCGGAAAATATCAGCTGAATAAATCGAATGAGGGCATCATACCAGAACTATTTTAACTCGCCAGAGAAAAAGCAAACGTTTGCCTCTTTTCTTTAATACAAAAAATGCCCCCTTAAGAAGGAGGCGAGATGCAGGATGGATAACGTCGATCTTGTTAGTGATACTGGTTTACTCTGCCTTCGACGAAAAAGACTTCACATTGATAACGCTGAGCGATGTCACGCAACATGGATTGATTCATAAGAGCAATTTTGTTTGATGCGACAACCGCGCTGGCATTGCCAGACTGAATGGCTTTGATAACGATTTCGACTTCAGAAAGCTGTTGAGACGGCTTCATCTGAATAACGTTTTTGCAGCAAATATTGGAAGCAGTGAGTTGCTCAAAATCAGGACGAGGACACTCAGCCGTAAACAGAATCCATTGTTTTTGCTGTGACAATACTGCCAACTTAGAAAGAAGCTGATCAGACACATCCATTGGTTGAGTGGTTTGTGCCAGTACGTTGTAACGTGAGTATGTACGAGATTGACTTTGTAACTGCATCTTACTGTTCCTTTATACATGCTGTATGTGTATACAGTAGTTTATTTTGGGTATCTGATCAACCCATTTTTACTGATGAGTACGTGAGATAACGCTCACTGATATTTGAATGATTTGTTTAAGATATTGATTTATAATGAATTGCTTTTGTTCTTGATATGTTGGGTATGGATTGAAAAGTGTGAAGTTAGCAACATTATCCGAGTGGTATATACGGGTGTTTACTACTGTATATACAGTGCTTTTGTTGGTGTTATACAGTGGTTTTTGATGGTCGATACAGGTATGAGTCACACGATGAGCATGTTTACGTCGTGATTATGGGGAAGAGATGTGAATCATAAGCGATCAAAAAAGCGCCCTAAAAGGCGCTTTTGAAAATCAGTTCCATTGATTCTAACCGGGTTAGCTCGCTCGCTGTGCCATGCGCTCACGCATTTGCATTTCGCCTTGGTTAAACAGACGAACATCGATCTTCGCCATGTCGTAGCAGGCTTGGCAAGAGTGATGATATTTGCCATCTACATAATCGTGACGAGTAACAAAACTTGGTTTTTTACACCAATCGCAGGTGCCTTCTTCAGTGAACATTGATTTTCTCCCCACCTAGATAAATATGAGTCGTTAGGTGTTATTTTTCGCCGGGCATTATGGCATGAAAAAGAGATTGACGTTAAATGTCTGTTAATTTGTTTGAGAGCGAGATCGATTGCGAACCTTGTTTTACTTAGACTTAAAGCTAGCCATCAAGCGCCCTCTAGTTGTGATTTACGATTTTGTAACATTTTGTGAGATGATTTTAAACGCCTGGTTCAAACGTTTCATTTCTTCTTCACTTCCACGAGTATCTGGATGATAGAGTTTTGAAAGTTGTCGATAGCGGAGTTTCACTGCTTGGTTATCAGGAATGGTTTGTGGTGTGTAACCAAACATCGCGCAGGCAACCGCAACTTTATGATTGTCGGATTGGCTGCGAGTCTTTTTAAACTCTTTGAATACTTTCTCCAACTGACGCTTCAATTGTTTATTCGTGAACTCTAACTCTTTTACTTTTGCATTAAGTTGCTGAGTTTGGTTTGCCTCTTGGGAAGACTGTGCGGCCAAGGCTCGTTGCTGCTTTCTTAGAACTACGCATCCACCGAAGCCTGCTAGAGCGATCACCAATCCACCAATAGCCAACCACATAATCGTGCCATTATCAGACGTTACGGTTGATTGTGGAGCGACAGGCTGCTCTTCTTTTGTCGCTTCTTTATCTAATTCGACAATTTCGGAGACTTGCTTTGCACGCAGTTGATTGAAGCGCTCTTCGAGATAATGATTGTAAGCTTCTTCCGCTTGAGGGTTGGTGTCCGAGGCTAATTGGTACCACGCCTCAACGAGATCGCTGGTGGTGATGTCTTTTTGGTGATGCTGAACAAAGTCCGCTAACAAAAAACCGCGGTCGCGAGGGTCATTCAACGCTACAGAGGTAAACCAATACGTTGCCTGTGGGTAATTGACCGCACCGGTCAATCCTCGGGAATAGTCTTCGGCCAGCTGTTTCTGCGCAGGTAAGTAGCCCTGGCTTGCGGATTGCTCTAGCCAATAGCGAACATCCGATGGCGAATCTGATTTTGGAGAAAGAGCCAGTTGCTGCGCCAGTTCAAATTGTTCTGCTGGGGATGTTGGTGTTTGGGAAGCAAGTGCAGATACAGAAAGACAGCTGCTTAACGTAAAGGATAGGGCGATGGTTTTGAATGACATTGAATGTGTCAGGCCTAGCGTAAGTTGCTAGGCCTGCTCCGGTAATTTTTGTTATTACCGTTATGGTGCTACCAAATTACTTCAGTGGCAAGATCTGGATTTCAACACGGCGGTTGCAAGCACGACCTTCAGAAGTTTGGTTTGAGCAAATTGGATTGCGCTCACCGTAGCCACGTGCAATTGCACGGCCTGGAGCCACTTTTTGAGACACTAGGAACTGACGAACAGATTCCGCGCGACGCTCAGAAAGCGTTTGGTTGTATGATTCGCTACCAGTGCTGTCTGTGTAGCCATCAATGACTAGGCTTGTATCTGGGTATTCAACCAGAATACGAGCAACACCACGTAGAGTATTGTGGATGCTTGCATCCAGTTGGTATGAGCTTGAAGAGAAGCCAATGCCATTTTCCATGCGAAGTAGAAGTTGGTTTTCACCTACACGTTGTACTTGTACGCCAGAGTTTAGCAACGCACGACGTAGCTCTGCTTCTTGTTGGTCAAAGTAATAACCGACGCCTGCTCCAGTAGCACCGCCTGCCGCCGCACCAATAAGAGCATGTTTACGACGTTCTTTTGCGTTATCACCAGTTGCCAAACCGATCGCTGCACCAGCAATAGCACCAATTAGCGCGCCTTGCGTGGTAGAGTTCGTTTCGTATTCACCCGTTGTTGCATTTTGGCGTTGAGTAGCTTGACAGCCTGTAAGAGCTAGCACTAGTGCCAGTGCAATAGACATCTTTTTCAAGGGAAAATCTCCGTATAAAACTGAGGCGAAAGAGTGCCTCATAATGGGATGCGAATTATGAATCAGTAGATATTGATATTTGTTATGCGAAAGTAAGATTGATAGAAAGCTGTGTAAGAATTTTCTTATAACGCTCAATATCAACCCACTGTTACGTATCTAGTTGAGTATGTTGCGCTTACTTCGAGGTGTTGCCCAACATTTTTCTGGCTTGTTCTCCACCGACACCACGGTTTACAGAGACTTTTCTGCCTTTCTTTAATCCGACTTCGTAGTCTTCAGTCAGATTCTTCATGGCTTCTCTTAATTGTTTTTTGAACGTTTCACGGTCGATGTTCTGAAACTCTTTATCAATGTAATCATTGATTTTGTTTGCAGACTCTTCATCTGGTGAGATCACAGGTAGCTTTTCAAGTGCGCCTTCTACCCAGCCAGAAACAAAAGAGTTAACGCGACGAGTCACTTCCATTGAAGACGTACCAGAACCTGCAAAGCTATTACGGAACTGGCCGGTGCTTTCATTCAATTCTCGATAGATGATGTCGAAAGCAAAGGCAGCAAAGATCGCGCGATCGGCTTCACCAATAAACTCAACGCGTTTAAGCCCTTTGTGATTCAACAAGACGGCTTCAACACCAAACTTAGTGTTAATGCCACGAATCACGCGCAATAGGGTAGAACTGATGTTGGACGGCAACAAATGGGAAGATTGAGTTTTTCCCATTTTGATAAACTCAATATCGTCTTTGTCCAAACCATATTTGAGCATAAGGCGATGCGCCATCTTGATGGCGTTTGCCGCCTCATTCACGTTGGCGGAGTTACCCAGTTCCAAACACTTGGCGATTTTTTTCAGAGCTTTTTGTTTATCCATCGACAACCAGTAACGAAAGCAGAAAATTTACGAAGTCAGACATACTACCTTTTTTGACATAAAAACGAAATACAAGGCGAGGTGGAAGTGGTTTCTTCCGAGAAAAAATAAGCCTCGCGAGGAGCGAGGCTAGGCGTTTTTAGGTCGTCTTAATCAGGCGAAACGATATTACCTTATCGAGATGACTTCTCTTGGGATGGCGTGTCTGACGGTTACAAACCCAGTTGGCTCAGTAAGTCGTCAGCGTCATCTTTAGAGTTCGAAGATTCCGACTCTTTTTCTGCCATGTTTTTACGCGCGGCTTCTAAGATGTCATCTGGGTTTTCATCTTCTGCAATTTCAAATTCTTCAAGCTGGATGAACTCTGTTTTGTCCATCGCTAGCTCTAAATAGAAAATGTTGTTGTTCGCGGTCGAGAACGTCACACGACGTGCTTGAGGGCGATCCAAATTGGTATCAACTTGCAAAATTACCTGTTTGTTCAGTGCCAGCATCTTCGGCTGGTTTTGCGTGATGTTGGTTTGCAGTTCTTTACGGATTTTATTGGTAAAGTCACCGACCAATTGGTTCATGAGTTCACCCAATACGTCTGCAACTTCATCAGAAGTATGGGAGATAGCCAGTTCTTCTTCTGGCATGCCCATGTTACGCATGTAGTTGGTGTAAATCTCTAAAGCGGCTTTTGCAGTAAAGTTAATCACTACAAGTCCGGTAAATCCGCCATCAAATAGGACAAAACAGCCAAAATCTGGTTTGAGGCTGGTCTTGTTGATCTTTTGAACCATTGCGGAGTAATTAACTTGAGAAGAGGTGGCCGAAGTAAGAACGCCAGAAACAGACTGGCAAAGTTTTAGAAGGATATCTTCCGTGGTAACAACTTTATTTTTTTTCATTCTGAAAGCTCATCTAGAAACGCGATTTCTATCCCAATGTAAGGCATCAAGCCTCAAAAAATAAAGCATAAGTTTAATTATTGTATTGAGATTCTGATTTGATCGCCTTTTTAAATGTTGTAAAGTGACGAAATTCAAAGAATATTACTCCTCTCACTTTTTTTGCGGCGTCTTGTTGTGCTGATAGCTGCGCTGTATGAGAAATGAGCAAATAATTAGATAACCCGCAGCTGATGGGATCAGCGTCGTAGGGGCAGGAAGCAAATGTTACCAAGATTACACTCGCAAACTGATGTCGATCCTCTTGTTCTTCGTTTTCTGAAAGAGCTTGAACAAGCCGGATTCACTGGCGACATCGAAAGCCAATATTCAAGTCGTTTAGCCGTCGCTACTGACAACAGCGTTTACCAGCAACTTCCTCAAGCAGTCGTCCATCCTCGAACGACTCAAGATGTTTCTCTCATCGGAAAACTGAGCAATCAAGAAAAGTACGAAAGAATCACGTTCTCCCCTCGTGGTGGCGGTACCGGTACAAATGGCCAGTCGCTGACCAAAGGCATTGTGGTGGATTTGTCTCGCCACATGAACAAAGTATTGGAAGTGAATGAAGATGAAGGGTGGGTTCGCGTTCAAACTGGTGTTGTGAAAGATCAGTTGAATGATGCGGTTCGTCCTTACGGCTACTTTTTCTCTCCAGATTTGTCGACCAGCAACCGCGCAACGATTGGCGGGATGGTGAATACCGACGCCTCTGGTCAAGGCTCTCTTAAATACGGGAAAACGTCTGACCATGTACTGTCGTTGCAAGCGGTGTTTGCTGATGGCTCGATTTTGGAGTCTGATTTGTCTCATGGTTATCCAAAAGAAGACGAGTTTGCCGCTACGGCGTTACAAGTGACGGAATCAGTTTGTCGAGATAAACGCCAGCAGATCGTGGATAAATTTCCTCCTCTCAACCGCTTCCTAACGGGCTACGACTTAAAGAACGCGTTAAATGAAGAGGATGACCGTTTCGATATCACACGAGTGCTGTGTGGAGCAGAAGGCTCATTGGCGTTTATTACGGAAGCGAAGCTAAATCTGACGCCAATTCCGAAAGCGCGTACCTTAGTTAACGTGAAATACAACAGCTTTGACTCTGCACTGCGCAACGCGCCATTTATGGTCGAAGCGAAAGCACTTTCTGTCGAAACTGTTGACTCAAAAGTACTTAATCTCGCGAAGCAAGATATTGTCTGGCACACCGTGAGCGATTTGATCACCGACGTGCCAAACAAAGAAATGCTTGGCATCAATATGGTGGAATACGCAGGGCAAGACGAAGAAGAAGTTGCTGCACAGGTCGCGGCGTTAACCGCCAAACTCGATATCATGTTGGAAACAGAAGAAGCGGGCATTATCGGCTACCAAGTTTGTAACGATGTAGCGAGTATTGGACGTATCTACAACATGCGTAAAAAAGCGGTGGGTTTGTTAGGCGCTGCAAAAGGCCGTGCTAAACCGGTCGCCTTCGCTGAAGATACGTGTGTACCACCAGAAAACTTGGCTGATTTCATTGTAGAGTTCCGCGAACTATTAGATAGCAAGTCTCTGAATTACGGTATGTTTGGTCACGTTGATGCAGGGGTGCTGCACGTGCGTCCTGCGTTGGATTTGTGTGACCCGCACCAAGAAGCATTGATGCATGAAGTCTCTGATGAAGTCGTTAAGCTGGTAGCGAAATACGGCGGCCTGATGTGGGGAGAGCACGGAAAAGGTTTCCGTTCGGAATATGGTCCGGAGTTCTTTGGTAAAGAGTTGTTTACTGAGCTTAGACGAGTAAAAGCTGCATTCGACCCACACAATAAAATGAACCCAGGTAAAATCTGTACGCCATTTGATAGCGATGCAGAGTTGGTAAAAGTAACCGACACCAAACGTGGTTACTATGATCGCCAAATTGACGTACAAGTACGTGACAGCTTTAAGCAAGCGATGGAATGTAACGGTAACGGTTTGTGCTTTAACTACGATACCAGCTCGCCGATGTGTCCATCGATGAAAGTGACGGCTGATCGTCGTCATTCGCCAAAAGGGCGCGCTGGATTGGTTCGTGAATGGTTGCGTCAGCTTACTGAGCAAGGTATTGATATTCTTGACCTAGAAAAGCAAACGTTAGAAAACAAAACATCGATCAAAACCATGATTGATCGTGTGCGTCATTCCATTAATCGTCGTCACGAATACGATTTCTCTCATGAAGTTTATGAAGCAATGAACGGCTGCTTAGCGTGTAAAGCGTGTGCGAGCCAATGTCCGATCAAAGTGGATGTTCCAAGTTTCCGCTCCCGCTTTTTAAACATTTATCACTCGCGCTATCAGCGTCCGGCAAAAGATTATTTGGTTGCCAACATTGAAACCATGCTGCCAGTGATGGCAAAAGCACCAGCAGTCGTGAACGGCGTATTGAAACAGTCGTGGGTTAAGAGTTTAACGGCTTCAACAGTAGGGTATGTGGATGCGCCGTTGCTGTCTGTTCCTACGTTGAAACAGCGCGTAGAGTCGCTGACAACGCCGTATGATCTGCAAGCGTTGAGTGGTTTGTCTTCGACTGAAAAGAGCAAGCACGTATTAATCGTTCAAGACCCATTTACCAGTTATTACGATGCGGACGTTGTTGAAGACTTCGTCAAGTTGGTTAAAAAGCTAGGTATGCATCCAGTGCTTTTGCCATTTAAGCCAAATGGTAAAGCGCAACACATCAAAGGCTTCCTACGTCAGTTTAAAGAGACCGCGGCTGATACGGCGAAGTTCTTGGCGATGGTGGCGGACTTAGACATTCCGTTGGTCGGCGTTGATCCGGCATTGGTGCTGTGCTATCGAGATGAGTACGCGGAAGTACTTGGTAGCAAGCGAGGCGATTTCGATGTGCTAACAGCTCACGAATGGCTGTACCCAAGGTTGGAAGCGTTTGAAGCCGCAGAGCAACGGGAAAACCAGGAACCGTGGTACTTGTTTGCGCACTGCACTGAAAAAACCAAAATGCCGAACGCAGAGAAAGAATGGGGCGCTATTTTTGCCCACTTTGGCGCGGTATTGAATACAGTACCGGTTGGTTGTTGTGGCATGGCGGGTACATTTGGCCACGAGGTGGATAAGCTGTCGATGTCGAAAGACATATACAATTTAAGTTGGAAACCAAACCTAGATAAGTTAGATAACGAAAGATGTTTGATTACTGGTTATTCTTGCCGAAGCCAAGTAAAACGCTTTGAAGGAACAAAGCCTAAGCATCCCGTTCAAGCACTGTTAACTTTGGTATAATGACATCAAGCCCAGTCTAACTGGGCTTTTTCCCAATGATGAACATTCCATTTCAAAGGATCTGAACCTTGAGAAAACTTGAACTCAAAGTCCCACCTGTTGCGGTGTTTATGCTGGTCATACTCTTGATGTACGGGCTTAAAGTCTTGACGCCGAGCATGAACATTCGAGTGCCCTTTGTTGAGTTTGTAGTCGGCGCACTAACTTTGTTGTCTGGCTACATGGGGATTGCCGGTGTATATGAATTTCGCAAAGTAAAGACTACCGTGAACCCAGTAAAACCTGATGCAGCATCTTCCGTTGTAAGAACTGGCGTGTTTGCCTTCTCACGTAACCCAATGTACATGGCGTTGTTACTGCTCATCATTGCGGTGGGTTTATGGTGGCAACATTTAGGTGTGGTGCTTTGCGGTGTGTTGTTTGTCAGTTATATGAATCGATTTCAAATCAAACCAGAAGAACAAGTATTGGAAAGGTTGTTTGGTGAGGAATACTTGGATTACAAAAACCAAGTTCGTCGCTGGATTTGAATACCGAGCTGCTATCGACTCATTTTTTAAGTAAAAAGAAAGCCCAACTTAATCGTTGGGCTTCCTTTTTGGTATCCGATTGTTATCGCTAATTCGGCAGTCTGTTACGCTGCCTTAACGAACTTTGCTAGGAATGCATCCTTACGCTCATTAAAGCGGTGTACAAGGTCGTCAACGGCTTCTTGATCGTATGGCTTCAAACCACTCGCTACCATGCGTTTAATACCTTTACCGACCACTTCACCGTCTTCTTTGAATGCGAAGTTCAAAGTCACCACGCCGCGCTTACCATCTACATCAAACGTCGCACCAGTGAAATCCACTTCAGGATGTGTAAGGTCTAAGCGTGAAAATTCCACTTCCATGCTTTCATAAATAACCAGTGGACGCTGACAGTTGATCATCATTTGTTTCTCTTCCATAAGAGGAACCATGATGTGCGGGAAGTTCATGCCAGAAAACTGCACGTAATTTGTTACCACGTGCTCAATAAAAGCTGGGTTGTGGTTGGTATCGCCTTCACGAGACATGTGTAAGTATTCTTTGCCTGCCTCATCTACGACTGCGCTTTCTTTTTCACACTTATTTTCAATATGCAGCTCAATGCCATCATTTACCATGCCAGAGAAACGAAAGCGCATTTTTTGGCTGATGCCTTCTTTACTTAGTAGAACGGCAAATAGCAGGTCGCCAGGCACACAAAAGCGTTTGTTATCTTCATCATGAATAGGGTTGTAATCACCAGCCACGCGCTTAGCAAAGTGACTTGCCTGTTCGCGAGTGAATTGAAATTGATGATTATTGTTTGAAAAATAAGGTGTTAGAAACATAATTATTAAGTAGTAACCAAAACTGTAAGGGATTATATGCGAATATCTGAGTAGCAATGGTCCATCCAGTAGAAAGTTCACTGCATTTTGACAATGTGCACCCAAATCAGCAGATAAACGTTTAAAAACACATGCTTGAATCGCTTATCCATTTATGATGCTAATAAGTGCGTTGTGCGACTCTGATATCACTCACGAATTGTTAAGAGTATAGACACAAAAAAGGCCCCACGAAGAGGTGGAGCCTAGACTGAAGTTTGCTTCTACAGATTAATGTACGCTTGGCAGAAGGTTCTCTGGCATCAGTGCGTTATGTAGAGCAAGTTTCAACAATGTGTTTGCTTGCTCGATATCGGGTGCAAAGTAACGGTCTTTATCGTAGAACGACACTTTTTCACGCAACATCTGTTTTGCAATTTCGATTCGCTCAGACGATTTATTCGGCGCTCTGAAATCCAAACCTTGCGCCGCCGATAGATATTCGACAGCCAGAATGCCGCGAGTGTTTTCACCCATTTCTTTCAGTCTTCTAGCCGCGAATGTCGCCATTGACACGTGGTCTTCTTGGTTTGCTGATGTTGGTAAGCTGTCTACTGAGGCTGGGTGAGCAAGGGTCTTATTTTCACTTGCTAATGCCGCAGAGGTTACTTGAGCAATCATGAAGCCAGAGTTCACGCCACCATTATCGACTAAGAATGGCGGCAGTTTTGATAGCGCGCTGTCGATGAGAAGTGCCATACGACGCTCGGACAAACTGCCGATTTCTGCAATGGCGAGAGCTAAGTTGTCGGCTGCCATCGCAACAGGTTCTGCATGGAAGTTACCGCCAGAGATGATGTCGTTATCTTCTGCAAATACTAATGGGTTATCAGAAACGGAGTTCGCTTCTACTTGCAATACTTCAGCGGAGTTGCGGATTTGCTGCAAACACGCGCCCATCACTTGCGGCTGACAACGCAGTGAGTATGGGTCTTGCACTTTTTCACAGTTGGTGTGCGATTCACCAATTTCACTCGATGTATCCAGTAGGTGACGATATGCCATTGCTGCATCCATTTGGCTACGATGGCCACGTACGCGGTGGATTCGAGGGTCAAATGGGCGACGGCTGCCTAGTGCGGCTTCTACAGACATGGCACCACACACGGTTGCTGACGCGAAAAGATCTTCAGCAATAAACAGACCTTCTAGCGCGAATGCTGTTGAAGCCTGTGTACCATTGAGTAACGCTAAGCCCTCTTTTGGCGCTAGTGTAATAGGCTCAAGACCAGCAATTTTTAGTGCTTCGTAGCCGGATACGATTTGGCCATTGTGACGTGCTTGACCTTCACCAAGCAGCACCGTACTCATGTGGGCTAGGGGAGCCAAATCGCCTGAAGCACCCACTGAGCCTTTTTGAGGAACGCATGGATAAACTTGTGCATTGACCAAATCAATCAACATGTTGATGACTTTCAAACGAATGCCAGAAAATCCACGAGCCAAGCTGTTGATTTTTAAAACCATCATGAGGCGGACGGTTTCATCAGACATGAATTTGCCGATACCCGCAGCGTGAGATAAAACAATGCTTCTTTGCAGCGTTTCTAAGTCTTCCGGTGCAATTCGAGTGTTTGCCAAAAGACCGAAACCGGTGTTGATACCATAGACGGTACGATCTTCCGCAATGACGCGATCGACGACTTGAGTACTTTCTTCAATGCCCGGAATGGCCTCTGAGTCTAAAGTAAGGTTGACCGGGGAACGGCTCACTTGACGCAGTTCGTTTAAGCTAATATGACCTGGCTTTAGCGTTAAATTTAACATCTCTTTCATCCTTACTTGAGCTTCTTCAATTCTTCGTTGAGCATTGGTAAATCCAGTCCTTGCTCGGCTGCACATTGTTTGGCGATATCATATCCAGCATCAGCATGACGCATTACACCCGTTGCAGGGTCGTTATGCAGTACGCGAGCAATGCGTTGAGAAGCATCGTCACTACCGTCACAACAAATGACCATACCCGAGTGTTGGGAGAAGCCCATACCTACGCCACCACCGTGATGAAGTGATACCCATGTTGCGCCGCCAGCAGTGTTCAATAATGCGTTTAATAGTGGCCAGTCTGATACTGCGTCAGAGCCGTCCATCATGCCTTCTGTTTCTCGGTTCGGGCTTGCTACAGAGCCTGAATCTAAGTGGTCGCGACCAATAACGATAGGAGCTTTCAGCTCACCATTTTTCACCATTTCGTTGAACGCTTGACCAAGGCGCTCACGATCTTTCAGACCTACCCAACAAATACGAGCCGGAAGACCTTGGAACTGAATACGTTCACGCGCCATATCTAACCAGTTATGCAGATGTGGGTTGTCAGGAATTAACTCTTTTACTTTTTGGTCGGTTTTGTAGATGTCTTCTGGATCACCAGATAGAGCTGCCCAACGGAAAGGACCAATGCCTTCACAGAATAAAGGACGAATATAAGCTGGAACGAAGCCTGGGAAATCAAACGCATTTTCTACGCCTTCTTCCAGTGCCATCTGACGAATGTTGTTACCGTAATCGAGAGTCGCCGCGCCACGGCTTTGCAGATCAAGCATCGCTTGCACTTGTACTGCCATGGATTTCTTCGCTGCTTTTACAACAGCGGCTTCATCTTGCAGACGCATTTCTGCTGCGTGAGACATGCTCCAACCTTGTGGTAGGTAACCATTTAGTGGGTCATGCGCAGAGGTTTGGTCAGTAACTACATCTGGTGTGATATTACGCTCAACAAGCTCAGAGAAAACGTCGGCCGCGTTACCTAGAAGACCTACAGATACTGGCGTGTCCGATTCGGTGATGATTGCGAGTGCTTCGTCTAGGGAAGTCGCTTTTTGGTCAACATAACCAGTACGCAGACGGTAATCGATACGTGATTCGTCACACTCAACGGCAATCATTGAGAAACCTGCCATGGTGCCCGCAAGTGGTTGAGCGCCACCCATGCCACCAAGACCACCAGTTAGAACCCAGCGACCTTTTGCATCGCCGTTAAAGTGTTTTTTCGCAACTGACACGAAGGTTTCGTAAGTGCCTTGGACGATGCCTTGTGAACCGATATAAATCCAGCTACCCGCGGTCATTTGGCCGTACATCATCAAACCTTGCTTATCAAGCTCGTTGAAGTGTTCCCAATTTGCCCAATGCGGAACCAAGTTTGAGTTAGCAATGAGCACACGCGGTGCGTTTTTGTGGGTTGGGAAAACACCCACAGGTTTACCCGATTGCACTAAAAGCGTTTGGTCATCTTCGAGTCTTTCTAGTACTTCTACAATCTTGTCGTAACATTCCCAGTTTCGTGCTGCGCGACCAATGCCGCCGTATACCACTAATGAATGTGGATGTTCTGCCACATCAGGATCTAGGTTGTTCATCAGCATACGAAGTGGGGCTTCTGTAAGCCAAGATTTTGCGCGCAGTTTATTTCCGTGAGGTGCACGAATTGTTCTGCTTGTATCAAGTCGTGGATCTTGTCCCTGGCGCTGTGTCATTTTCAGACTCCTTTAGTTTCTCGTGATGACCAAGTGCTTGCTTGGTCTTTTTATTCAAAATTCACTTATATTTCAAAGTGATGGTTATTTAATAGGTTGAGGTTTATGTTCTTTCTCCGCCATGGCGTTGGCGATGTCCCAACACAAACGGGCAGCTAAGCGAGCGGTTTGACTATCGACATCGTAATTCGGGTTGTACTCTGCGATATCGGCTAACATAAGCTTGTTTTTGTAGTGAAGAATTCGTTCTAAAAAAGGTGCGATTGTGTCGTAACTTACACCTCTAGCCGCAGGAGCACTTACGCCTGGCGCGGTTGCTGCTGGGAATACATCCAAATCAATGGTGAGATAGAGATAGTCACAATCGTCGATAAAGTGTTGCAGTTGGGTTAGGTGGTAGCTGTGATTCAAGTAATTGAGTTGACTATCTTCTACATACCATACGTTCAGCTCGTCTGCTTTTTGGAACAAAGCTTGCGTGTTGCTGCTGCGACTCACCCCCAAACAGGCGTAATGGAAAGCCCAATCATTACGCTGACAAAAATGATGAATTTGGTTGAATGGTGTACCTGAGCTTGGTTTTACATCCGCTAATGAACTTTCGAACGCGCGCAAATCGAAGTGCGCATCGAAGTTAATGATGCCAATTTTTGGCTTTTTCTCTGGATGATGCGTTTTGAAATATTCCGCTAGACCAGAAAATGATGCCCACGCAATTTCGTGTCCGCCCCCCAAAACGATAGTTGGCGTGTGAGGTAGCGCTTCTGAAATGAGGTTTGCACAGCGTGATTGGCTTTCTTCTAACAAGTCATCATCGCAAACGACAGTCCCAAGATCATAAAGCGGGGCATCTTTATGCCAAGCGAGATTCGCTAGCGCTCTACGAATCAAATCTGGTGCTTTTTTTGCTCCAATTCGGCCTTTGTTTCTCGCAACGCCTGCGTCGGTAGCAAAACCCAGAATGGATACGCCTTGAGAGGCTTTCTCTAGATCGCTTGTTTTTTGATGTTTAACGACGTGGTGAATGCGTTGACCCAATTTGCCATCTTCAGCATCATGACGGCCTTGCCAGTGAAATTTTTGCTGGTGTAAATCTGACTGAGACATATTAAAAGCCTCCGTGTGAAACATATTCACCATTTACTATACGACCTACGAGACGTTTTGCTCCGACTTGGTAACTTAAATCTGCTGGGTGTTCGATATCCCAGATAGCAAAGTCCGCATCGAAACCTGTTTTTATCACTCCTCGTGAGTTGGTGTAGCCAAGTGCTTGTGCAGCATGTTGCGTTACGCCGCGCAATGCTTCTTGTGGCGTGAGACGAAATAGGGTGCATGCCATATTCATCACTAGAGTCAGGTCGGAAAAGGGAGATGTACCTGGGTTTACATCGGTGGCGATGGCCATTGGCACGTGGTACTTCCTTAGTAGCTCAATCGGTGGTAACTGAGTTTCTCTCAAAAAGTAAAAAGCACCGGGTAGTAGTGTGGCTACGGTATCGGATTTCGAAAGGGCGATCACACCGTCTTCATCGAGATATTCGATATGGTCAGCCGAAAGGCCTTTGTATCGTGCAGTCAATTCAGTGCCACCAAGGTTCGATAGCTGCTCTGTGTGGCCTTTTACGTGTAAGCCATATTGTTTCGCTGTCGCAAATACTTTTTCGGTTTGCTCCAAATTAAAACCGATAGACTCACAAAACACATCCACACTGGTGGCCAAGTTCTCCTCTGCGACGATTGGGATGATTTCCTGACAAATATGTTCGATGTAATCGTCTGCGCGACCTTCAAATTCAGGCGGTAAAGCATGAGCGGCAAGAAGGGTAGTTGTGATTTTGACTTTACGCTCTTGTTCTAAGACTTTTGCAGCACGCAGCATTTTTAGTTCGTCTTTGAGCGTCAAGCCGTAGCCTGATTTTACTTCAACCGACGTAACCCCACTTGCCAACAAACCATCTAAACGAGGCAACGCGAGCTCAATTAATTGCTCTTCAGTAGCTGCTCGAGTGGCCTTTACGCTGGAAAGGATACCGCCACCTTGCTTCGCTATTTCCTGATAAGGCACGCCGTTTAAGCGCATCTCAAATTCATTCGCGCGATTCCCCCCGTAAATTAAGTGGGTGTGGCAATCAATGAGTCCCGGCGTCAGAAGTTGACCTTGTAGGTCGATAGTTTGCGAATAGTGTTGAGGAGACAGAAGCGCTTCTATTTGAGGGGTGTCACTTCCAACTGGATGAGCACTGATAGCCGCGATTTTACCAGCTTGAATACCAACACGGGCTGGTGGCGTTGGTAAGTAACCTGCTTCACCTCGTCCCATGCTAACTAATCGGGCATTCTCAATCAGCAAATCCATTCTCTAATTCCTACTTTGATTTGTATCTTTAAATGTATATACAAATGAATAGATCAAAAAGAATGCGGTGACAAGCGTAATGTTGCTAAAATGTGATCAAAACGTAGTGGGAACGGCTATTTATATGCACCTAGAGCAGAACTTTAGAGCTCAGCTTGTACTTGTTACCTGGGTGGTAGAGTAGAGCTGTACTGACCAATTTGTCTTGGCTCCATGTTCTACGATTAAGAAGAAGACAAGGTTCATTGGCCTGCATTTTCAAATCCAGTTTGATGCGATTATCGGGAACAATGGCTTCAACCGTGTGTTCAATCGCGCTCAACGGACAGTTATTAGATAGGTATTGATTAGGAGTAATTTGGGTGAAGTCTTGGTTAAGGTAACTCGGGGCGTACTGGCTGTTTACCCAACGCAGTTCTAACTGAATAGGTGTGCTGTCTTCATAGTGAATGATCTCACTGTAAAACACTGTTGTACCAAGCATTACACCAAGTTTTATTGCAATGCTATCATCCGCTTTTATCGCGACTTGTTGAACTACTTTACTGCTGTATAGGCGTCCTCGGTCACTAACTTCTTCCGCTATATTGCGAATATCTAGTAATGGGGATTCTGATTTCTCACTAGGGTCACAAACGAACGTTCCCAACCTTGGGCGACGCTGTAGTTTTCCTTCATTCACCAAATCTCGTATCGCTTTGTTTACTGTCATTCGGCTTACACCGAACTGTTCAGTCAGCTCGATTTCAGTCGCAATGCGCTGTCCGACCATCCAATCTCCGGAATCAATTTTATCGAGGATAAATTGTTTGATTTGCATGTAGAGTGGCGCAGACATAATGATACCTTTTAAATTGACTATACAAATACTGCTCAATTTAGGTACAAATTGCAAATAGTTATCGACAAATACGACATTTAGATACAAATAACGGGCATTTGCTTGCTGAATGATTTGGCTGATTTGATATTTTTTGAATCGATAATGGAATCAAGCCGTATTCTTGCGGTCTATTGCTTGCAGCTTATAAGGCAATTGTGTAAACAAAGCACAACCAATAAAAACAGTCGCAAAAAAGGAAAGGCATGTTTAAGAAATTAAAAGCATCGTTGGGTATTGGATCTGCAAAAGTGGATACTATTTTGGATGAAATGAGCGTGTTTCAAGGTGCGACGCTGAAGGGACATGTTCATATCAAAGGTGGGGATGTTGAACAGCAGATCGACGCTATCACCATTAAATTGAACACAGAAATGAAAGTTGAAGTGGACGATAGCGTAAGTTATCAAACCTTCACTATCGACCAGCTCAAGGCGGTTGACCCGTTTGTGATTCAACCGAATGAAGAAAAACAAGTGCCTTTCGAGCTAAAACTGCATGATGAAACACCTATCACTGCGGTTAGCGCATTGAAGAACCAGTGCAATGTTTGGGTAGAAACCACTCTAGATATTGATTTTGCCATCGACCCACGAGATCGCGATTACATTGAAGTGAAACCACTACCAGTGGCATCTCGCGTTATTCGAGCGATTGAACAAGCTGGTTTTACTATGGTGAAAGCAGATGTCGAAAAAGGCTTTTTGCGCGGCGGCTCTTTTGCCTCCCGTTCTGGTATCTATCAAGAGCTTGAGTTTCGCAATAGCGGGTTTGTGTCTTCAAAGGAAATTGAGCTGTCTTTCATTTTGGAAGGGCAGGTGATGCACTGTTTGGCTGAAATTGACCGTTCTTTGAGTTTCTCAGGTGATCAATATCGCTCATTCACAGTGCCAATCAATGCCACTGATGCGCAAGTGGCAGCCGCAGTGGCACCAACATTGAGTCTATAAAAACTCGCTTTCCGAGTTAGATGAAAACAGGTGCCGATATCCAATCGTGAATGCGATATCGGTACTGTTATCCATATTTCTCGCATTCTCTATCGCCATGATTTCAAGGGCGGAGTTGCCCATGAGATAGCGATATCCCATCACAATTTCATTTGACGCATCGGCAAATTCTGCTGGCCCCTCAGTGGAACCTTGATACCAGTGGTATTCAACAATAAAGTGGTGCTTTTCCCAAGGTGCATAACGATATCCACCCGCCATTGCAGCGGTGTTGTGGCGGTAAGGTAAATCGAGAAGAGCACGATCGTCAGAACGAAAAGTCATCCCGAACATTGAATAGAAAGCGTGTGCTCCGTACAGATAAGAGTAATTGAGTTGCACGCCTTGCTCAAAGTTACTGCCTTTAAAGGTACCGTGCGCGACTTTGTTATAATAGAGGCTTCCTCCTAGCGAAAGACCATGACGTTCATTTTGCAATATTTGGTATTGAACGTACGTCGAGAGGTTGTTCGCGATGGTTTGGCCTTCGAAGCCGTCTTCCAACACATCATATTGCGGCATTGAGATGTAAAAGCGGTTTTTATCAACTTTATCTCGCCCGTTTTGTCCAATTCCAAATAGGTCATGAAAGCTTTCTGTTAAGCCATCCAGATGATTATCCGCAGCAAATACCCAGCGATAATTGAGTTCCCATTGCCATTGAGAACTGACTTGCCACTTAGCTCCAATTTCTAATTGGTTGTGGTAATAATCCAAAGCGTATTCGTCGGTATGAGCCCAAACACTCGCTATTGTCGCCGAGCCATAAGCTTCTATGTGTTCTGAGGGCAAGCTAAACCCAGAGCGGAGATGGTTGGTATGACTGACCACTTGCATTGGCGATTGAGCGTAAGATCGAAGTGGTCCGTAAAGGTCGTTAGAGGCAAAAGTGGAAGCAGGCAACCAAAAAGCAAAAGCCAATATTGTAGGTTGCCATCGATTTTTCTTCATGATGAATACCTAAATATAGATTACTCAATAAATTAACTATAGTGTCACTCATTGTTTCGTGCTGGCTATTATACCAATGGTGTTTTTCGCCGAGTAGCTTATTTAGTAGTGAACTTTCAATGACAAACTGAAATCGCGCTTTGCAATCTAAATGTGAGCTAGGTACAATCGCTCTTCCGATAGCGGTCCGGTATTCGTGTTACTGAGCGACCTCTATCGCTTCTCAACTATTTATCAACAAATAGCTTCTAAATTTGAATAACATGTGTTGCTTGGTATAAAAAGCGTTCCATTATTCCATTAATATTCATTTCCCTTTAAAAACATTCCTAACCATTCATAATGATATAAAAAACAAAAGCTTTTTCTTTCGCGCTCCTTTCCGTTCCATTCAAAATAATTCAAATCAAATCTTCAAATAACGCTTGCATTCACGCACTAGTTGTACCAAATTTGTACCAAAAATTTTTGGTACAAGGTGTTATGGCAATTACAGATGCTTGGTTACGCTCGATACAGGGTAAACCTTATAGCGGAAAAGCAGAGATCACGTATAGAGATGGAGTAGGGGTTCGCATTAGCCCGAAGGGGAAAGTGACCTGGATTTATCGTGTCAGTTTCTTTGGTAAAGCGATCAAGGTTAAGCTTGGTGAATACCCAGCTATGAAGATACGCGATGCGTTGCGTGAACGTGACGCTCGAGCTGAGTTGGTGACTAAGGGGATTGATCCTAGAAAAAGTTTAACGGCTAAGCGGCAAGAATCACCACAGACTCTTGATGATATCATTGAGTATTGGCTAGAGCACCATGCTAAAGAGAACGTTAAACAGTGGCGCGCACTGCATAAGATGTTTCTCACTGATGTAAGTCCTTATCTGGGTACTTACCCTATCAAGCAGCTTGAGCTGGTGGATTTCATGCCAGTGTTTCAGAAAGCCAAGCAAAGGGTAGGCCCAAAGCATTCTGCTAATTTAATGTCTCGGCTCAAACAAGTCATATCATTTGCTGTACGCCATGGACTCGTGGCTCATAACCCTATTGGTGAGCTGAAAAAACGGGATGTTGGCATACCCTCCGAACCAAAACGCAGCAAACAGAGTGAAGTGGCGGTTCCGGTGTTGTGGCGAGCGATAGACGATCTGCCTATTCATGAAAGCAACAAAAATTTTCTGCGCTTAACTGCGATATTTGCCAATCGACCAAATGAGCTAAGACTTGCCCGTAAAAGAGATTTCGACTTAGCAGCAAGAATTTGGACCGTTCCGAAAGAAAATAATAAGACGAGAAAGAAAGAAGGTGGGGAGATACGTAGGCCAATACCAGATTTAGCGGTAGACGTTATTCGTGCACAGTTTGACCTATGGCCTAACTTTGAGGTGATGTTTCCGCCAGTGGTAGTAAAAAAAGACAGACCAATGGCAGAAAATACACCGGTGGGGTTTGGGGATAAGCTAGGGGAGATGATGGTAACGTTAGGCCACCCAAGGACAACCAATCACGATATGCGCCGTACAGCACGTAATATATGGGAGGCGAAAGGTGTTCCTTACCACGTTGCTGAAACGATGTTAGGGCACAAGGTTCACACCGGTGTTCAAAGTCACTACCTGGACTATGACTACCTGGATGAACAGCGGGAGGCTTATGATATGTGGACAAAAATTTTAAAGCCTAACGTTTAATGGAGGGAGGCAAGAGAGGGGTGCTGTAGTTTTATTGCTATCAAAGCATGTTCTTCTCACGAGCCCAATCCATTACCTGTTTTCGAGATCTCTTTGCCCGGACTATGGCAGCTGGGAATCCGTCATTTTTAGTCCAGCGCCATAGTGTCGGCTGAGAGATGCCAAACATTTCTCGTACTTCTTTGTCACTGATAAGGATTCGTTCGGTTTCTTTAGGTTGAGTGGCCATGTGATGCCTCCTTAGTGCATTTTTCTAATTGGATAATTCGCTTCGATACGCTTTGAGCAATGCGTTGTCTGCTTCATCAAGCTTTCTTACTGCTAGTGATATACGCTTTCTGGATACGCCAGATTGTATTTCTGCTAGCTCATAGGTGAATCCGTTAATGACAACAAGCCTAACGGCGCTGCGTGTTTCTTTGGGTAAGTCCCGATACGAAAAGAGGCTCATTAAAGCCTCTAAACGTTTGCTGGGTATGTAGGGCATCTTTACCCCACAAGAATACGGTGTGGAGCGTCAAAAAAATCGTTGGTATCGCATCGGCGCCACAAGTGAAGCGTATATGGGTGGGTGTTCACGTACTCACTTTTCGGAGGGTGAATCTGGATTACAGCGTCTTGCTCATCCCAAAACAGAGATTTAACAAAACACATTTCCTCCCAGGTTGGTGTTCTATGTGAGAGCGATACGCTAACGTGTTCCCAATCCGCACCATCAGAAGCGATCACTTCTAATGGGCTTTTGAGTTTAGCTGACTTGATTGTAAAGGCTCCATTGTTGCCAAAGGTGGCGTCACTGTAGAAAATATGGCCTTTTTCGTATTTTCTTCTGTATTTTTCAGGTGCTTTAAATGCCATGAAATAATTTCCGTCCTAAATTTCTTGTCTGTTATTCCAAGCGATTGCCGCCTGTCGTCTTGCTCCAAACGGCTTAGTTATCGGACTGACAAAACAACGCTTATTTATACAAGCGACATACCACGTTTCATCACAATCTTGATCTAAAGTCGGTGAAGCTCCGCAGAAGGGGCAAGGCTTTAAAGGCAAACCGCCATCATCCGGTTTGCGCGTCCCGAACACTGGCTGTATCGCCACTACCTTATCTGACATGTTGAGAAATTCCGTCTTGTTTATTCTTCTGTTTCTTCATCAATCAATGGCAAGTAAAGATCTTCCATGTTCGTAAAGTCCTCGTTACCATCTAGCCATACGCAGTTAAAGCCGTTAGATGAGCAAATAACACTATCCATAGCAGCTGCCAGGTCGTCTTTATCAATATACTCATCGTTTAAAACTCTCATTACTTGTTCTTTGAGTTCTTTGATATCGGAATGGAGATTTCGCCTGAATCCATTCATTGAAAATGTAATTGTATTCTGTGGCATATTAGTTAGCTTATTACGTGAATTGAATTACTTGAGGGATAACGATCTCGGTGATGTTCTCACAGCGAACCCACTCAATTTCCCATGCGTCAAACTCGCCCTCTGGCTTTTCTGGCAGCAATCCAAAAAGACGTTCAGGAAAGCTACAGGTAACAACATACTTACGCTCACCCTCATGCATGGCGTACATGTTTCCGCTGAACCCGGTGTTATCAAATTGTTCTGGTGTCATAGTTAGTTTCCGTTGGTTCGTTAAACCAGCGCTTAAGCTGCTCAGCAGTAAGGCAAGCGCAGCCAAAGTGATCTTTACCGCTAGGCTTGAAGTCTGGGAACTCCATAAAGAAAGGAGGCAATAGCTCCCTTTCTTGGCGAGTGTCCAGCCATTTAGAGGTAAGGCCTGGTGCAAATGGACCACGGCCTTTTTTGTCTTGGATTCGTACAACTTGCATTGATTACCCGTTACACGTTGAGCGGCATGAGAACGCCTTCGCCGCCATTAAATTTAAACACATATATGCCTTTCTCGAATCCAACTTTAAGGTCTGGAAGATCCGCAATTTTGTGCGCTAAACCAAGGGACATATGTTGTCCACAGCAAGAAACAGGTTCGTTATAGTTGCCTGTAATTTTCCCACTGCCATTACACCAAGCACAATCCTCAGTAGCTTGTTCCGCTTTTACCTTTCCGGTTTCATCGCAAGTCTTGCATGGTACTTCATATTCATTGAATTCAGTTCTAGCCGTAACCTCACACCATCCTTCGCACTCGGGGCAGGTATCAAGCTTTCCAACTCCATTACAGTGCTTACATGGCTCAAAGGTCATATCTTCCAGCTCTGGAAGTTGAATAAACTCATTAGAGTAAAAATCACGCTCACTGAACAACTTAGATATCCTGTCAACAATTTTTCCGTTGCGTTCAGTTAATTCTAATTCTTGATGTTTATCATCCAATTCAGTTCGAATACAAATGTAGCCATTGGTGTGATACGAATAGTCACCTAATTTGAAAGGCTCCCTTACGTATGGGCGAACATCTTCCTGCTCATTAAATTTGGTTAAATCGACCATATTATTTTCCGTTTAAATTCTGTATTTTTCTTGCTCGGATTCTGGAAGCCTTAGCCATTGACCGAACAATCCCCAAACACGACCGCTAACATTACGCCAGTTGCGCTCATTACCCGTGTTGCGGCGTAGAATTGTTGGCCCTAAATAACTATGCCAATAGAACGTCACGCCCTTATATCTGTAGACTTTAGCCCACGATATATGAATAATTTTCGCCTCTTCCATATCAGCTAGTTTCCGTTCTAGTTTGTGCCGCAGCCCATTTCAAAGATCTCATAACCGAAAGCCTCTCCGAGCACGGTTCCCCTCGCAGCTTCGCCAGCTTCCTGTTCTGTTTCAAATTTTGCTAACTCAGCTTCATTGGTTGCAATGTCAGTACAAAGCATCATTGGTGTATAGTCACCGTTTTGAGTTGTTAGCATTACAAAGAAGTCACCTTTATTGTCTTTAGCCATTTTTATTTTCCGTTTGATTTATTCAAAGTTAACTGAATGCTCTTTAAGAACACCTTTAAGCATTTCTCTTACTTCTTCTGTACAGTGAGCGGAAGCATCAGCCCAAGTAGGCCAACGTCCATTATTTTTAGCAAAGGTGTACTGGTATATGAGTGAGTCTTTGTTGTGTGGTGCCTCTGGTGCATGTACAACGCCACATTCCTGACAAGTGCCTTTTGCTGGCGGTAATATTGACCAGTCTATTAATTGCTCTTTTAAATCTGTTTCTGCCATAGCTGAATTGCCGTTCCTTAAATGCTAGGTTTCCTTGCTAAATTGAATCAAAGGTACTAGGGAGCCAGTGTTTAGGAAGGTTCAATTCGGAGTTAGTTAGCTTGGCTCTTTGCTTCACTGCGAACCAAGCGGCTTCTATATCCGCATTGTTCCCGTATTGTTTGTAAGAGAACATTTTGCTTCTGGGCGTTCCGTTATGCTCATACCAAAAGACGCCATATTGCCAGTATTCCGCAATGCTTCCATCGCTAAGCAGCATGGTTGAACGGGCTTTTCTTATTCTCACTCCAGTGCCAAATCGTCGAAGAATACATAGCCGACCTTTCTTGATGAGGGAAAACCGCTCCAATCCCCAAACCTTTTTTGCTGTAGCAACCTGCCAGCTTCTAGCTGCGCTAAGGCTTTTAAAGGTCTTCTGAAAATTGCCTTCACGGATTTTTGGAACTTTGGCCAAGAAGCATTGATCATTGTTGTTTCTTGCGATCCCATAACCATACTTTCCGCTATCCGATTTTAGTCTTGTCATCGATGTTGGCCTCGCTCTGGTTAACTCAATTAGTAGTCGTAGTTAGATTCAATGTAAGTGTCGTATTCACTACTACAGTTGCCTTTATCAAGTATCAGTTCGGCTCGCATTACATAGGCGTTAAAAATGGCCTTCTCAAAACGATACAGAGGCCCAACACAAAGTGATTTTGATACCTCTTTATCATCCACTTTGACGCTGTATATCTCACCGTGATGAATATCAATCTGGTATTCACATCTATATTTGTCCCGGTCTTCTTCCTTGCTTATATAGATGTGTTTAAATGAACAATCACCATCGATGAAAAGAGTTAAATCATGACCGTCGCGGTCTTCGTCATCATCGCTTTTAACCTGTTCTTTTATCTGTTCTAGAACCCAGGAGAGCGTCAACTGTTCTGGTAGTTCTTTAAACAGTTCCTCCATTTCCTTATCAATAACAGCTTGTAGCTTTTCATCTTGGAAGCGAGTAACTGCAGCATTAAGGCTTTGCATTACAAAGTGGTGATAAGTTGGGAACCTACCTATGTCATTTAAATTTGGAGTAATGGAAGCAGTAATCGCTTCTTTCATTGATTTGGCGATATCGCCGTAGCTTCTAAATGCGTCACTCACTACGTCATCAATCATGCGATCAACCTTTTCAGTAATCGCCTTTTCTAAAGCACCCTCACTGATACGTTGTTGCAAAATCGACCCAAACATTTCTTGTACAGAAACATCACTAGGATTCATTGTTGGTACAAAATTTTCTTTATTCTCGGTTGTCATGGTTAGTTCCCGGTCCGTTTCATTCTGCGATGGTATTTTTGCTTACCTGGCTTAGCCATTAAGCCCTGTTTGCGTAATTCATATGCTCGAGTCATTACGGTGTGAATGGTGCGTTCAAGAGCAAAGCTAACTTGTTCTGGTCCCATTGATGCGTAATTCTCGATAAGGAATTGCTGATCTGTTGTCGTCCACGGCTTGCCCTGATTCCCATGCAAGTCGGGGTGGTAATTCATGCGTCCATATCTGTCATAAGTGACATCGATAGGGGTGTTCGTTGCGTCCATTTAAACCTCTTCGACTTCTAAGGTAAGTGCCTGGCCAGCAATATGTGAGATCATTCTTGCAGTCATTACTGCATCAGAAGTTGCGTCATGAGCGGTTCCCTCCCAAGACAAAGAACAAGCCGCTACGGAGTTCGCTAGCGAAATCGTGCCATACTTGTTTGTAGCTCCAAATCTAGGCACAGCAATGCAGTACATCGTGCACATCGCTCTATTGTTGCGAATCCATGCGTAGCGTTTGGCGTCCTTGTTATCAATGATGCTGCGTAAGAGTGCGTCAGTATCAAAGCGAGCATTAAACGCCGTCCATCCACGCTTTCCGAGCAATTCACTAATTTCCTGCGCTACAACGGAAAAGGGAGGTGCATCTTTAAGTTGTTCTGCAGATATACCATGAACTCGAAAGGCTCCATCAGAGATGGGTTCGTCAGTATGAACGAGTGATTGATAGATGGGTTTGCAATCCTTCAAAGACACAAGTGCAACTTGAATAACAACACCTTCAAGGTCAGTGGTTTCCGTGTCCAATACCAAAATGTCTTGCTCGATAAACGTATTGGCGAGTACAGCTGCTTGGTTGTAGTCGCTGTTATACTCGTTTTGTTTAACCAACTTGATTGTTGCTGCCTTTTGAGCTTCCGTTCTAGGTTTTGAACTAAGAGGGCGCATAGGTACGCATTGCTCAAGACGAAAGCACTCTATCTTGCCTCTACCGTAGGGGTTCTTGTAGCTGTATTCCGAAACTGCATTCTTTTCTGGCTTAACTCGAAAGATTTCTTTTAGCGTTGATTGGTTGTGCATCTTCGTTGATAAGTCTGCAGCTTTAACGGCTTCACGGCGAGCTTCAAAGCTCATGCCCTCAAAGCCTTCAATTTTCTTACAGTAAAATTCTAACGTGGTTTCCATTAGTAATACCTTGCTGTTAGCCATTGAGCCTGCAGCGATAATTAATCACTGAGTACACCAGAGAAATGCTGATATCCATTTTCTCGGCAATGGCTTTTGGTTTGATGTTTTCTTCATTTAGGGCGCGACACAATTCGATGTCGTGATTTGAGGTCTTAGCCAGGTGATGATTTTCACCGTACCTCTGCAGGTTAACGCCGATGCGTCTTGCTCTGCATTTTACCGATACATACGTTCGATTGAGTTGTTGCCCCATCTCTTGTGCGGATAGCTGCCCAGCGTGGTTTGCAATGAATTGATCCTCGGCCAGCGTCCAGGCTTTGCGTTTCTTCATGAATTAGGCCCATGAAAAGGGCATCGATGTGATGCCCTGGTGAGTGATTATTCGGCTTCTGGCTGGTACAGCTCCAGCTCAATCTCAAAGAAATCAGCTACACGTTCGAAGTCTTTAGCGGGAACTCTCATTGACATGAACTGTGCGGAACTGAAAATCGGATCTATCCCTATCCATTGCTCTGCTTCGTTGCCTTCTCCCATGACGTATGACTCGATTTGGTCACGATAGAAAGGGACATTAACGCTGAAATAACCCTCATCCTCGCATGAATCAAGCTGGCCAGTAGGAACTACATAAACGCTAAATAGGCGGCGTTGCTTTTTAAAGTGCGCCCCGCAAAAATCCAGCACTTCGGCATCACACTCTTGTATTGTTCTGCTCATAGCGGTGTCCTTACACAATAAGTTTGATTCTAACGATTTGCTCATCATTGCTATCGTAGCCAGCAACAAAGCTCGGTGAGTTTTGATTTAGCCAGACATCAGCGTAGTTAACGCCTTGCATGGTTTTTACTCTCTGTACCACTAAATCGAGAGCCATGGCGTGGTTGCGTTTGAACTGCGCCGCTTCTTCGGACGATGAGAAGGTAATACCTTGATTGCTTACGTTCATGTTACCCCCTCAGCTTTGGTGAGATGTTGTGAAAGCCATGTTTACGGCAATGCTCATACCATTGTTGGCGAGGTAGGGTTAATAGCTGTTTGCGTAGTTGTTCGAATGTAGATACACTTAACTGGTCCATAAAAACCTCTCGGTGGTTGTTTTACATGGTCATTAAGCCTCTTTAACGTTTGGTCGCGGTCGAGAGGCTTTGCTTTTTCTAGAGCGAGTGTTCCTGCTCTATCTTCTTCTGCTCGAGTAAATCCTCAAGCTTTCGGCGCGCTATGCGCTTTTTGACTTGCTTGGGTGTCGGCTTACCCGCTGAATAATCATCTTTTGGTTTTGGCCTGAAATGCCGGGGATGATAAACGTCCAATCTGTCATCATTCATAATTTGGGTTTCTCTAGCTTGGGTAGTTACCTTCGTCCAATGTTCCAGCGTCCTGCAGATATTCTGCAGTGTTGTAGATATCTAAATCCTCCAGGGCAATACTTCCGTGCTGTACAACGTTAACTTTGTATAGCCAGCGTTGGGCGATTTGCGCTGCTATTGGGGATGGGTGGAGTAACACTTTGTTTGCGATGTCTACGCTACGTTTGGTTATGGTGTTCGTTTCGTCGTATGAAAACTTACTAAACGACACTTTATGATCGCTACCAATAGCAGCTTGACGCCATATACCTCGTGAGTCTGTGTAGATTAGTGTGTATGCCTTTCTAGGTGCCTTCTTACCTTCGATTTTTACGGTTAACTGATTTGGCAGAAGGAATAGCGCCTCGCCGTTCTCAGCCCAAACGGTTGCCATTTTAAATTTCGCCAACTCGTTTGCTGATACGGTAAGGCTTGCGGCTAGTGTCTTTTTGTCGCTCTCGAGCTTAGTGATATCGTTACGAAGCTCTTTGTGGCCTTTTTCCAGATGCTCACATCTGGTCTTGAATTTATCGGCTGATTCTTTTGAGCGCTTAACTTGAGCTTTGGCTTTTTTATGGTCTTTCCTTTCGACTTCTAACTCGCGCTCGACCTTATCTAAGCTCTTGCTAACCCTGTCTAAATCTACTTTGGTGTTGCGATATAGGGCGCTCTGACGCTCAACTGCTCGGAGAGCTGTCTCTGCCTGAGTTCGCCAGGTTCTCTCACGAGTGGTTAAGGTGTCCACTTGAGCTTTGAGCTCTTTGACTTCCTGATCGCGTTCCTCAAGCGTATCGAATAACGTGTCTGACTGGTCACATTCACGGTTCCAGGCGTGACTAATTTCCTGAACCAGTGCGTTGAGAGCTGTGTGAGGCATACCGGAGTTAACCGCTGTAGCTAGTGACTCGATACACGTTGGCATATCAGGCGGTAAGGTTACGTTAGGCATAGTAGACATGATTACCTCTTGTTTAGCTTGTCTCTGACTTTACTTACTATTTCTTTGTCGCTCATTTCTTCAAAGAGCTTATCCAGGGCATAATCGACGATTGCAGAAACTGAGCCCTGGCGGTGTGCCGCAACCAGTATTGGGTATAAGTCCTCAAGCTTCTCGTCGTTATCCGCACCAATGCTGTAGCTTCGCTTTACACGGTTAGCGTTACTTTGCTTGGTTGGTAGTTTCTGAATATCTTTATGGTCAATTGCACTACGTACCATTACATGCGCTCCTTAAATTCGTTGAAAAACTCATGAAAGTTTTGATGCGCTTTAGAGCTAGGGTCTGACTCTGCAACGGTTAACCCTTCACTAAACAGGGAGCGGAAAGGTTTGTAAGTGAATAGCCAGTTATCGAGCAGGTTCATACCTTCCTGTTTAAGCATCTCTGCAACCTCTTTTGCATCATCCATCGTGCGCAATGGCGCGCAGCGGTTAAGCACGTAGAGGTCTTTTAGATTTGGGTTATTCCATCGAGCGGTTTCTATCTGGTCCATGTAGGCCGGTAGAGTATCGATATCGAGCTGGCTTGGTTCGATAGGGCATAGAGAAACGTCTGCAACTTTCAGCGCTGTCACCATCTCCTGAGTAAGCGCCCCGGCAACATCGACGATAACAATGTCACAGCGTTTAGCTAGCTGCCTTAGTGTGCGAGAAACATCATCAACCTGAATGACGCAATCAACATGCGCCAGGTCAGCTCTGTCTAATGCCTCTCTCGAATGAAAGAACTTGCTAAGTGACAACTGCCTGTCAGCATCTACGCAAATAACGTCCTTTCCTTCCTGGGCGAACGCGACCGCCATGTTAGCGGCAATGGTGCTTTTCCCTGGTCCACCTTTTATCGAATCTATGAGTACAATCATTGGTTGTCCTTTTGGTCGGCGATTTCACGACACTTCGCTATGTATTTTATTTTCCCTATCCAGGCGAGGTCGATTTCTGCGATTTGTATCTGACGCTCTAAGAGCAAAGACATAAGCCAGTCCCTCTCGTAGGTAGACGACTTCTTATTCTTCATTTCTTCTATGTGAGCTTCGCGCTTTTCTTCGTAGTCCGTTAAAAGCTGTTCGGTTAGTTCAAAGGATTGGGTTTTCGCTGCTACGATGTGTGCCGCTAACTTATCCCTGATAGGTGGCAGGCTATGAGCGTCCTGAGATAGTCGGGCCAATTGCTCATGGCCTTGCTTGGTTAATTGGTATTCCTTTCGGTCGGGCTTTCCAACTTGTGGAACTACGGTATGAGTGACAAGCCCGGACGCCTCAAGCTTTCCTAGTTCTCGGTATACCTGCTGGTGGCTCGCTTGCCACATGAAAAGCTTCAAGTCGTTTATGATCTTGGTTAGGTCATATCCAGTGATAGCTTTGCGCTCGTTAGATTTCAGTGTGGCTAGAACTAGAGTGGGTAGATTCATTGTCTTTCCTGGTCGTTATTGTTTTCGCTGCTTAATTTGTGCTGTTTACTTTAATTCGCTACAGCATTACGACGCCCCGTAACAATCGCTACTTGCTGGGGTGTATTACTGGATTACTGCGGCCATCCAGTGAGGCGATTACATAAATTGTTAAAGAGCAAAGTCAGAAAGTCATACGTTCTCACACGCTTACGGTAGAAGGGTGTGATTATCAGAAGGTAGGAAAGTGAGGGAGTAGTGAGGTGAGATACTAAAACCGTAATACTATCGCTTACTAACCATCTGAATCGCTGACAATTCGTTGTTGAGCAAGCAGAAACAAAAACGCCCACTTGCCATTCAACACAGCAAGTGAGCGTATAGATGAAGTCACTAAACCGCGTTGGTTTAGTTATAAGTTAAATTATATTTTAAATATAAGCAAGGTTATTTTTAAATTTCATTGGCATTCATTGGTTTTAATTTTACGGCCATTATAAGTAGTGAATACCCCAGAAATTAAAAAACCGCCTCAATGGGCGGTTTGAAATGGTTCGTCTAGACGAAGAATTTATCCTAACTAAGTGGTTGTAATACCTTGGTCGATTAACCAGTCTTCTAGAGCGATCATCTCTCTGTATTCGGGAATGCGGTTATCGTCCGGTAGTTCTAGCGCCCTTAAATCTTCAAGTCTACGTAATTTTTGATAGGTAAGTGACATGCACGTCTGAGTGTCGTCATCGTACAACCTGTAATGATGCTGCCCTTGATACTCCTCTCTAAGCAGTTTGTCATATTGGTCTTTCTGTTTTCTGAGTTCATCTTTCTTGCTTGATTCGCACATCATGTAGGTAAACAGCGCTCCTACAATCAGTGTTGTGACAATTCCCAATACATCCATTTATTTACCTTATTGCCTCTCAATTACTGGCCGCTACAGCGCTCTGCCTGGCTAGAACTCCTTATATACAGCAACGACCTTTCCGACAATCACGCTGTCCTTCGTGAGCTCTTGGAATCTCATGTCGAGAGGGAATTCAGAGTTAAGGGCATGTAAATATTTCTTCCCCTCAACTTCGCGGTACTGCTTGAATGTTGCTTCATCGCTGCCATTAATCCTTGCTACAACGTAGTCCCCATTTGAATACGCTTGCTCAGGATCGACAAAGATAATGTCTCCTTCCATAAATCGAGGTTCCATTGACTCACCTTTAATGCGAAGGGCAAACGTAGATGAGCTACAAACCTTAGAAGCAGGGTAGTACTCATAACTTTCGAATGTCTGATCAATACAAGCGAAATTGCCAGCTTCAACATAGCTGATTAAAGGGTAGTAATTAACTGGTGGTTTTGCGTCTTCTAGGCTGATGTCAGCCCGAGCGTTGGACGTAAGGGTTTCGGTTGTTACCCCTAACGCTTTTGCTATTTCGGGTAGCTTTCTACTGGATGTAGACTTTCCCGAGACTAAGTGACTAATTGTTACCTGGGAAACACCAGAAGACTTAGCTAATTCTGCCTGAGTGATCCCTTTAGCTCTCATTATTGAGAGTAAGTTTTTCGATAAAAAGGACATGCGTTTTCCCTTTTTCTTTCAATGATATAGAGCGCAATCATTTGCATCAAATAAGATTTGTTATTGATCTCAGATAAGTTGGCTTATATTATTAGGTGGAGTTTCAACAAGAGGAGGAGGGTTATCATGACTTATGACAGTGTGATTTCTTATTTTCGAACTCAAGCAAATGTGGCGATAGCACTAGGAGTGAAGCAGCCTGCCGTTGCTCAATGGAAACGTAAAAAAGGGGGGCTTATCCCTGAGCTACAGGCTCGGAAGCTAGCAGAGAAGTACCCAGAATTAAAATTCGATGCCAGTGCGTATCAAAATCACTGATAGGGGATTAGCGGCTTCTATTGGTGACAGTTTAAAGCTGGTGGTAATAGCGTGATTGCACTCGCGTTATGCCAATACCGGCAGGGTTAGGCCATTTGCACGATGGTTAATTGGAATTTTCAGCGAAAACACTTTGGAGAGATGGTAATGAGCAACTAGGAAGTTAGGAAGTGCACACAAATAAAAACCGCCCCTTGCGGAGCGGTATAGGCAATCCTGTTCCAAGTCTCGACCACTTGGAGCGACAACATACTCTAGCTGATGCAATTAGCTTGGGGGAACGCCCCGCACCTTTTGTATTAGCAAAGAACATCGTCAGCAGCAAAAGTATAGCTCGTCTATTCGCTGTTGCAACAATACATACGTCGGTAAAGGCAATTATGAGAATAAACTTACAGCCACATCTTTTTATGGGGAGTCTAGACTACCCAAAAATTAACAATAACACAAGTTTTGGCACACAAACCCTATGCAATTGGGAGGATAAGTAATGGCTAGATTTTCTGCTGCGTATTTTGATTATGAAGGTCAAGAGCTAACAACCGGTGGTTTCTCGCTACTTACCCATTCTCGCTATAAGGCTGTGGTAGACGCTCAGTGCATTACAGGCTTCATGTTGATTTTGTTTTCTAAGAGTTTTTTCGTTCTGGGTAAGGACAAGGCTCGTTTGGTTGTAGGGAGTTCGAAAGCATGAGCCGCACCGCTAACGACTGGGCTTGGGGGCTGGATATTAAGCCAGCCAGCCTGAAATTACTGCTCCTTTCAATGGCCGACCGTGCTGATGAAGATCATTGTTGCTTCCCTAGCATTCCACGCCTTGAGAAAGATACAGGTCTGAACAGAAAAACTATCATGTCGAGCATCAATAAACTGATCTCTCTTGGCGTTATTAAGGATACAGGGGAGCGTAAGGGCATGACTCGCAGAACAAAGGTTTACAAACTGGTAGGTGTTGAAAGCGACATGAATCAGATCGACGGCAGGAACTTACCTGAAAATAAAACAGTACCGAAAACGGAATCATCCCAAAAACGGAACCATCCCAAAAACGGAATCATCCCAAAAACGGAACCATCCCAAAAACGGAATGATACCGAAAACGGTACTTTGAATAGTCCCGAAAACGGTACTTTGAATAGTCCCGAAAACGGTACTCAGAACCAGTCATTAGAACCAGTCATAGAACCAGATAAAAAATTAATACAAAAAAAACGCAATTCTGGGCCTGAGAAAATTCCGGTACCGGATTTGGATTTTTCCGTGCTGGGTGAAATCACGCCTGAGCAGATTCAAATGATTTTGCGTATCCGTAAATCAAAACGGGCCAACGTCACTCAGAACGTGCTGAACCAACTCGCCAAGCAGTTTGGGCTTGCAGCCAGGAACAACGGACTCAGCTTGCAGGAATGTCTTGACGAGTGGGAGTACCGTGGCTGGCAGGCTTTCAAGGCCGAATGGTTATCCAAACCTGGCAAGGGCTTGAGCCTGAGCGAACTCAACGACGACACAAGTTGGATTGATGGTATGGACCTTGATGAACTTGGTTTTAACGGAGTATAGCCATGAAGCTGGTAGCGAACGTAGCTCAGGGGTTGAGCGTAGTGCAGGGTCATCACGCCACTCACCACGAGGCGAGAACGGACGACACGCAGCAAACTGCCAGCCATGTGAACCAGATATTCAAGGAGCTGCTACAGGCTTGTCCTGCATGGAATGCTCGATTTGAGAGGCACCCGCAAGAGCTGGCAGACCTCAAGCGAAGTTACCTCAAAGGGCTTGCTGAGAGCGATGTACGTGACCTTCGGGAGATTCACTACGGGATACGCAAAGCTCGAGCTAGCGATGGTGATTTTTTCCCTAGTGTCGGAAAGTTCATTTCGTGGTGTAAACCAAATATCGAAGATTTGGGGCTTCAAACGGCGCGTGAGGCGTTTAACAGAATTTATGAGTACAACGACACGGATTTGCGCTTTCGGCTGCCTACGGTGATTCTGGCGACGTTTAATCAGATTAATCATTGGGACTTAACTCACTTACCACAGGACAAGTTATTCCCGATATTTGAATCTCAGTACGAGAGAATTATCAGGCGTTACGCAGCTGGCGAGGACATAACGGCACTTTGCCCTAAAGCGTTACCAGAACCAAAGCAACGCACAAGAACACAAGATGAAAAGGAGCTCGCCCGTAAGAACGGCATAGCGAAGATAGCCGAACTGAGAGCGAAGCATTTTGGAAGGTAAGTTGAAGTGACACTACATGAAATTTACCCAGTGCCGTGACTCGATGATAGAGACGTTAGAACGCAACGAACTATTAGGAATAACCAAACAGTTCGCCAGGCAGTTTGGCGTTAAAGATATCGCGGTAATTGAAGGGGATGCTTGTCAGTACATTGGCAAGCGTCCAACCAAGATAACCAAGGTCAGTTGGCCACAGGAAGTACGATGATTAAAGATTACGATGTAGTAAGGGTAACGAATATCGACTACGACGGTCGGTTTAGAGTCGAAAGCGCCCGGAATCTCACTGTTTTGCCTGGAGATACTGAATTTAGTTTAGTTGCAGTGGTGTATCCATTGGATCGACGATCGTTTGTTTCTTACGTGAGGGAACAGCATGGCTACAAGGGTGTGATAGATGAGCTTGTTGTTCAGGCAAAGCATTTGGAGGTAGTCAATGAGCAAGACATTTGAGAGTAATGGAGAAGATAAAGCCCTAAAAGCCGCCCTTGAAAACCTACGTGACGCAATCCAACAAGCTGAACAGTTTGGTCTTGTTAGAACAGAGAGCGGTCAAGTTATTACTGGTGCAGTCTCATCTGATGATGGAATTGTTTTAACTGAAAACTAAAAGGAACCTAAGGAGTGAGTTTACTAATGAGTTTATTTCAGTGTGCTGAGTGCGGGTGTTGTGAAAATACCGCTGTATCTAACTGGTTCCTTCGTATGTGTGAGAGTAAGCCTCCCATCTGTTCAGCTTGTGATCCTGATATTGGAGAGTGGCATGGCGAGTTCAAGCGCGTGTTTCTACCTAAGGAGATGTTTAAGACCAACAAGCAAGGGAACTTAGAGCACATAGAAACGGGTGATACGGATTTCTCTAAGTATGAGATTGGACAGGGGAACAATGAACAGTGAAGAAACCAGTGCTATTCGAACCAATCTCTCTAGACAACACCAAGAGCGAGTATGAGAAGAACCTGGAGCGCGGTAAGACCTGGATGGAATGTGGCTTAAAACCATATGAAGGGGAGTTCCCAGAGCTGGACCTAGAATCTATCTGGTATTGTCCGGAGTGTAGAGAGCTAGACAGGCCGTTAAAGCTATCCCCCGATAGATTGAGAATATCCTGCAGCAATCCAGCTTATGTCAACGCTGAGGGACCGTGCGAATATTCTTACTCAAACGCTGCAGGGAGAGAGAAGCATCAAATATTCTGGTCTAAGGGCTTTGAATTGCCATTGAGCCGCACACAGCTCATAGAGGGCTGGATAGAAACAAAACAGAAATATATTAAGTACACCAAAAAAAGAATCGAACAATCCAAGCAGGACATTAAAAACCTGGAACAAGAGATTGTGGACTTAAAAGCTCAGTTACTAGAGCTATAAAAACAACGTCTTCACACCTAGCTAGGTGATCATCAAAATAATCAGAAGGGTATTAAATTGGATATTAGTATATCAGCGACGTCAAAATTAGCGTACACAGCGGCATATTGCTTTGTTAATCGCACACACTTTATTCGTGAAGGTAAGCGTTACCTTGTAACCAAAGCAGATTTAAAGGGCGGCCGCACCGGTCGATTGTTCCTTACGCTCGAGCCAGTAGGCTTTTCTATTCCAGACCACACACGTTAGGAGTAGAGCAGTGCTAATCCTTAATGTTGATATTGTGCCAACGCTTGGCGCAGCTGTTCTCCCATTAAAGGGGTTCGAAGACTCAATTAAAAAACTGCTGGTGGATGGTCAGATAGGTATTGTCTCTCCATCAATGACGGTTGTTCCGAAAGCGCAAACGCTGAAAGGCGCGCTCAGTGAAGATAATTCAGAGCTGGTGGCTTTCTTTAGTCACCCAGACGTTCAAAAAAAGATGGTCCCGACTTCTACCTATGTTGACAGGCTAACTGCCTGTCAGCTGTCTGACGGTGGCTATTGTGATCGCAACTTAAAGACCAGACGAACGGGTGAGGGCGCGATTCGCCTCTGTTGGCATCACGATAACCTGGCTGATGATAGCAATCAGGCGTTTAATATCGCCAGAAACAATTCTGTCCGGTTTGGTCTGCGTGATGTGGCTAGATTGTTGTATGGGGACGCAAACCGACCCGTTACTATTGTTGATATCTGCTGGTGGGCTGTAAGAAACGATGTGTTTACCCTGCTGCCTGAGAAAGTGTTGGAGTCTCAGTTTGAACGAGAGCTCAATGCAGCGCGAAGAACGGCTGTATTTAACAGTAAAGTTTCAAACGAGCGCTACCAGGAGCCAATCAAAGAAACGCTCAAGCGTTATGCCGGGCCAGTAATTAAACTCGCGGTGGACGATGAGCCGCCAGCGTCCTTTATGCGCAAGCCAAAAATGCTTACCTGGCATAGCGAGAAGTATCTTAAATTCGTTCGTACCCTTCCTTGTCGTCAATGTGGTTGTGAGGCAGGGATAGCACATCACCTCATCCAACACGGTGAGGGAAAGATGGGCGGCAAGGCGCACGACATATTTACCTTCGCTCTTTGTAATCAACATCACCAGGAGCTACACCGGGGCGTTGACGCATGGGAAAAAGTTCACGGCACCCAACTTTGGCACATTAAAGAAACGATTAAGTTAGCGTTTGGCATGGAGGCTTTGTCATGAGTTTATCGATATCAAGACAATTGGACCTACATAACTTGGCTAGAGGTAAAAGTACATTACCATCCACAACGTATAGCCCGGACAGTCGCCGTAAAAAGCCAGTTCATCGAGAAAAGTACGAGCAAATCGCCCTGATTGAGTGGGCTGATGAGACGATTATTAATGGTGTTTTGGTTGGTGATTACCTTTGTCATATGCCTAATGAGGGCAAAAGGGGGCCTCAATCGGCGGGGGATTTTGTAAAAATGGGGGGGCGGAGGGGTTATCCTGACCTGTTGCTTGAGATTGCTGCCGGTGGTTACCATGGCCTAAGAATTGAACTTAAAGCCCCAATTCCTCACGATGCCGCAGTAACCAAGGACCAGGTTAAATGGCTTGAGAGACTTAGGACTCAGGGATATAGGGCAGAAGTGTGTCGCGGATTAGAGGAGGCTAAAGAGCTTATCAGCGAGTATCTAAGTGCTTTGTCCATGTAGGATATCTCTGACAAAATAAGCGAGTTAATTATAGGAAAACACTATAAAAAGCTTATTTTTTGATCGCTTTTTGTTCAAAGAGAATTAATAACGAGTAATAAGTGTCATAAAAGTGTGATTTTTAGGCCATAATTGGTATTCACATCACAGCAATGTGATCTATGTATCAATATCATCCCCTTCGAAGTGTTTTCGCTGAACATTTTAATACCCAAATGGAGGCCAGCCGGTGCAACGGTTGGCCTTTTTTTTTGCCAGTAAGGAAGCGTGTAATGGGGAATAAGGTCGAAATGTTAACGTTATTAAATGCTGCTCGAACCATGAAATGGGAACAAAAACCATCATCTGGCGGCCCATCAAGAGAACAAATCCTAGGCGCTGTAGGAAGTGCTCAACGGGCAAATCCTCTTGGTATTGCTCTTATCTACGCTAAACATCTGCATGACGCGCACGCTTTATCTCTCCTTACTCATCACATGACCGAATCCGTAGAGTTCGCGGCTCCGATAGCTCGCTCTGGCGTTAGTCTGGAATTCATAGAAGTTGAGTACCTAGCTCATTTGGTGCTCGCTGATATTACTTCACGCCTGGTTGAGAGCCAACGTCGTCGTGTTGAGTCTGCGTGGAAGCGATACTCGATGCGCGGTGAGCGTTCTAAGAAAACCATTCAATCACTCTCCAAGTCGTTACGTTCGCTCGAGCGAGCCAGGGAAACCAAAACTGCTCAGGCAGGGATTGCAGAGATTACTAAGCAAATTAATAGCCTGGAAAGCCGAATCGAAGCTGAGCGCCAAAGCATTGCTGAATATGCCAGGAATAAAGCTGAGGAGACGTTGAACTGTCCTAAGTGCAAAGCAACGGGAACCATTCAAAAGACTCAAACACCTTGTGATATTTGTGGTGGTGTTGGCTCTTTCAGACTTAAAGACGATGAGCTCAAGCGTTCATTTCTTTCTGAGTTTCGCTCGCAGCGTGATAGCTGGCCGAAGATATCAGGCATTGCAGCCAGCTGGCGCGATTTGTTATTCGAGTACGAGAAAGAAGCTCAATCACTGCTAGATAAGAGATTAAGCGCCGAATATGACCACGCTGAAGATAGAGTCAGTTAGCATGAATCTTGATTGACTTCGGGAACTGGGGTACTCTTTTCCAATAATGCACAAGTCTAAATTATAAAGGTCGCCAACTGGCGGCCTTTTTTCGTTATAGGGGTTTTTATGGCTCGCCGCGATTGGTCAAAGCTACAAGCAGAATACGAACAAGCCTTCAATGAAAGCGGAATTACGATTAAACAGTGGTGTGACAAAAAGCGCATTAATTACAATACTGCGCGCCGCTATCTTAAAGTGATCACTAAAAGTGATCAGTCAGAAGAAACTAGCCCAAATCTGCGCACTCCCACACAAGACACACCCAAAAAGCAACCCGCGAAACCGCAAAATGGTGATCAGAAAGGGGAACAGGGAAAGAGTGAAAAGCCAGAGAACGCAAGGGGCGAGAGCGATTCTGCGCAAAGTGATCAGTTAAACTGCGCACAAACTAGTGATCAAAGTGATCACTCTGGCCGCTCTACGCCAAATCCACAACGAAATCACCTCGGACACTTCATGCCAAACAACACTGTTTCGCAAAAGCACGGCGCTTATGCGAGACGCCTTGGTGACCTGGACGCAATCTTTGATGCGAGTAAAACCGTCATCGATGACGAGATTGAAATGTGCCGCGCTCGAACCATGATCGCCATGACTAAATATGGTGAGATTGAATCCGAGTTACAGGACGAGGGGCTTGGTGTAGTCGAGCGAGTTAAGTTGTATGAGCTTTGGAAAGAAACGGATATCGCCATTGATAGAAACGTGGCCAGGATTGAGTCACTACTTAAAACAAAGGCTAACGTTCGCAAGTCAGAGCTCGAATCTGAACGCTTAGCGTCAGAGCAAGCCGGTTTGGGTACCGCTATTGCTGATATTGTTGCCGAGGTTCAGGCCATGGACTCGAACGGCTTTGTTGTTCACTAAGGAATAAAATGATGGATGAGATTTATCAGAAGGTTCGCACCTGGGCCGAAGTGCGTGATTTCTTCACCGAGAGTTCGCCAAAGGCTCAGTTTGTTAAGTTGATTGAAGAATGGGGAGAGATTCCCCAAGACCCTAAAGACGGCGTAGGCGATTCGTTGGTTGTTCTGATTATCATCGCTGGTTACTTCGGCTATGAGCTTGAGAAGTATGTGCCAATCGTGACCGATAAGAGTGATATTGAATTACTCGGCAACCTGGCTAACGCGATCAATAAAGACCTTGACCCGCTTGAAGCTATTAGAAAAGTTTACGCTCGCCTACATACGATACCTGTACAGCACGGATTTGGTATGTACGCTTGTCTGGCACACGCCTTTTCTGTCATCGAGAACCGCCAGGGAAAAATGATTGCCGGTACCTGGGTGAAAGAATCCGATATCCCAGCATGATGATTGTTATTGTTTCAAGTTTAAAGGTCGCCTGGTGCGGCCTTTTTTGTGCGCGTTAGATAATGGCAATAGATATAAACGTTAACAACGATATTGCTTCACTCTCCCCAGAGGACCGCGCATATCTGCTAAGTAAGCTTAGTGACAAGTGGTGGCGAATAAACAATCTCTACAAGATTGAGAACGAAGACGGCGAACTCGTTACGTTCAAGTTAAGGCCAGCTCAGGCTTTGTTGTTCAAGATGATGGGACACAAGAACATCATCTTAAAAGCTCGTCAGCTTGGCTTCTCTACTGCAATTGATATTTACCTGCTTGATGAAGCGCTTTGGAATACGAATCTCAAGTGCGGCATCATTGCTCAAGACAAACAAGCGGCGGGTGAAATCTTCCGAACCAAGATTGAGATCCCTTACGACAATCTTCCTGTTTGGCTCAAGCCAGCACTACCAACCGTTGAACGCAAGGGCGGCGCTAACGGTGGTCGCATGGTATTTAAGAATGGTTCATCCATTCAAGTTGCTACCTCATTCCGTTCAGGAACGGTCCAGCGGCTCCACGTATCGGAGCACGGGAAAATTTGTGCCAAGTATCCGCAAAAGGCCAAGGAAGTTAAGACCGGTACGCTCAATGCAATACATAAGAACGCAATATGTTTTATTGAATCGACTGCAGAAGGTGTTGGTGGTGACTTCTATACCATGTGCCTACGTTCTATGGAGCAACACAAAAGCGGCGTAGAGCTATCGTCCGAGGACTATAAGTTTCACTTCTTTGCATGGTGGCAAGATCCCAAGTATCGAATGCCATTACCAAGAAACGGCTTGGTAATGCCAGTGGCCATGCAGGAATACTTTGCAGGCGTAGAAAAGGCGATGAACTGCAAGCTCGATGATGAGCAAAAGCAGTGGTATCTCGAGAAAGAATCAGTTCAGGGCGAGGAAATGAAGCAAGAGTTTCCGTCTACTCCGATGGAAGCGTTTCTTACTTCTGGCCGTAAAGTCTTTAACCCTACGCATGTCATGTCTGCAGAGTCAGACATTCTTTCGCCGTTCCTGGTCTACGACATGGAGCCAGTGACAGGCAACCTTACTCGTGTTCATTCGATAGATTCAGACGACCCATTGAGACTGCAGCGTAACGCAATGAACTTGCTCCTGCAGTGGGAAATGTTTGATGAGGATGAGGAATACGCAATTGGCGTCGATATTGCCGAAGGTTTGGAGCATGGCGACCGAAGCAGTATTGATATCGTCAAGAAATCAGACGGCGAACAAGTAGCGCATTGGTTTGGGCATGTTGACGTGGATATGTTGGCTCATATTGCGGCGCATCTAGGCAGAATGTACGGCGAGGCTTACATCATGCCAGAGCGAAACAACCATGGTCACGCATTCATCCAAAAGCTAAGAGAAATCTACCCAACTCAGCGCATCTATTCAGAGCAATACCTCGACCGTGACAACGACAACGAGACGGTCAAACTCGGCTGGCTTACCACCAAGCACAGCAAACCCATTCTAACCGAGGGCATGAAAACGCTATTTAAAGGCGGCGTGTCCGGGATTCGATGGATTGGGACTATCAGCGAATTCCACTCATACGTTTACGACAAGAAAGGCAGCATGAACGCTCAAGAAGGTTGTTTCGATGACCAAGTGATGAGTTATCTACTTGCGCAGGAAGCACGAGCAAGGATGCCTATTCGCGTTAAATCCGAAGACCTCAAACGAGATCCATCATCCAACCACTGGCAGACGAAATAATGATGTTACATGCACAACCAAACGAGTTTATGACTCGAATTATGTCGGATATCGACGGACAACCGGACTGGCGAACCGCCGCAAAAGTTGCAATGGCGTACTATGACGGCGACCAGTTGGACCCAGGCGTTAAAGCTAAGCTAAAGGAGCGCGGTCAACCTGCAACAGTTCACAACCTCATAGCACCGACTATCGACGGTGTATTAGGTATGGAAGCTAAGACCCGTACTGACCTGTTAGTTTCGGCAGATGATCCTGATGAACAAATGGAATTGTTAGCCGAAGCGGTTAACAGCGAGTTCGCTGACGCTGCCAGGCTAGGGCGATTGGATAAAGCTCGAAGTGATGCTTATGCGTCACAGATTAAAGCAGGCGTTGGTTTCGTTGAGTGTTATCGCAATCCCAATCCGTTTGGACCCAAGTACAAGATAAAAGTAGTTCCTCGTGACGAAGTGTATTGGGACTGGTTCAGTGTTGAGCCTGATTGGTCCGATTGTCGCTGGGTGATGCGTTATCGCTGGATTGATATCGATGAGCTTAAAACTCTCGTACCAGAAAAGGCTAAGATACTGGACTTTGCTCGCAATGACTGGCGTGGTTTTGTTGACGTAGACAACATTGAAGGTATCGACCCGATGCTAGTGAATGCTCATGATGCTTTCAGTAATTGGTCACGGGACCATTCCGAGTACCTATCACATAATCGAGAACGCATACGACTGCAGATCGTTTATGTTCGACACATCGAGCGAAAGCCAGTGCTTGATACGCTGGACGGTCGAGTGATTGAGTTTGAAAAAGATAATCTGGCACACGCTATGGCGCTAGCAATGGGACGCGCCGAAGTTCGCCTGGCTCAAGTGAGCACCATCAAAGAGGAATGGTATGCAGGGATGTACCACCTTGGGACTAAAGATTGTGAAGCACCTAACGGGATGTTTCCGATTGTGCCTTTTTGGGGGTTCAGAAAAGATAGCAGCGGTGAGCCATATGGCCTGATTGCTCGCTCGATTCCCGCACAGGATGAGGTGAACTTTAGACGAATCAAATTGACCTGGTTACTTCAAGCCAAGCGCGTTCTTATGGATGAAGACGCCACAAATATGAGCCAGCAACAGGTACTTGAGGAAGTAGAACGCCCTGACGGTTTGATTAAGCTGAACCCTGGTCGTAAAAATCAAAAATCGATTAGTGAAGTGTTCCAGGTGCAGCAAGACTTCAACATTGCAGCCCAGCAATTCAACGTCATGCAAGACTCGATGAAGTTGATTCAAGACACGATGGGTGTTTATGGCGCGTTCCTTGGTCAAGACTCCAATGCGAGCTCCGGTGTTGCCATTGCTAACCTGGTGGAACAAGGCGCAACCACACTCGCAGAAATCAACGACAACTATAACTTTGGCTCGCAAATGCTTGGTGAGTTATTGCTTTGCTACATATTGATTGACTTGAAACTTCAAAAGGACCGGCCAATCGTTATCAATCGCGAGGACAAGCGCAAGCGCAAGACCGTGGTTATCAATGAAGTTGGTCAAGACGGCTTAGTGACGAATGATATTAACCGACTGAGAGCGCACATTGCATTGGCTCCTATCCAACAAACTGCAGCGTACAAGTCACAGCTAGCTGAGCGCATGATGATGATCACCGCTCAATTACCGCCAGAAGTGCAGATTTCAGTTATTGACCTGGTACTCGAGCTATCAGACGTACCAAACAAAGAAGAATTCATGGAGCGTGTTCGTGGTGCGTTGAATGTGCCTAAAGATGTTGAGGACATGTCAGAGGAAGAACAAGCAGCCATGCAAGCAGAGCAGCAACAGCAACAGCAGTTGCAGCAGCAACAACTTGAGCTATCAATGCGAGAAATGGCCGCGAAAGTATCCAAACTTGAAAGCGAAGCGAAGAACATTGCCGCCAAAGCCGAGCGAGAGGTGGCACTCACAGAGAGCCAGCGCTTTGATGACGCTAAGACCGTTGCGGAAACTAAGCGTATCACTCAAGAGATTGAGCAACTAAGTCAGGAAATGACCGTTGTTCAAAACCAAATGTTGCAATCCATTGAGGGAATGATTGACCAGATGTGATTTTAACCCGTTGCGCATGGAAAAAAACTGGGGTAGTATTTTCCCATAGTCAAAGCTGCCTCTCGAGGTGGCTTTTTTTCTTTGTGGCCCTATCGGTTTTAACTGGTGGGGCTTTTTTATTGGGGCGGCACATGGCAATTAGCGATGAAGCAATGAAGACAGTAACCTTTTTGGGGACTGCCGTATCCGTACTTCTTTCCGTTGGTGGCCTGGCTTACTCCGCTGGTCATCTTACTAATCGTGTAGCCAATCTTGAAAAACAAGACCTAGTACATGACACGCAAATCGCCAAAGCAGACAAAGAGAGCGATGTTATTCGAGAGCAGCTGAATAACATAAGCACTCAACAAAGCGTAATAGCCAATGATCTCAGTTGGCTAAGACGCTATCTCGAGTCTAAAGACAAGTAATCCTACCAATCCTTAACAAACGTCCCTATCGGGGCGTTTTTTTATGCCTGGAATTTATGACCAACACCATCACCAAAAGGGTAATCAAAGCATGTTTGATTTAGCGTTTGAGCGTGTAGTTCTGCACGAAGGTGGCTTTCAGAATGACCCGCACGATCGCGGTAACTGGACAACAGGCCGAATTGGTCACGGAGAGCTAAAGGGAACCAATCATGGCATATCTGCCATGACGTATCCGCATTTAGACATTGAAAATCTAACTATTGAGCAGATTCGAGCAATCTACTTCGAAGATTGGTGGCAAGCGCTAGGTATGGAGCGATTCAGACCTGCCATGCAATACCAGCTGTTTGATGCTGCGGTTCAGCATGGCTGGCACCGTGCAGCTAAAACATTGCAACAAGCGGTTGGTGCAAAAGAGGATGGAATCGTTGGTCCTAATACTTTAGCCCTGGTGCGCCAAACGGAATTAAATGATCTTCTAATGCAGTTCATTAGCGCCCGTATCGATTATTACACAGCGCTCGACACTTTCATGATGTACGGCAAAGGTTGGATGCGCCGAATCGCAGCAGTTCTCCGTATTGCCGCTTTAGATAACGACCAGGAGTAAAACCATGATGACCGAAGTTATTTCAGCACTAATCGATTACCTACTTACATTGGGCCTTGAACCATACGCCATGATTTTCTTGTCGCTGAGTGTATTTCTCTCTCATATCGTGCAGTACCTACCACTTACTGTTACTGAAAAGCTCCCTAATTGGGTGATGGTCCTAATCAATATATTAGCGGCTAAGCATGGCGCTGTTTTATCCGCGCGCACAGACATTAAGGGAAACCGGATTGAATGAGCTACTTAAAACCATTGCCCTCATTATCCGTGGTTGGATTAAAGAGCGGAACAAGCAAAAAGCCGCTAAGAATGCCAATGATGTTGCTGGCAACCTGGCTAATGGTGGCAGGGTGCGCAAGTCAGAGCTCACAGCCTCCGAGTTGGCCACCAAATCTAAACATCACTCTGATGAGTGATGGTGGTGTCTGCTTTGACAAGGAATCAGCCAGTCGGCTCAGTGACTTTAAGACTCAGTTAGAAGCATGGTGAGAGAATCCTAATCTCTCACTGTAGCAAGGTAGCAAAGTAAGAAGGTATTCAAGTATGACGGTATCAAAGAAATACCCAACCGTGGAAAAGTCACTGATTGACTCCCTGGTTGAGTCTCTAGTTTTTGAATTCGAGCGAGTAGGCGAGACAAACACAACGGTTTGTTATGCCTTTTTGCCGAACGGCTTTCGTGTTGGCCACGGTGATAGTGCGTGTGTAGACCTGCGTAATTACGATTTTGATGAAGGTTGCTATTGGGCGAAAGAGAATGCAATTGCTGATGCAAAGCAAACACTATGGCAAGTGGAAGGTTACTTGCTGAAAGTCACTGGCTACACAAGTGACACAATTCTCAACGTAATGACCAAGGAAAGAGACATTGCGCCAGCGGCTAGCGATGTTGGCCCTTCCTGGCGTGAGTATAAAGGACGTCAAATTAATCGCACCGCTTACGAGATTAAGGACAGCGATAAGATAGTGAGCAAGTCTGCAACTTACACTGGCGGTCCTTCTAAGAGCTCAATTGAGATCGACGGTGAGGCGTTTGATTTCGTTCACTACGAGCCGGCTAAGCCTGGTGATTTCATTTGCTACCTGGATGCAACCGATATTTATCACGTTCGCCGTAGCGTGATGCAGCAGCGCAACTTTTTATAACTATAACTGACGAGCCATATCTCCAGTTTTGCCCCGCCTAGTGTGGGGCTTTTTTGTATCTGGGCCTGAGCGCTTTCTCGAGAGTGTTCAGGCGCAGAGACAGCGATACGTCTAACCCAAGGAGACAAAATGACAATTGAACACAACGACGATATTGAATTAACCGGCAATGAAAGCTTGGAAGATCTTGAGGCTCTACTCGATGGAATGGAAGTAGAGGGCGTTGAGACTGGTTCGGTTGACGAACCAAACCATGACAACCCTCAAGGGAATACATCTGACGTTTCAGAAGGCGAAACAGACGCAGCCTCGCCAGCTGCGGAAACTGACGATATCCAAGCAGGTGTTTTGGCTAAAGATGGAAAAAACATCATTCCTTTCGATGTTTTGGAAAAAGAACGCCAGGAAGCCGCCCGACTCCGCGAGGAAAACGATGCGCTTAGAGCAAGAGCAGACCAGGCCGGCAAGCTTGAGAAGCTGATTGAAAAGCGCAACGAGCAGTTAGCGGAATTTGGCGTTGAACCCGAAGATTTACCGGAAGACTTGGTACTCGACGATGCGAAGCTGGAAGAGTTGAGAGAAGACTATCCAGAGATGTACGCCTATATCGCAGGACTCAATAACAAAATTGAGGCCGCGTTAGGCCAGCAATCGGCAGTTCAATCTCAAGCTGAACAGAAAGCAGCGCCAACCGAACCGACTACGCCTACCAATAACGCTCCCGACCCTGAGCTTGAAAGAGCGCTTCAAGGCAACGCAGACATTAGCGGATGGTTAAAGGAAGGTGGCGACCGCTGGAAGATGGCCCAGCATGTCGATGAAGTTTTGTCTTCTGACCCTGAGTGGTCAAACCGCAATTATGCCGAACGATTTGAGGAGGTGAGTAAGCGAGTCCGATTAGCTTATGGCGAGCAGCCGCGACCAAGCGCTAAAGATGCGCTCGATGCAGCAGCAAGAAAAGCCGACCAAGCGAAAGGCAGTTTACCCGCTTCACCGAGTGAACTCGGCAACACAAATCGCGTAGGCGATTCGGATTTAATGAATCGAATAGAAAACGCAACGGATGAAGAAATGTACTCATTACTGGACGGACTAAGCGAAGCCCAGATAGAGCAGGTTCTTTATAACGCTGGATTCTAAACGATTTCGTTCAAACAAAGCCCTGGCAGAAATGCCGGGGCTTTTTTATTGGAGTTAGAGTATGACTACTATTACTAAGGGCGTAAAAATCCAGGAAGCCGCCCTGCTAAAAGCCACACTACGTGGTAAATCTTTCTGTAACCTATTCACGGAAGACGCGCCACAAAACGTGCAAAGCGCTAAAAAAGGCGTAGAGCAAACTTCACCACATGCCCCGATCGTTCGTGTTAGCGACCTATCAAAGACCGCTGGTGATGAAGTCGATATGCAAGTGGTTCATGGCCTGTCTAAGCGTCCGACAATGGGTGATCGCCGTATTGCTGGCCGCGGTGAAGGTCTAGAGTTCGCAGACTTCGCACTGAAAATCAACCAAGGTCGTCACCAGGTTGATTCAGGCGGTAAGATGAGCCAACAACGTACTAATCACCAACTACGCAAGCTGGCACGTACTCTGATGCCAGATTACGTCAACCAACTGCAAGACCAGGTAGCAACCGTTCACCTGGCTGGTGCGCGTGGTGACTACTATTCAGACGATATCATTGTTCCGCTAGCGAGCGATGATGAGTTTGCCGAGATCATGGTCAATGATGTAACCCCGCCAACGTATGATCGTCACTTCTTTGGTGGTGATGCGACTACCTTTGAAGGTCTAGACGCAGCGGATATCTTCTCCATCGAAACGCTAGACAACCTAAACCTTTACATTGAAGAAATGGCGCACCCACTGCAACCAGTTCGCTTTGCTAAAGATGAACTGGCTGGCGATGAGCCGTTTTACGTGCTGAACGTTACACCACGCCAATGGGCTGATTTCTACAGCTCGGCAAGTGGTAAAGACTGGCAAGCGCTAACTGCACAAGCAATGACTCGCTCACGCAACTTTAACCATCCGGTTTTCCGTGGTGATTGTGCAATGCGCGGTAACATCTTGGTCCGTAAGTACAAAGGTATGCCGATTCGCTTCAATACAGGCTCAACTGTAGATGTGAGTGCGAATAACAATGACGCGACCGTCGCTCAAGTGACCGCTGGCACAACCATCGATCGCGCAATGCTGCTTGGTGGTCAGGCGCTTGCTTACGCTTGGGGTAAAACTCAAGGCGGTCAAGAGTTCCGTTACCACGAAGAAAAAACCGATGCCGGCAACCGTGACGAGGTAACAGTTTACTGGATGAACGGCTCTAAGAAGATCCGCTTTAAAGACAAAGCTGGCCGTATCAACGACCACGGCGTTATGGCCCTAGATACCGCAGTGTCTCAATAAGGAGCTAATCAATGAAGTATCAAAGCGAAACTTTCCATAACCGTGTGTACGTCGGCGCACACGGCAACCTCTCTTTAGAGTTTGCAAAGCTAACCGCTAAAGCGGCGCCAGCTGGTGATGTATTCCAGGTTCTTGAATTGCCAATCGGTTTAAAAATCACTGGCGTTCGCCTGTTTACTGATGGTCTTGGTGCCGGTGTTACGGCAGACGTTAAGGCTGGCGAAGTCAGCTTGATTTCAGCTGAAGATGTAGCGGCAGCAACCGCTCTAGTCACACCAATTAAGCCGGTGTTCGTCGATGAGAAATCACCACTAACAGTAACCATCGGCGGCGCAGCTGCGACCGGCGAGCTGGATGTGATGATTGAGTACGTGAACGTAGGCTACTAAGCCAAACGACAAACCAGAAAGGGGCCGCTCGGCCTCTTTTTTTTGGAGTAAAGCATGAGCGATAAAATTTCCATTGTTTACATTGGCCCTAAGCCACGAAAAAAAGACACCATCACCGGTTCGCGCCTGGTGTTTCCTCAAAACAAGCCAGTAGCGGTTGCGTCAGACATTGCCTATCAGCTACTTGACTTCCCTACGGTATGGATTCAGGAAACTGAACTTGAGGACCACCTAAAGATTGAGGCCGAACGTGAAGCCGAGAAAGAACGTCAGCAAGCAGCTGCAAAGCAAGCGGCACAGGCAGCAGCGGAACAAGCGTCAATGGTGGTCACACTTAAAGGCGAAGAACTTGATCTTGCAAAACTGAATTCAGCCAAGCTAAAAACGCTGATCGCAGCGAACGAGCTTGATGTTGCAGCCAAAGGCGCGCAAGAGTCAGTTGATGACTTCCGCCTACGTGTTCGCAATCACATTCGTAATCTCGAAACTAACGAGGGCGAATAATGAATACCGTCCTCGTCGAAACCTTTATTCCTAAACTGCGTCAGCTGGTCAATGTGTCGTTACCTCCACTGCTTAACGATGCGTTGGTCCAGGCAGCGCAAGAGTTTTGCCGAGAGTCAAAGCTAGTGCGTTACACGCGAAAACTTGCCAGCGTTAATCAAAACGATGTAATCGCCGTGGTGGGCAGCTCAGAGTTAAACGGTATCGGTGAGGGCGCTTTTCGAGCGTGTGAGGTGTTCAGCGTCATCCAGGCTGCATCAACCTCTGATGCTCTACCTATGGCACTTGGCTCTGAGTACAACAAACTTAGCCGTGACACGCTGATGTTTAACATTGATGCGCTCGATGTGGATGTGGCTTGCGCGCTTGAGCCGGCACCAGGCAGCACACATTTGCCCGAAATCCTTTTTGATGAATACGCGCAGGGCATTTGCTACGGCGCGGCTCACCTTCTTCTCATTCAACCGGACTCGGATTGGTTTAATCCGCAACTGGCTCAGGAATATCGCCAGTGGTTCCAGGAGTCCATTCGTAAGGCTTATCGATTTTCAGTCGAATCAGGCAATACATCCAACTTTGTTAATCCAATACGCAACAGGGAGTTCTTCTGATGTCTACCACCGTTAAAACGTTAATTGACCGCATTTCTCGTGATTTGATTGACCTCCGCAATGTGCGCTGGTCCCGAACTGAATTGGTCGACTTCCTGAATGATGCGATTGCGAGCATCGTTATTCGTCGTCCTGATTTAAGTCGCGCAACCGCAACCGTGACGACTAGCTCTAATGTCGTGGCATTACCGATTGATGCCTACCAAATATTAGCCGTCAACCACGTTGGCAATGTGGCTGCACAATTTGTTGATATCAACAAGCTAAACCAACTGTACCCGGACTGGCGCACAACACAAGGCGCGCCAGTATGCTGGACGAGAAATGAGATGGACGAAACCACACTGTTTCTATATCCATCACCGACCGCTGATGTGGATGTAGAGTTGGTGTATTCGCGTAACTTACGTGTCAACGAGGAAGAAAACCCATTCCCGTTGCCAGATATTTACGAAGGTACGGTTGCTGATTTTGTCATGTACCGCGCTTATAACAAGGACTCACAGAACCCGAACGAAGGGAATAAAGCGCAATTGCACCTCCAAGCATTTGCCACGGCATTGGGTGATAAAACCGCGTCAGACAATGCGAAAGCACAAATGATCAAACAGAGTGAGGTCGCACGATAATGACTCAGGAGTTAGTTGAACAGGTCATTTCGCTGACAGACAAGACCTCACAATTACTCGCGATCTACACTCAAGAAGCTCTGACACTGAAAACCAATGTCGCTAAAACTGCTGAAAATGCACTATCTTCACAAGCTGCATGGGATGCGATAGAGGTTTTAGAAAGTAATGCGAAGCAGTATGAATCACTAGCATTACAACACAGGAACTCTGCCGAAGCGTTAACTCAATTAGCGACCTGGGAGCAATTTAAAACGGACTGCGAATCAGCATTAGAGCTTGCGACAGTCGAAGCGTCGAACAGTGGTTCGTTTAGTGAAGCTTCCGAAGCTTCCGCCGTAGCAAGTGAAGAATCTCGCGTAGCATCAAGAAAAATCCAACTCGCGCTATCAAATCTGCTAACACAAGTGTCGGCACTAACCGATCAAGCCGCTGCTTCGGCAGCAAAGGCACTTCAAGTTGCAACGTCAGCAGTTGTGTTCCGTGGCGTGTGGGATGCCTCCTCGGGCGAGTTCCCAACGCCGCTTGGTGAGGATGTGACGGATTATTTTAAAATTTCTGAGCCTGGCACCATGACAGATGGCACCAACACGCTAGTTGTAGAGGCTGGCGATAGTATTTACTGGAACAGCACGGATATCGTCTGGTTTCGAGAAAAAGGCGTTGATGCAGTTACATCCGTCGATGGTCAAACCGGTAAAGTGCTCATCGACAAATACTCAAGAGAAGAAGTCGATAATCGGCTTGCGCTATTAATTTCGAAAATTAACACTAAGCAGCGTGACCTTAATTTGTTGAGTGAACTCAGTGTTGGATCTCAAGTGTTTGGTCGCAGCGTCTATGTGTTCAATGGTGAAAATACCTATGTGTCGATACCTGACATTGATATGATCGAAGGTGAAAGCATAACCTTTGTTTATCTGGCTACGTCTAGCGAAGGTACTCAAGCATTTTTAGTTAATGCGCTCGATGAATCGTTAATTTATATCGAAGATGGGTACCTTTTCACGAAATATTGTAGCGGCTCTATCAATGGCGTAACGATCCAATCTGGCGTGACCGTTGCGCCAAGTACCGGCGGCGCGTACCAAATCGAAATAACGCTCGATAGCGCGCAAACTTTTAATACCATTGGTTCTACGTCTCTTAGTCTCGCCATGTACGATGTGGAGTTTCTTGCGGCCAGTGGTCAACACTTGTATAAGCTTGACGATGGTTGGGATGCGAACCCGGTTATCAAGGACAGCTACGAGACCACGATTAGCTCACTAACGCTGAATGGTAGCTCGAATCGGATTGATATACCGGCGCTTATCCTGTCTGGCGAGTTCAGTGTCGAAGCGACGATTAACACCGATGTTGTCGGATATAACAACATAGTTTCTAACTTGGGCACCACGAACTGGATGGAGGTGTCGGGTGATGGTTATTTCAAAGCTCGAGTCGCTGGTAACGATACACGACTAACGTTTGGTGGCTCGCCGCTTTTAGCAGATGGTGTCGATCATACAGTTATTTTAACTCGACACGCTGATAACACATTCACCTTAACAGTAGACGGCACGGAATACGCCGATGATGATGGATTGGTCGAAGGTGGCGATTTCATCATCGAAACATTAGGGGCATTTGGTGGCGCTGGAGATTATTTCTCCGGTACGCTGCGTGATGTAAAAAGCAAAGGTAGCGAGTCTCGACATTACCCGATTAACGATGGGTGGTCAGCCAATCCAGTTATCCAGGATTTGATCAGTGGCCAAGACGGTACCCTTATCAACGGTACGGTGGATAGCTGGACCACGACGACAGTATATCGTCATGGTACGACGGTCAATTTTTCTGAAAACGGTTGGGTGGAGACGAGCGATTCTAACTGCAGCTCAATCAAGTTGTTTGGTGGTAGCTCAGAATTTGCGTCTATTCGTAAATACGTCAATACGGAAAATGCCGGAATGCTTGAAATTGATAACGGTGGTAAAACCATCAATCTCATTGGCGAGTTTCGACTAAATGGAGAAATCTTTACCGGCACTAACAGCAAAATTGTTAACTTGGGTGATGTAACGGCAAGCATAGCTATTGATAGCTCACTCGCTGGTGTTCATTGTGCCAGATTAACTGAGGATACCGCCGCAATTGCACTAACTGGTGATCTTGGTTCGTCCAACATTATTAGCCTGATGTTGGTCCTTGAACAAGATGATGTGGGGGGTCGCTCCGTAACATTCCCAAGTAACGTAAAGTTTCCGAACGGGCTCACGCCGCGCCTTTCATTCGAACCAGGTCAAATCGACATTATTAACCTGGTGAGTTTTGATGAAGGCGTGACATACCTTGGCGCTATGGCTGCTGGTCAGTTCGCGGAGGTGTAACCATGTTCTTTAATACAATGGCGAGTGGCTCCGTTCAGCGTGAAATTATGAACATGGTCTGGGGTTTTGAACACTTTTTGGATGCGCATACCGGGAAAATCCCAACCGATGCAACCGAAGAAGAAATGAGTATGTTTGTAATTGATGAGGCTGGCCTTGTCTGTAACGAACTGCATTATCTCGATAAGGGTGGTAATGGTACGCCGAGCGGCACTTGCACCTCAGAAGCCCAATCTTTTCATATCTTAGGATATATATGGCTGTATAAAGCAACCGGCAATCAGTATTTTCTGGATAGAGCGAAATATTTTTGGCAAGCATACTTTGACTATCTATATCTTGGTGCGCCACTGCCCAAAGATGAAAATCAAATTCTTCATGCTCATTGGATGCTGAACATCAAGCGAGAGTTTCCAAGTGCTTACCCGAATAATTTCGATGATGGTAGCGCGGCTGGCTTCTTGGGTGAAGAAATCGAATTCACAGACGGTGTAGCTTACATTCCCCACGGCGCGCCGTACTACGGAGAACAATTGCAACTCGCGTATCAAGCCTTCAATCCTGATGATCTCTTGGTTTATTCGTCAGTGAAAGCGAGTGTTGCAACGCAAATGTGGGAAGATGCGAAAGCGTATCAAGTCGCTAGTTTTATCAATCATCAAGGATGGAAGCTCGATTCTAGTGGTGATCGCATTGATGAGATTGAATACCCTGACGAAGAAAAAGGCCGAGTTGAACTTGGTGGTGTGTTTGTGAATACCGTTGGTGAAGGAACGCAACTACCAGACGAGACGATAACCGGAACAATGAAGCTGTGTTTTTCGTGCAACAATGGTGTGCTAATCAGACAAAAAGATCCGTTTGACCCTAGACCTGTCTGGGCTCCGCTGGTGGAAGGAACGCAAGGAAATGCGGCTGATGGTGAGGAATGGTTTATGGATTCCTGTTTGCTGCTTTGGCAAATTACCGGCGAAGACAAATATCACATTATGTATAAAACGTGCTTAAACACGTTAAAAGGCTACTGCTCGATTGATTCAAACCTGAGAATTTTCCGTAAAGACCCTCTCGCTCGCTCGCCGCACACGGATGGTATTTCTTATACGTTCTCGTATCCAACCGAGCCTGGCGCGGCAACGCTTACACGTATCCAGCATCCAATGACTCATCCATATTTTGGCTGCATTAAAGTGGATTGTAGTACAGCAGCGGAAGATGAGACCGGCAAGCACTCAACCTGGTTAGAAAACTCGGGAACTTGGTACAAAGTTGCGCCAACATCAAAATTATCCTGGGAACTGGCGGCAGAAGTGCCAGAAAACGTATCGATGCGTTACACGATTGAAGTCGCAGAAGTCAAAGACGACTCTGGTGTAACTAAGGTGTTCCGCTGTCCTCAATTTGAACAAATTTCGTTAGACACAACGTTAACCACTTTTAATGTCGAACTTAATGGAGCGTGTACGGTTACGGAAACCTCGCCGCACTTTGCTAACTGTTTTTATGACGAAACTATGGCCGAAGTGACTTGGAGAAAGGTTGTCGTAGACGGTAATACGATGTGGTATCGAGCGCTAGAATGGAAGCCTGATATCACTAAGAATGGTGAATGCTGGCTCAATACTGAGAATCTTGCGTCTCACATTGCTAATGGCGTTCAAAGCTTAGAGATCATCAAGTATGACAACGTGGCAGCAAACAAGTCTGGGTGGCATAACACGCTGATTGAGTTTGAAGCTGCGACAGGTGAGCGTTATCGCGTTAACCCTGGTTGGACTTCCATTCCTAATGATCAACCTAACACCATTATTTCTAAAGACCTAAGCAATATAAATGCGGTACCAGCCATTAATGGAGTTAAGTATTGGGAAGCATTTGACGCAGCAACGTCCACTTGGGTACGTCTGGCCGCTTCGCTAGGAAATCCGGTAGAGAGTTTAGAAATAGTGAGCATGAAACTCACGGATATCACGCATCCTTCGCTGGTCATTCCTACACATTCGCCAACAGGCTTTTCGCTGGTCGGTGTTAACAACTTTCATGAGGAAGCGTGGGATAGTTCGAAATACATTTATGTGCTTCGCAACACCATCGAATTTTATAAGCCTGATCTCACAACCGACCGTCCGATTGTGTATGTCGGTAATGCTACGCTCATCGATATTCTTGAAGATCAATTGGCTTACACGCCTGGTTTGGTGCCTTTTTCTAATAACTGGCAACCAGAAGCGAATGCGTATTCAAGCTGGCGAGGCATTCCATACCTTGGCTATCAATATCCAGTCATATTTCGAGAAGATCCATTGCATTGGAACAATATGTTGAATTGTCTCTATGACTCGCAACAAGATTATCCTAACGGAGCACCTGGACGGCCACTAGGTCCTCATAGAAGCGCTTATATCTGGAATCGTCCAGATAACATTACTTATGGCACGGCTGATACGTTTACCGATTATTTTTGGGGCAGTTCAGAGCCATGGGATGGTTATCAGCCTCGCATTACGTGGGCGATTGGTCGGGCTTATTACGACCAGGTAGTGGTGCGTAACGAAGAAGCCGACTCAAGACTGGTCGAAATGATGAGTAATTGGATCAGTTTTTTGTATGACTTTCTTATTGCCAACGACAATCAATTTCCAACCGGATTTAAAAGTGATGGAGTGCCATTTGATGATGGTTGGAATGGCCACATGATCGCGAACTACATCACCGGCGTAGCGTTGGCGTTAATCGCTGGTCACGAAGATTTGGATGAAAAAGGCGAGTATATCCTTGATACCGCAATCGCGTCTTTTAACAGTGAGTATTTTGTTTCACCAGGCGATGGAACGCATCACATGAATGGGTGTTGGTCGTCCTGGCCTGAAGGTGGCCAGTTCTTCGGTTTTTGGGCTGGAAATATTTATCAAGCCTTTGGTACGTATCTGATGTACCAGGCAACCAAGCAAGGTAGAAAGACGTACTAGAGGTTTATATGTTAATCAACGTTTCAACAATGAAAGGCAAAACGCCAAGACTCGAACCTCATTTATTATCGGATGACTCCGCGACGATAGCGATAGATTGCCAATTCGAGCGTGGGATTGTTGCTCCAGTTCTTGATGATAGCTTGGAATCAGTCACGCTACCCATTACGCCAGTCTCGATGTTTCTCTATGAAGATTCGTATTGGTTCACGTTTGCTAATCGCGTTAGCGTTATTCCTAACCCAATGGCTCAAGATCCATGGCAGCGAATCTATTGGACCGGTGAAGGTATTAAGCCGCGAGTGACTGCAAACGATATAGCGACCAGTGACGAAGCTATGCCGGCAGCATGGTATGATCTCGGTGTGCCGTCGCCAGTTGTACCGCCTATGGTTGTAACTATTGATGATACCACCGGAGAGGAACCGCCAGAAGGCGAGCTGCCTGAGTACGATGACGAGGACCGAGTTTATATTCAAACTTATGTCACTCGGTTTGGTGAGGAAGGCGCGCCAGGTGATGCAAGCGTATCAGTATTAGTCACTAAGCCCGGCTCAACGTTAACGATTTCTCTATCTCAGCCTGGTGCCAATACTCACAACATTACACATACGAGGCTTTACCGAAGCGTGACAAGTGACGGTGTTGGTGACTTCTTGCTGGTTGCAGAGTTGCCGATCTCTCAAGCGGAATACATCGACTCTGCGCGAGATGTGACCGGAGCCAGCCTGGAAACTTGGGATTATTCCGTGCCGCCGTCAAACATGCAGGGTTTGTGTAACATGGCGAACGGCATATGCGCTGGCTTTGCGGGAAATGAGGTGATGTTTAGCGAGTCGTACCTGCCTTATGCTTGGCCAGAAGATTACCGCAGTACCACGGATAGTGAGATCGTCGCCATTGCACCGATTGAAACGTCACTTGTTGTGGTCACAAAAGGTAAGCCTTATCTGTTTTCAGGCGTGACGCCCTCAACAATTACCGGTGGCCAGATTAACCTGGAGCAATCCTGTGTGAGCGCTGAATCGCTTGTTGTTGTTAACGGTATGGCGATGTATGCCAGTCCTGATGGGTTGGTATCGGTTGGTAGCGGCAGCGCAACGGTGTTGACCGCTCCGCTGATGACTAAGGAGCAATGGCAAGCCTACAATCCAAGCACGATTAAAGCCTGGGCAAATGAGGGTAAGTACATTGCTCAGTACGATAACGGAGCGTTTATTTATGATCCGGTTAGTCAGTCTTTCATTACGCTAAGTGGTTCGTGGGATGCTGCATACAACGATTTGCATTCCGATGCGCTATACCTGGCTAAAGGGACTGAGCTTTATCGATGGAAAGGTAGTTCAACAGAAAAAACCATGACCTGGCAGAGCAAAACGTTTCTAACTCCGCTCGATGTTTTGCTTACATGCTCTCGTATTCAATCTCCCAACCCTGAAAAGCTCGCTATTGAGTTTTATGCCGATGGTGAATTGGTGTATTCACTGGCAGCGGGGGAGTTAACTAGCGAAGCGTTTCGGCTTCCTCCGGTTCGCGCCAGTAAGTGGATTGTGAAAGTCACCGGTGACACTAAAGTCGAGCGTATCTTGTTGGCTACATCGATGCAGGAGCTTGGTTAAATGGCGAAGAACAAAACTCCTTTCCGTGCGGGTCGAACGTTAGATGCGCTGTATGAAAACGTAGAGATCCTAACCGGGCAGCGTGGTGGAGACTACAAAGCGGTTACTTCGAAAGAGGTTTCAGCGTTAAAAGGAACAGTGAGCACAATCATTCGTGGTGGTATCACTGGTGGCAGTGGCAGTGGGAGTGAGGAGATCATTGAGCGGCCCCACGCGCCCGTTAACGTACAAGGGTTTGGTGGTTTTAGTTCGGTTCTTTTATCCTGGGATAATCCAACATTTCAAGGGTACGCCCATGCCGAAGTATGGCGCAGCGCCTCGAGAAACCTGTCACAAGCGGCGCTCATTGGCACTACACCGGCTACGGTGTTTTCTGATGTAGTCGATTTGGGTACAGGTTACTATTACTGGGTAAGATTTGTTAACAAAAATGATGTAGCTGGCGCGTATCACGATGTAGCTGGTATCTATGTTGAAACCAGTCCCGACATTGGTGGGATCATTGATGATTTAGCTAATCAGTTAGTCAGTTCTGATTTATTCCAAGCGCTACAGTCTGATATTGACACGAATCGCACCGACCTTGACCAAGCCGAAGCTGAACTCAATTCTTCCATTGATGCGGCTAAAGACGCACTAACCGCTGCGATTGCTCGCGTTGAGACTGAGCGAAAAACCGCTGATGCTACAATGAGTGCCTCCATCACAGAGCTTGAACAAGTGGTGAGTGACGGAGAGGGTTCGCTTGTCCAGCAAGTCGCGCAAATCCGAAGCGATTTTGAGAGTGCGGATGAACAAATATCCGCTGACATCACCGAGGCAAAAAAGGTATTGACCGATGCCGATAGCGCGATTGCTGAACGTGTCAATGCAGTTGAAGCGGATTTTAAAACCGGTGATTCACAATTAGTCAGTTTACTAAAAGAGCTAGAGCGTGTAACCGCTTCGGTCAGTGAAGTGATTGCAATGGCGGTTCGTCAATTAAACGTAGCGTACCAAACCGTTTCAACGGGTGAAAAGTTAGTTGTTGATGCGAAAATCACTGAGACGCAAAAAGTTATAGCCAACGCCGAACAAGCCCTAGCGCAGCAAATAACCGAGCTTGAGGCGTCATTTCAGACCGCTGACGCAACCATCAATGCAACAATTACCGAGCTCGCTCAAACTGTTTCCACCGAAGACCAGGCTCTATCTGAACGGATTGATACAACAAGCGCCACGATTAACGGTGTTAGTGCCACGGTATCAAGTCACAACCAGGCAATCGCCAACATCGACAGTAACGGCTCTGCTGCTTATCGTGCCATGTGGACACAAAAAGCGAGCGCTGGCCAGGTTACGGCAGGTATCGGCTTGTTGGCCGGTTCTGGTGGCGTGAGTCAAGTGGTAGTTTCAGCTAGTCAGTTCTTTGTTTTCAATCCGAACTCTCCCACCACAAAGACGCCTCTTTTCGCAATCGACTCAGGGAAAGTAGTCATCCCAGAAGCGCTGATTGAAAAGGCGACTATTCAAATACTCAACGCCCAGACAATCACCGCCGATTATGTTCGGTCTGGTATTTCCATCACATCGCCGGCGATTAATGGTGGCACTCTTACCGGTGCGGTATTAAAAGTGGGGGCTGGTGGTCCTTATGCTGGCTATCATTTCTATGTTAATTCCAGTGGTACTGCGTATCTCAATAACGCAACGGTCAAAGGTACCGTTGTGGCGACAGGCGGTAGTTTTAGTAATGTCGTAATCAACGAAAACTGCACAATAAGAGGGACGTTAGATGGTGCTGACGGCACTTTTTCCGGTACCGTTTATGCGGAAAACATCGTCGGGGATATCGCGTCAATGAGAGAATATGCGTACAACTATCGTAATTCGACGGCTGATGTTAATGCGAATACTTGGTTGAACGTTGTTACTGTCAATATCGATAGTGCAAGACCATATGCTCGTAAATTGATAATCGAACCTGTCAGTAGCGGATCGATATTCGTGAACATGTATGTAGCATATTCAGGTTGGTATAACTGTACGTATAGATTAGTGGGCCCAACTGGTACGGTTCACGCGACATACACGTCAAAGCATCAAATCGGTGGCGGTACACCGTTATACAACATCAACCCATCGGTTGGTCGAGTATTTGCTGAGATAGCCGCAAACGCACCAGCGGGAGCATATCGCTTGCAATTCTCTTGCGATAGAGACGCAGAGTATATCTTTGTTGATTACAATGATGCATGGGAAGAACGACGAAACCACATCTTGCTAGTTAACCTGTTCAAAGACAGTGGTGAACTTAGCTAATCAAAGACTCCTTCGGGAGTCTTTTTTTGTATCTAAATACTCGTATTACACGAGGGATACAAATGGCAAAGATTACACACAATATCACTGAGATTCGCGGTGATACGATTTTCAGTCCGACTTGGTTCATTCTGCTTTTACCTGCATACTCAAACCTGACAGGTAATGTGTCGGTGACGTTGGAGCACGCTGGAACCTTGGATAAATATTGTCGTGTTACGGTAGATGCATCCAAAACAACTTTTGCGTCTCATCGTACAGGTGGATTGTGGAGTTAATTAAAACGCATGTTTAGAGTGAACTATGAAGATTATCGAGATAGGATATTTCCTATCATCGAGCAATCCGCCAGTCAAAGCGGATGCGACTACGCAAGTGATTTAAATGACGCCCTGCTTTCTGGCAGGGCGTTTTTGTTTGCAGATGTTGACGCCTTTATCATCCTAGAGCCGTATGGGGGCGATAAAGTACACATAGCGTTTGCTTACTCGTTTTCTTCTGGCCGTGCTTCCCATTATCAGCCAGAGGTCGAGCGCCTTAGCCGGTTGATTGGCGCAAAGGTCGTTACGTTTGAAACCGTGCTATCTGGTGCGTTCGCGTACCTGGTCAAAAAGATCGGATACAAAGAAACCGGCAGACAAGGCCGTATCGTTACATATGCAAAGGAGCTTTAGTTTATGGGTGGAAGTAGTAACAAGGTAGAAGAAACCGCCGCCGAAAAAGCAGCCTCAAAGGTTGCCGTGGAACAATGGAACCTCTATGACAGTGAGTTGAAGCAGTACGAAGATGTATTCATGCAGCGTGTTGATAACTTTAATTCTGAATCCAACATGGCCGATGCTAAGGCTTCGGTTGACCTCAATTACAACAAGAACTTTGGTGAAGCCCGGAGTCAAAGCGCCACAAATATGGCGGCGCAAGGCATAGACCCATCGAGCGGTAAATTCAAAGGTGCGCTGAGTGATATTACGCTGGACCAGTCGTTAACTCAGGGAGACGCCATTAACCGAGCTCAGGTAAATGAGCAGGATAATTATGTCGTTGGCCAGCAAGATGTTGTTGCGATTGGTATGGGTCAAAAAGCCGAGGGGTTAGCGGGGATGGATTCTACGGCGAGCTTGTCAGCGAGTAAGTCTGCGAATGATGCCGTCAGTTCGTTTAACCGTCGTAGCGCGAATGCTCAGTTCGTTGGTTCGCTGGCTGGGATGGGAGTGGCGTCGATGAGTACACCAAACACCAATACGTTATCAACTTACGAGCAAATGCAAGCTGGTTCGTCCAATGGATACGCGCCTATGGGTGGTGCTAGCAGTTACGGGATGGAGTAATTATGAGTAGAGACGATAGTAATGCGAATCGCCTTGGGCAAAAGTCCGTGTTCGGCAAGCTTATTAGTACAACCACGAGTGATGTTAGCGCGCCGGGACAAATAAGCGTGAGTAGTAAAGCCGCAACGAACTACGCGAATGTCACCCGGGCGCAGTATGACGACTGGTTAGAGCGGTTTTACCCTCGTCAAAAAGAACTCATGGATTCAACGCAGACTGGTGCGCTTCTCAAAGAACAACTTGCTAGAGTGGATGACAATTTTGATTCTGCAAACGAGGCAGCGCAAGTTGCCAACAGCAATCAGCTGGCTAGGTATGGCTTAGCAGCCAGCCAGGATTCAACCGCTCAAGCGAAAAGTTCTCTAGCTAATGTAACCAGTAAGAACAGCTTGCGAGAAAATGAGAAAGAACGAGCCTTGTCGGTATTGAGTGGTTCTGGCAAATCAAACTTGAGTCAATTAGAGGTGTCGTAATGGGATACAGTTTATTGCAGTTAGGTGCAGATACACGCAAGCAAGCGCTTGCTGGTTTAGAGTCGTCAGCATCACGAGAAGAACAGCGCGATCAGCTAGAGCAAAACCTTAAAGATGCGGCTAAAGCGAAAAAACTAAGCTCTGTCACGATGGGTGCTGGTATGGGTATGGCAATGGGTGCTCAAGTGGGTAGTGTTGGTGGTCCAATGGGCGCAGCGATTGGTGCGGCAGCTGGTCTGGTATTGGGAGAGTTATTCTAATGGCATTAGACACAAGAGGCGCAATGGATGGTCTGTTACGAGGCTATTCAACAGTAAAGAACATTCAGAATGACGAAGAACGTATGCAGATGCAGCGAGACGGCATTAAAGAAAACAATCGTCGTTACAGGGAGAGTCGCAACGATACCCTAGCGCGCTATGCGATTGATGATGAGCGTTACCAAGCTGAACAGAAGAAAGAAGCCGAACGTTACCAGAGCGAGCAAGAGCGACTTAAAGCCAATGATAAGCTCGATAGGCAAGTCAAAACGGCTCAGTTATCCAACTATCAAGCGGAAGCGAAGCATAACAATGTTAAGTTTAACCGCGAACAAAAGCTAAACTACTTGCAAGATAACATGCCGCTCATCCAAGACGGTGTTCGACGCTTCATGGAGACTGGCGAGATTGATAACATCTTTGACAATGATTACGTCAAAGGTGGCGCGTATGATCCGAGACGCTACACACCGGCCATTGTTCGTGCTGCGTATGATGTCGAAGCCGCTATGCCAAAAGTGTTAGCGGGGGAAATGGATTATCGGGATAAACACTTTACCACGAGCCTAGGCAAGCTCCTGGAGCAAAATGTTAAGCAGGGCATTGGTGATAAAGACGAAGCAACCGGAAAGGTGATCAAGGATAAAGAGTATCTAAGGCATGACTTTGTTGCGGATATCGACCCAAACCGCGAGGGCGATCAGCCAGGTGTTGTGGTGGGTATGAAAATCACCTATGAGGATGGTTCAACCAAAAACGCCCCGGTCACAGAAGGGCGAAGTACGTCGCCTGATGATGCGGTCAAGGTTATTCCATTAGATCGTTTTATGGGTGAGGTAGCCGGTCAAATCAAGCAATCTAAGCAGTTCTTTACCAGTACTCACTATAACAATCTGTTTGGTGCGAAAGATAAGAACAGCAAAGAGATGGAGAAAGAATATCGCCAGGCACTGATTGACATTGCTCAAGACGAATCCAAGGCATTATCTGAGCTAATGAGCCCGACCGAGGAAGAAGTTGCCGCGGTTAAACGCCAGTTCGAGGAGCGCCGTACCGTGGTAAATGGCATCTACGGCAAGGTCACTAAGACAGACAATCCAGGACAGACACCAGGACAAAGTAACACTGCAGTCATGTGGGCTGGTAATGACGCCACGAAAGCTCAGTTCTTGCAGGAATTGTCCAGCTCACAAAACATTGATCCGAGTGGTCTATCTGCCGCGCAATTGGATGATTTGTATCAACAGGTGGTGGCCGCTAGAAATAAGCAATCTAGAGACAAGGCGAATGAGCAGAAGTTGGCAAATATACAAAATCAGCGCCGAGAGAACGGACAGCAAACGGCGACAGTTCCAGATCTGGAAACTAGCGAACCAGGGAAGCCAGCAACCAGTTTGCAGGATGTAATTTATAGCGACAACCTGGCGAGCATCGAGCAATTAGGCAAAGAACAGTACCAAGAAGACAGTAATAACCTGACCCGATTACGAGATTACCCTCGCGTGTGGTAGTCCCTTTTATCTGGTTCGATTAACGGAACTGTGGTACGTTTTACCACAATACAACCAGTCTCTCTATCAAACCGCTGCCCCGAAAGGGGTGGCGGTTTTTTTATGCCTATAAAACAACGGAGCCCCTATGCAGGACAAGCAATTGTTAGGCGCGAATCCTAACGATAAATCGACCGTATCTGCGACCTCTGATATGTCGCAATCGTTCATCCCTCAAGATTTCCAATTCAAGCCAGTCAAAACCCCTCACAAAGATCTCGATGTTACAGCCGGTGACACGCTAAAAGCCGTGGGTTCTGGTGCGCTCCGTGGTGTGGCGGGGATTGGTGAACTGTCAGAAAACCTTTTCGGTGTGGGTGAAAGTCTTCGTGACCTGGCGAATTCTGGCGCAGATGCGCTAACGTCAAGCATGACAGAGGACGGCCAAGCCGCCGTGTCTTCACGCTTACTGGAAGATAATGAAAACGGCAATCCAACCTTTTCTGATGCAGCTGGCGACATCGATGTATGGGCGATGAAAATTGCAGACGGCCTAGGCTCATTGGTGACTAACTTTGCTGGTGGTGGTGGTGCTGGTTTTGCGGCAAAGGTAGCGCTCAAAAACACCATTGCTAAATCGATGCTGAAAAAAGGCTTTGGTAGTAAGGCCGCAGGTCAAATCGCAGACAAGGCTATATCACTTAGCGCTGGTACTGGTGCGGTAGCAACGGGTATGGGTACCTCTCTCGGTGGTGCGAGTCTCGATGCGTACAACGCGACAATGGAGCTTGATTCGGGCTGGTTGGCCGAGAACTCAGATCACTTTAAGCAAACAGCGCTAAGACTGTCTGAGCTACCAGAGAACCAAGGCAAGTCGGCTACTGAGATATTCGACCAGGCAAAAGAAGAAACGGCACGTTACGCCAGTGCGCAAATGTCAACGGACCCAACAGCAATTGCAGCCTCCGTAGCGGGTGCGATGGGTGACAAGTACCTCTTTGGCGCGCTGCTAGGTAAGATGGGTAAAGGTGCGGTATCTGGTACGGTCAAAGGTGCGATCAGTGAGGGTGGCACTGAGTTTATTGAAGGTTACGGACAAACCGTGGCTCAAAACCAAATCGTTGGTGATGTTACCGGTCAGGATATCGACCCGACCGAAGGTGCAATGTCTAACGCCCTGGAAGGTATGTTGATTGGTGGTGCATTAGGTGCGCCGATTGGCACGGTTGGTGGTGCGATATCTAAACGTACCGAAAGCGATGATGACCAGGACACAAACCCGCCAGCGGCAACACCGGCTCCTGGTGTAGATAGTGAGCCAGTAGCCAGCACTGAACCGCAACAGCCGGCACAGGAACCGCAAGCAAGAACCAGACGCCCGTTGTTTAATGGTAACTCGGTTCAGAATCATTTGTCTGATGCGTCAAAACTCAAAACTGAATTGTCGAAGTTGCGCCCGAACAAGCGTAACCAGCCGTTAATTGATGAACTGTCTAGCGGCCTGGACCGTTACACGAACACGCTCAGTCAAAACCCGGACCTATCACCAGAAGAAGTGCAAGCCGCGCAACGTGGATTGCAAAACATCTTCACTCAGTATCAACAAGTGTTTACGCCTGGTGCAAGTTTCGAGTCGATTTACGGTGGGCAAGAAGCAAGTTCGCAAAGTAACAATGTAGCAACGTCGGAAGGTGCGAACGTAGTAAGTGAGCAAGGTGAGAATAAAGCACCTTCGCAAAGTGCTGCGAATACAGCTACGAATACAGCTACGAATACAGCTACGAATAGTGCTACGCATACTGATGTTGTCATGCAGCAACAGCGCATCGATGCAAAGATTAAGCAGCTCCGAACGGAAAAGCCAGACAGTCAGGATGTTGCATACCTGGAAAGCACAATCCAAAACTATGGCACGGCATTAAACACGCCGCAGCCAGAGTCCTCTCTGCAAGCCTTAAAAAGTCACTTAGATATCGTAGAGCAAGCGGTAGATGGTGAGTTAAATCGTCCAAACACAAATCAAGCAGCAAACCAGGGAGATCGCCTGGCAGAAAGACGCAAGGCAACACGCCAAGCGTTAGTGAACAAAGGAGTTTTGCCAGAGCGAAATAGTGACCAGGAAGTTATCGACCTGGCTCGCGCCTGGGACCCAGATCGAGCTCAAGAGATTGAAGCTGAGTTGCGTTCTGATTCAATAAGCGAACAAGAGGCTAACGCGCTCGAGGCTGAGTATATCAATATGGCATCGTCTGCCAGCGCTGCTGGTGTTGACCCGACGACCACTAACTTTGATCGCCGTGTTGAGGCTAATCGTCAAGATATGGCCAATCGAGAGAAGCCGGTCGAACGAGCAGCAAGAAAAGGTCAGGAGTATGACTTTTCAGACACAATCACGCGCCGTAGAAAAGCTATCCGTGAAGAAATTCAACAATCAATGCTGCCAGAGGACCGAGCCGATAAGCGCAAGCTCGAACGCATGGTTGACCTGGAATATGCGCGCCAGTACCCAGGTGAGGAAGTTGAAACTGCCGAGCAGAGTGATACCGGCTTAGAGCAGTTTGAGCAGCCAGAGTTTAACCGAGCAAACTCACAGCGCGCAATCGAAAGCCGAGCGCAACAGGCATCCAATGCGGCTAAGGTGAGAGAGTCAGAGCTCGAGCGTGAATCTCGAGAGCCTGGTCCTGAAGAAAATCCTAATTGGTTTGGCACCAACCCACGCACCGGTGAACGCACCACTCGTAGCTACATGCGTGATATTACTAATCGTGAAGCGCAATCACAGTTAAGCGAAGATAAAGCCGAGAGTGAGAGAATTGAAACCCGCCAGGCAAACCTAACCAACCGCCGTGAACAATTGGCCGAGCCGGTATCGGGCTTTAGTCAGCGTCCTAACTCAATGAAAATGCGTGAAGACGGCAAGAAGCCAATCAGAGACTTTGCAGGCATCAACTCGAAAACAACACGAATGTCTAAGCGTTTGCGTAAGCGCCTGAACAAAGCAAAAGGCTTTGATACGGATACCGTGCTCAATGAACTGCAAAATCACGAGAAACGCCTTGCTGCTTATGAGCAAGCCGCCAGAGACCGAGCAGAGCAAGAAGCCAATAACCCAGAGAACATCAAGCGCAGAAAGAGCGCTGAATCCTTGTTCCAGGAATACATTAGCGATCCAGAATCGAAAGAGTTTGCAGAGAGTGAAATCACTCGCACTATCCGTAACATTGCTAACTCTCTTGAGCAGTCACCGTCAACGGTCCTCGAGTTCGACGGCCAATCTATGCCGGTTGCTAAGGTTCGTGCGCAGCTGGCGAATGGTGTTCGCACCCTGGCAGAAAAGTACCTGGGCAAGACAGCCGCCATGATGGAAGGTGCGCGCCAGAAGAAATCCCAGCGTGATATGGAAGCGGTCAACGAACGTAACCGTTCAGCCAAGCAAGACGAGCTCCGTTATTCTTTCTCTGATGCGCGTAACCGCACGAATACGCCGCGCCGAACCAATCAAGATGAGTCTGGTGAGTCTGGATTCGCTCCAAATCCAGAAATTGAGGTGATCCCAGGAGTTGAGCATTTAGGTCAATCAAATGATAACGACAACTCTTTATCCAAACTCCGTGAAGACGGATATGAGATGGTTGTTACTCAGCGTGATGGTATGTTTGGCGACAAGAATGTCAGCGATGCACGAGAAAACCCTGGCAATTACGTCACCACCCAATCAAGCCGTGGGCCATACACTCTTTGGAAAAAGCCGAAACCGAACATTGTCGAAGCCGCTAAACAGGTTATTCGTGATGTGATCGAAAAGAATGGAGGCCCCAAGCCGAGTATGAAGGGGGTTCGCAATGCGTACCGTGATGCAGGGTTCACGGCGAAAGAGCTCCAAGAGGCGCTAGGTGAGCAGTCAATTTCAGCATTTGAAAGTCAGGTTAAGAAAGAGGTAGCCGAGCAGCTAGCCAAAGAAGATGCGACTGTATCACCATCCGAAGGTAATGAAGTGCGACAGTCGGAAGGTGATAGCAATGTAGACTATGAAAAACTATATGATCTGGTTAGACAAGCATCGAACGAATATCCAGACAATGATTATGTCGTTGCAATCAAAAACTTTGGCTTAGTAAGTAGGATTAAAGAGCATTATCCAGGCGTTAATGTGTCAACCATTATTGAACAGGCTGGTGGAGTGTCAAAGTTTAAAGAGGTCTTTGCCGATGAAAGAACCTCAAAGCAAGAAGGTGAGGGCGTAGCAGGGTCGGAAGGTGATGCGGTAGGAGGTGGCGATGGTGCGAACACAATAGCGATCGCCAGTGGTGTTGCTGAGTCTGATGTTCGTGGGCATGTTGAAGCTGGTGGAACGGTCCAGAACGGCGATAAGTCATATAGCCTCAAAGAAACCAATCACGGTTGGGTAGTGCAAGAAACCTTTGAAATGAATGGCGGGCTTCACGGTCTTGAGCATGGTGGTAACTTGCTTCAAGGTGGGTTCACCAAAGGTCAGGCCGTGGATAAGTTGTGGGATAAGGTTCGTTATAGTATCCCGGATAGCCAAACAGATGCACAAGACCAGGATTCTGGCCAAAACCAAGAATCTAATGAAATCAAACCGGTAGATAGCAATATTTCTCTACTAAACGCGATAAAAGGTCGCGTTAAATTTGGCTTTGAAATTAAGAACAATAACGACTTAAAACGTTTAGCGGCTAAGTTGTTTAATGTGGATAAAATCTCAGAAGTAACCGGCATACAGCTCAAGAAAGTTCAAGAAGCCTACGAGACGGTTAAAATTGCTCACCGCCGCCATATGGCTACAAAAGTATTAAGTAAGAACAATACCCCGGCTAGCGTGAAGAACGTATTCGACAAGATGGTTGAGGAATACGAGTCTCAGCCACGATTGAACGCTCGCAGTGCGAATAGCGCCAAATTGCAAGCGTACAGTACGCCAGCGCCGTTATCTTTACTTGGTAACCTGGTGGCAAGCATCGATGCAAACACAACAGTCCTTGAGCCAACAGCAGGGAATGGTCTGTTATTGATGACAGCTAAACCAGGCAATACTTTTGCAAATGAACTGGACCCAGTTCGTGCCGAGTCGTTACGCTGGACCGGATATCCAACCACAACGCTAGACGCAACTGGCAATCCATTAACTAATGGCATGATGAGCGATAAGGTAGATCGTGTTATCACTAACCCGCCATTTGGACCGTTACGCGACGAGAACGGAAAGCGAGTTAAATACGAGTTCACCAGTGCGCACGGAAAGGAACACAAGATAGGCGAGCTGGATCATATGATTGCTTATCGCGCCCTGGAATCTATGAAGTCAGACGGTAAGGCTTACTTAATCATGGGAACTAGCCGGGAAAAAGGAGATCTTTCAGTTAATCATCGTAGTTTCCTTAACTGGTTGTTCCAAAACTATAACGTTACAGACTACACTGAAATTGATGGTAAACTGTATGAGAAACAAGGTGCAGCTTGGCCGATAATGCTTATCGCAATTGATGGTCGTGCCGCAGCTCCAACTGGCAGATTTGCCCCGGTAGACAGTCAGTTTGTACGCCACAACTCATGGGATTCGCTATATGACCACTACAATGAAAAAGGTTTACTGGATACCAAATCATCCAGATTTGAGCACATCGTCTCAAGCCCTGCTATTGTGCGAACTGGATATGCGTCGTCAGCTTCCAACGCTGGATTGGACAACAATGATGCAGGAACTCAAGGAAACGCTACCGTACCTAATTCAACAAGCACCAATGCCGGTACGCAACGAGATCAAGATACTGATGGATCTACCAATGGAGACGGACGCAACGGACCCGCAGAACCTAGCGAATCAAATAATGGAAATAGCGTATCTAACTCAAGCGGAGAAGTATCACGACCTGGACCAGTATCCGCAGAAAGTACAGAAGGAACTACCGGACGACCTCAAGCAAGCACTCAGCGACCTGGACCTACAAACAGCGGTAGACCTTCTGCTGTAGAGGGTGACGAAAGACCGGCGGCCAATTCAAAGAGCCGCCAAAACAAATTCCAATCTACGTACAGCTCCGCTTCCACTGGCCACAACGAGAATATCCTTACTCCATCCAATATTGAGTATTACACCACTAAGGCGCTAGAAGACCTCACCAAGCAAACTGGCGGCATTGACCAATACGTTGCTGACAAGCTTGGCTATGACTCAACAGACGATGTGCACGATGCGTTTATGGGCCTCCAGGCTGACGGCGTAGCCCTGGCGGTCAATGCTATCGAGCAAGGCAAAGCTATTGTTATTGGCGATCAAACCGGTGTAGGCAAAGGGCGCCAGGCTGCTGGCGTACTCCGCTATGCTATGGAACAAGGCAAGATCCCGGTTTTCATCACACAAAAACCTAACCTGTTTACGGATATGATGGATGACCTGGCCGACATTGGCGTGAGTGACTTCACTCCGCTTATCATGAACGCCGACGAAGGGATTAAACGAGTAGATAACCCTGGTACCACAAAAGAAAAATCATACTACAAGCATAAACACAGTGCGGCCAAACTGGCTCCGCTGCTACAGCACATTAAAGACACTGGCTCTATGCCTGATGGTTACACCGGTCTGTTTTTGACTTACTCGCAAATCAGCTCAGATAAGAAAGGTATTAAACGCTCTGTACTTAATTCCCTGGCACCTAATGCCGTCATGGTTATGGACGAAGCGCATACCGCAGCCTCGGGCAAGGATTCTAAAGCGATTGTTGGTGAGTTCTTCCAGGGCAATGAAAAGAACGGCGGTTTAGGCTATGTCGATAAAGTTGACGGCCTGGTTTACCTTTCCGCTACGTATGCCAAGCGTCCAGAAAACATGGCGCTATACAAACGTACTGACCTTGGTCAAGCAGCTGGTGGACGAGACATTACCGAAGCCATTGAGAAAGGCGGCTACGGGATGCAAAACTACATTGCCGCTAAGATTGCTGAAGCTGGCCACTACGTTCGTCGTGAGCGAAGCTTTGACGGCATCGAGATACGCGACGAGATTATCACTGCTGATGATCAGCTTGAAACCTCCTTTGATGCTGCCACGAAAGCCCTGCGCACAATTCAAAGCCTATCTAGCGCCTGGGCTAACTACGTAGAGTCTGAGCTCGCGCAAGATATCGCCATTGAGTATGGTTTAGATACCAACGTAGCCGGCAACAAGGCCGATAAAAACATCAATGTAAACTCGTTTAGCTCGGTGGTTCACAACTACATTTCCCAGCTCACGCTCGGATTGAAAGCTGACAAGATCGCAGACCTGGCAATCGACGCCATTAACCGTGGTGAGAAACCAGTCATAGCGCTAGAAAATACGCTAGGCACTGCACTAAACGACTACATGAATGATAACGGCCTGAGCTTTGGCGATAAGCTTGGTAACTTGAATTACGGCACGTTCCTAAGCCGTACCATTGATGGTGTGCTGGCGTACTCGGTGAAAGAGCCAGGCGCGAAAAAAGGCGGAAAGATAAAAGTCAGCATCGATGACGTTAGTAGCCCGTTGGTGGTCGCGCTGTATGAGCAAGCGCAGCAAGCCGTTGCCGAAATGAGTAACTTTGATATCCCGGCGAGCCCAATCGATCACATGCGCTACCGCATCGAGCAAGCCGGTCACAAGGTGGCAGAAATCACCGGGCGTGATGCCATGATTGACTACAAAACCACGAAGCTGAAAAAGCGTAGCACTCAAGAGATTAAGGACCGTCGCGGTTCAGTAGATAAGTTCAATGCAGGTAAGCTCGATGTGTTGATTCTTAACCAGGCTGGCTCAACGGGCCTGTCTATTCACTCTCGTAGCGATTACCAGGATACGCGAACCCGATACATGATTGTCGCGCAACCAAGTTTGGACATTAACACTTACATGCAGATGCTTGGCCGTGTTAACCGTACCGGCCAGGTGGTGGTACCTAAATACGCGAACGCCTGGTTAGACCTGCCAAGTGAAAAGCGCCCGGCAGCGGTCTTGTCTGGAAAAATGGCAAGTTTGAACGCCAACACCTCGGGCTCTACAAATACGGCGACCTCGGTTAAGTCGTTCGACTTGTTAAACAAGTACGGCGATGAAGTAGTAGAAGCATATGTGGCTGACAACTTTAGCGACTTAGTTGAGTACAGCCCTGAGTTTAACAAGGTTGGCCTCCAGGAATCGCCGGCTAACTGGTTCTTGGGTAAGTTGGCTGTGTTGCCTGTCAATATGCAGCGTAAGGTGTTGGCAGAGCTTGATGAGGCCTATTCAGAGAAGATCACGTATCTCAATGCGACAGGGCAAAACGACCTGGACCTAACTGAGTTGGACCTGCAAGCCGAACCGATTGAGCAACAAGTTCTTGTGGAGGGTGATGATTCTCGAGGCGTATTCTCTGAGCCTGTATACCTCACAAAGATTAACGCCAAAGCTCCTGGCAAGGCACCATCCTGGAGTGAAGTTGAAAGCGCCCTTGCTGACAGTGATAAACAGGCGATTGATTCTAATATTGAAAATGCAGTTAGCCAGGCAAACGAGTACCTAAGTAAGCTCGAGGACCAGGTTAAAAAAGCAAAAGAAGTGATCGATGATGCAGTTAAGCGCGGAGTCGATACCACGAAAGCAACGGAAGCTCATCAAAAGGCACTCGATTCGCTATCAGCCTACAAGGACCGTATTTCAGAATACAAGCGCACAATGAGTGGCGCACATGGCTTGAATGTGAATGTCACGCTAAGAACGCCAGGCGCAGAGGACCGAGTATTAACTGGTGTTATCATTGATGTTGTTCATGAGTCTAAAACGGGCGACCCGCTTGCCAACTCCAAAACCAAGTTAAAGGTGATGGTAGCAGATCGCAGTAGAACGATACCGCTTAACTACAAACACTTTACTGATTCAACAATCACTCCGGTCGGTTACTACACAACCAATGAGCATATGAAGCTCATCTTTAATCGCCAGGCTGAACTGCCTCAACAAGAAATCCGCTACGTAATGACCGGTAACTTGGTTATGGCTAACGACCAGACGATGAGGAACGGAAACATTATTCCTTTCACCACCAAAGATGGTCGCGTGATTCAGGGCATGTTGTTGCCTAATAGCTTTTCGCCAGATACGGACATACGCACTCAAATCACTTCAACGCCTCAAGAAGCACTAGAGTGGTTGAAGCAGACTAATAACCGTGAACTTTCTTCGCTTGGCCTTTCGACTGAGAAAGGGGATGCTTTATTGCGTAAGCGCCATGACCTTCGCAATGGAACTCACTATGTTCTAGAGCTGCCTAAGTCGGTATCGAAGGGTATGAAGTATTGGGGCAATCCAGACGTTGAGGCGGTAATTGGTGAACAAGCGCTGTCAGGTGGTGGCACCTTCACTACGCGCATTGATGAGTCTGACCTGGATGCTATCGTTGCGGCATTTGACGGCATTGAGCCACTTAATATTCGCAACACGGCTCAGGCCGAAGACTACAATCGCATTAACGGTATCGAATCAGACAAACCAACAGCGTCAAACATCTACTTCTCTAGAGGTAGTACGGATGCAGGGCGTACCAGGGTGAAAACCGGCGAGCGGTCCCTCAGCGCTGGTGGCAAACGAGCCGCCGTTGATACGGCAGTTAAGACGGCGATGAGCAAGCTCGGCATTAATGATTTCACGCTCTCTTTTGAAACGGTCGATACGGAGGCGCAACTTCCTGATTACATAAAAGAGTACATAGACGCATCCAATGCCAACGGCCAGGTATACGGCCTGTATGATGGGAGAAAACATAAGGTCTGGGTTGTCGCTGAAAAACATAATAAGCCTTCTGATGTAGAGCAAACCATCTTTCACGAGGTTGCTGGTCACGTTGGTTTGGCTCGCTTGCTGAAAGAAGCAGGAGCGCAGCCAGATATTAATACTTTAGCTATGCAACTAGGCGGCATCAAGGGAATTGCCAAATTTGCAGATGAAAACGGGATTAACTTAACTCCTTACCTGGATACGGCCAAAGGATTGACCAAGGAGCAAGCTGAAAACATGCTGGTGCATGAACTCGTCGCTCACATGGCAGAGAAGAAGAAGTTTGCTAAACCAATCCAACGTATGTTGGCTAAGGTTCGCCGTTTCTTCCGTGATCGTTTGGGCTTTATCTGGTCGCCTAAGTTCAACAATGATGAGTTGATGGACCTGGTGTTTAGAGCAAAGAAAACCCTTGAGACTCCGCCACCTCGCTCTCGTGAATACGTAACGGATGATGCGCTATTCTTTTCACGAGCTCGAGAAACTACCGGAAAACCAGGGTACCAACCAAATATGAGCGCTGACCAGGCGCTCGCTAAACGACAAAGCAAGCTCATGCACAGTATCAAACAGGCGTTATATAACGCGCCTGTTATTGGTCAAACGCTCGATAAGATGGGCCGCTCCAAGTATGCCCTGCTGACGTTGCGTCAGCTGGGTGAGGTTGCCGGTTGGGTGAATAAGCCACTAGGAAAGCTGGTGGATAACTACCTGGCTGAAATCAACAAAATGACGGCGACCCAAAACACCCTGGCAGAAGAAGCCGCGACCATATCTCAAGACCTGAGTGATTGGGCCAAAAAACACCGAGCTGATTCCGATCAGCTCTTTTCTTTTGCTCATGATGCTACGTTGGCAGATGTGGACCCTTCTGACGCTTTCCAATCCAGGAAAGAAGACTTAGAAAAAAGCATGACCAGGAATGAGCGTATTCTTAAAGAGGAAGGGGGTGTAAACAGTGAACGTGGTGCTAAGGCGTTTGAGCAACTACAGGAAGACAGAAAAGCCTACGACAACGAAGACAATCGCCGCCGTGAGCATATCCGCTTGCGGAATGTTTGGGGTACGCTGAACCCTGAACAGCGCCGACGATTCCGTCAAATGCGTGACCATTACGTTGAGCAATCCGCAAAAATGAATGAAGCGCTCGAGAAGCAAATTAACCGTGCGGTAGAAGATACCAAAGTTCGCAAAGCTATGATTGCTGAACTACGCCAGCAACAAGAGAGAGCCGCCAAGGGGCTTTACTTTCCGCTATCTCGCCATGGCGATTACTGGATTGATTTTGTTGATGAGAACGACGAACGCCAGTTCATGATGTTCGAAACGAAAGGCGAAATGGAGCTGAACGCTCAAAAACTCCGTGACGCTGGCTTTGATATCAACACGGGCATGAAAGCGCAGTTCAATGAGGTCCAGAAAGCCTCACTTCCATTTGTCGCTGATGTAATCAAAATGATCCGCTCATCACACATGAACGAGCTTATGAAAAACTCGTTAAGTGATGAAATCTACCAAATGTATTTACGCACTCTGCCGGCTCGCTCGATGAGACGTAATTTTATCCATAGGAAGGGGGTGGCAGGTTTTAGCCAGGACGCGATACGCGCCCTCGCTGACCAGGGCTTTAAGCAATCACGCCAACAAGCTCGCTTGGATCACATGGATATCCTGGATAATCACCTGGATGGAATTCAGAAGTACGTAGGTAAGTATTACGAAACCTACGGCAATGAAATGCCTCACAAGGTTGAAGCCGACCGAATGGTTGAAGAACTCAACCAGCGCCATGAATGGGTAAGAAACCCGGCTCGCAGTTCTTGGGCTCAGAAACTTACCGGCCTTGGCTTTGTCTGGTTGCTCGGTCTGACGCCAGCTGCCGCCCTGGTCAACTTAACTCAGCTTGTACAGATAGCAATTCCGGTCCTGGGCTCCCAGCATGGCATGGCCAACGCTTCAAAAGAGATTGGTATCGCTTCGAAAGAATTCTTTAAAGCTGTATCGATGAAAGGACGAAATAAAGATCATGGCTTCCTGGCTAACGTGGTGAAAGGGCAGGACAAGCAAGCGCTTATCGAGGCAATTCGCCAGGGCGCTATCGACACTACTCAGGCCGCAGACCTTATGGGCCTTGCTGAAAACCCGAACGCGAAATACTCAGGCACCTGGAACAAGGCAATGAATATCATCGGCTTCTCGTTCCACCATGCCGAAGTGTTTAACCGTGAAGTTACGTTCCTGGCTGCTTATCGCCTGGCTAAAGAGAAGCTAGGCGACCATGATAAAGCGGTAGACCAGGCAATCAAAGATACCTTCGACTCGCACTATGATTACTCGAGCTTAAACCGAGCTCGATTTATGCAAAGTGATATTGCCGCAGTGGCTTTACAGTTTAAGCAGTACAGCCAAAACACCACGTACTACCTATGGAGCAATATGCTGAAATGGCTAAAGGGTGAGTCTCCAGAAGTAAAAGCAATGGCTAAAAAGCAATTGCTTGGCACCCTGGCGAGTACCTTTGTTATCGGTGGTGCCGGGGCGTTGCCTCTTACCTTCCTGATGACCGCTATTAATGCCGCAGAGGATATTATCGGTGATGACGATGAGCCATTCGACGCAGAGACGGAGCTAAAAGCTATGCTGTCTGGTGCGTTTGGTAAAGACGCTGCTGCGCTGATTTGGCATGGCTCGCTCCCTAGCATTGGTGGCCGTATCTCTTTGGATGATTTGTGGGTTCGTAGTATCGACCGAGATATTGATCCAGACAAAGCTTACATGGAGTACATGAAGCAAGCTGCCGGCCCTGTTCTTGGTGGTATTGCTCTAAGTTGGGCGCAAGGTTTGTCTGATATGACAAATGATCGCTTTGCTCGAGGTCTTGAACGTATGCCACCAAAGGCAATCAAAGATATCTTGAAAACCGCTAGATTCATTAGAGAAGAAGGGATAACAACGCGAACTGGCTCAGAGGTAGTTGGTGACTTGAGCGGTACGGAGCTAATAGGCCAGGCAATGGGCTTTAGTGTTGGTCGCGCAAATATTCAATACGATGAGAACAACGGTATTAAGAACTATGAGTTACATGTTCAAAGACGCCGCCAGCGATTAGTCAACGCTTACTACACAGCATTTAGATTGAAAGATAAAGAGTCAATCAAAGAGGTGATGAGCAAGATTAAGCGATTCAATCGTTCTGAGTACGGTCGATTAAACCCGATCTCCAATAAAAACTTAATGCAATCCATCAAGGCGAGACAACGCAACTTAGCCAGAACAGCGAACGGTCTGCAAGTCAGCCCTAAACTTCAAAGGCTGGTGGCTGAGTACGATGTGTTTTAACTAATGAAAAAAGGCCCCTGACATGGAGGCAGGGGCCTAAACAAAAAATACACTTGATGTATATGTACAAACAACGTGTAAACGTCAGTTGGCTAGTGAGACCGGCTTAATTGTCTCGTGAGGTATTATCTCATTGAAATATAAAGTCGGCAACTCTATACCACGCTGATTGGTATGTTCTGCCTGTATGCTCTAGTGGGCTGTCTACGCGAGATATTTATCCTTGTTATTTCATGACTATTCATTAGAATGCTTTCGGATACAAAGCGTTGTTGCATCCGTATTTGTACCAAGCTTTGTACCAAAAATGATTTTTACACATCAAACTCTCTTATAACTAATTGATTAATAAATGGTTATAAAAAATTCAAGTGTTGCTTGGTATGCAACACCACTGTAAAGGACATAGCATGCCTATTATTACTCTTCCTGACGGTAGTCAGCGTCAATTTGACAACCCAGTATCTACAATGGAAGTTGCGCAATCGATCGGTCCCGGTCTTGCAAAAGCAACGATTGCTGGTCGTGTTAACGGTAACCGCGTTGATGCGTGTGATCTAATTGAAGAAGACGCAAGCCTAGAAATCATCACAGTAAAAGATGAAGTTGACGGTCTAGAAATCGTTCGTCACTCTTGTGCTCACCTTCTTGGTCACGCTCTAAAACAGCTATACCCACAAGCTAAAATGGCGATTGGTCCTACCATCGACAATGGCTTCTACTACGACATCGACCTAGACGAGTCTCTAACGCAAGAAGATCTTGAAAAGATCGAAAAGCGTATGAAAGAACTTGCGAAAACCAAGTACGAAGTTGTTAAGAAAAAAGTAAGCTGGCAGGAAGCACGTGATACATTTGAATCACGTGGTGAACCGTACAAAGTGGAAATCCTAGACGAAAACGTATCTCGCGATGATCGTCCGGGCCTATACCACCATGAAGAATACATTGACATGTGTCGTGGTCCTCACGTTCCTAACATGGGCTTCTGTCAACACTTCACTTTATTGAATGTTGCAGGCGCTTACTGGCGTGGTAACAGCGACAACAAAATGCTTCAACGTATCTACGGTACTGCTTTCCACGATAAGAAAGCACTGAAAGCGCACCTAACTCGTCTAGAAGAAGCGGCGAAGCGTGACCACCGTAAAATCGGTAAGCAATTAGACCTATTCCACATGCAACAAGAAGCACCGGGTATGGTGTTCTGGCATCACAATGGTTGGTCTATCTTCCGTGATCTAGAAGTGTTCGTTCGTGACAAACTAAACGAATACGATTACCAAGAAGTGAAAGGTCCACTAATGATGGACCGCGTTCTTTGGGAACGTTCTGGTCACTGGGATAAATACGCAGACGCGATGTTCACAACTTCTTCTGAAAACCGTGAATACGCAATCAAACCAATGAACTGTCCTGGTCACGTTCAGATCTTTAACCAAGGTTTGAAATCGTACCGTGATCTTCCGCTACGTATGGCAGAGTTTGGCTCATGTCACCGTAACGAACCATCTGGCGCACTACACGGCATCATGCGTGTACGTGGCTTTACTCAGGATGACGCTCACATCTTCTGTACTGAGAGTCAAATCCAAGAGGAAGTAACAAGCTGTATTAAGATGGTTTACGATACGTACCAAACATTTGGTTTTGACAACATCGTAGTGAAACTGTCTACTCGCCCAGAAAAACGTGTAGGTTCAGATGAAATCTGGGATCAATCTGAAGAAGCATTGAAACAGTCTCTAGAATCAATGGAAATTCCATACGAGATTCAAGAAGGCGAGGGTGCATTCTACGGTCCTAAGATCGAGTTTACGCTATATGACTGTCTAGACCGTGCATGGCAATGTGGTACAGTTCAGCTAGACTTCAACCTACCAGGTCGCCTAGGTGCAACTTACGTAGGTGAAAACAACGAACGTCTTGTTCCGGTAATGATTCACCGTGCAATTCTAGGTTCTCTAGAACGTTTCATTGGTATCCTTATCGAAGAATATGCTGGTTTCTTCCCAACTTGGTTGGCGCCAGAACAAGCAGTTCTTATGAACATTACTGATAAACAGTCAGGTTATGTTCAAGAAATCGTACAAAAACTACAAAAAAGTGGAATTAGAGCTAAAGCGGACTTGAGAAATGAGAAGATTGGCTTTAAAATCCGCGAACATACTTTGAAGCGTGTACCGTATATGCTTGTTGTTGGTGACCAAGAAATGGAAGCTGGCGAAATTGCAGTACGTACTCGTAAAGGCAAAGATCTTGGTAAATTTAAAGTGGATGACTTCATCGCATACATCCAAGACGAGATCTCTAGCCGTAAGCTCAATCTGGAGGAATAAGCTATTAAAGGCGGAAGACGTGGCCAACAGCCGGTAAAACAAAACCCGCACCGTATCAACGGTGAAATTCGTGGTATTCGTGAAGTTCGACTAACAGGCGCTGACGGTGAATCAGTTGGTGTTGTATCGATTCAAGAAGCCATTGCAGCTGCTGAAGAAGCTGGTATGGATCTCGTTGAGATCAGCCCTAACGCCGAGCCACCAGTTTGTCGTGTGATGGACTATGGTAAGTTCCTCTTCGAGAAGAGCAAATCTGCTAAAGAGCAGAAGAAGAAGCAAAAGCAGGTCCAGATCAAGGAAGTAAAATTCCGTCCTGGAACTGATATTGGAGACTATCAGGTAAAACTACGCAACCTGACGCGTTTCCTTGAAGAAGGCAACAAAGTGAAGGTAACAATTCGCTTCCGTGGCCGAGAGATGGCACACCAAGACATCGGTGTCGACGTTCTAAACCGCTTGAAAGAAGACACTGCAGAAATTGCTGTAGTAGAAGCTTTCCCTAGCCGTATTGAAGGTCGTCAGATGATCATGGTGCTAGCCCCTAAAAAGAAGTAATTAACGGCTCATAAAGTAATTGAAACCCAGCCGTTTCCCTTTGAATAAAAGGTAACGGATGGGTTTTGTTCGCCCTAATTACATTGTTTATTAAACTACTCAATGCGGAGTTATTCATCATGCCTAAGATGAAAACCAACAAAGGTGCTGCTAAGCGTTTTAAGAAAACTGCTGGTGGTATTAAGTACAAGCACGCTACTAAACGTCACATCCTGACTAAGCGTACTACTAAGAACAAGCGTCAACTACGTCCAAATGCAATCCTTCCACGTTGTGAAGTGGCTGCAGTAATCCGTATGTTGCCATACGCTTAATTCTTTTTAGTTATCAATCGTTTAGTTTAGGAGAAGCATAATGCCTCGCGTAAAACGTGGTGTACAAGCTCGTGCACGTCATAAGAAAGTTCTAAAACAAGCTAAAGGTTACTACGGTGCACGTTCACGTGTTTACCGCGTAGCTTTCCAAGCAGTTACTAAAGCTGGTCAATACGCTTACCGTGACCGTCGCGCTAAGAAACGTCAATTCCGTCAACTATGGATTGCACGTATCAACGCGGCATCTCGTCAAAATGGTCTATCTTACAGCCGTTTCATCAACGGTCTTAAGAAAGCATCTATCGAGATCGACCGTAAGATCCTTGCGGACATCGCAGTATTCGACAAAGCTGCATTTGCAGTTCTAGTTGAAAAAGCGAAAGCTGCTCTTTAATTAGCAGTTTAGGTTTAAGGAAAGGAGAGCATTTGCTCTCCTTTTTTATTATCTGTAATTTCTCTTCTGTGTGTTTTTTACTTGTTTGCATCACTTCTGGTTACACTCCTCTCACATTGAATACTTTCAATAAAGGTACTCATGCACAGCCACTTCTATATAACTTACTAACACTATCCTGATTTCATATTTAAAGGCTTGGTGGTAACGTACTGTACTTACTTCATAGCATTAAGGGCACGACATGATTTACACAACAACAGATACGATTCCAGGCAAGGAAATAGCAGAAGTTAGAGGAGTGGTGACGGGCAACGTTGTTCAATCTAAGCATATCGGCAGAGACCTAATGGCTGGTCTAAAAAGCATTGTTGGTGGAGAGATCCGCGGATACACCGAAATGATGACCGAAGCACGTGACATTGCTATTCAACGTATGGTCGAGCAAGCGAACCAGAAAGGCGCCAATGCGATTGTAGGAATTCGCTTTACTACAAGCTCAATTGTCGATGGTTCATCTGAAATCCTTGCTTTTGGTACCGCTGTAAAGCTCGTGGAATAGATTTGCTTTTGATTGGCGAGGCACATTGGTTCTTCGCCTTCTTTAGACGCTCCCTCAAGTGGTTTGAGTAAGCCATGGCTTCACTCCAAAATGTTAAAAAACTCAAATTCTAATCCTAGGGCTTTATTGGTATAACTTTTTTGTTAGTGTGAATTTTTATTCATTTACTTGGCTGGGTTTAAGTAGGGTAAATATTCTAAAACTAGTTATGTGATCTGGTTTTATCTTCTTGTTTTAATTATTTAAGCCATACAAATTGCGATCAGGTAAACTGATTTTATTTCTTTTATTATTAAATGACTTAGATATATATAACCAAGTTCAATGTCTGTTGAGTTATGTCATTTGCGTGCTGAATGCTGCTGTTGGTATATTAATTCAAGAATTTATTATAAAAATATGAACTTATAGCTTGCTAATAAGCTCTAAATTGTTACAAATACTATAAAGCTGTAACATTGCCAAAAGGAATAGTAGATGAGAGATCTGACTCCCGAATATTTGCTAGCCGCTTTACGACAAGCGATTAAAACAAAGGGGCTAACATATCGAGAGCTATCTGAAAAAATGGGCATGCCACTGTCCACTTTTAAGAGACATTTAACCAGTACCAACCTCGCGCTAGATAAACTGCTTGAATACTGTCGTGCGATTGACTGTACATTGGATGAATTGCAAAAGTTAGCCAATCAGTTGCAAGGTGAAGATGAAGATTATTTTAGTCGAACACAAGATGAAGTGTTTTTTCAGTTCCCACATCTTTACGATTTTTATCGTGAACTGAGGATGTTGCGCGGAAAAGATGGATACACCATTTTAAAGAAGAAATACGATTTATCAGAGCAAAGCATGTCTGATTATCTGGGTGCACTAGAGTTGCTAGACCTTGTTTACGTAGATGAAAACAAAAGTATTACGTTGCACGGCCCGCTGTACTACAGCTACGCAGAAAACTCGAAGTTAAACGATAAGTACACCGAGATAATCAAAGAGCAAACAACGACACATGATAAATGCGTTCGTGTTGCTTTGGCGCGAATGAAAATTACGGAAGAACAGTTGCTGGAGCTTGAAGATCAAGTAGCGAAAACGGTGATTGATTTTCACTCGAAGAATGTTGTCGCTGAAAACTTTAATGTTTCCGACTTCACAAACGTCGTTCTACTTGCTGGGCCACATCAACCAGTGACATTCTCTGATGGAATTGTAGAAACAGAATCTCGTTTTATTGACGATATTCGCTACGCAATTGCAGCAGCAGGGGATAAACCAAGCCTTTCAATTTAATCCACTTACTTATCTCTCAGAGCCAATGGCTTGCATCTTAGGTATTGGGAAATATCGAGTTTGTAAGCTCTTGGCTTAACGTCTATCTCTCGCCTAAATCTTCAGCACATCAGTTTGTCTAGCCTTTGTTTTTGCATTTTAATGATAAAACTATAGATTTTTGTAATTTTTTGTTATGGATAAATTCATACTTGTAATGTTTGTTTTTTGAACTATTATGACGAAGTGTCAATTGTGACGGTTCGTCAAAAATGGTGACGTTCCTGTTTTACATAATCGTGTTACAATTATCAGGAGTGTGTGGGTATACGGATCAAAGGATTATGTTTAACTTTCGCTGTAAAAAGGATGGTAAGCGAGACGGGTGTCGTGTCTCGTCCGGGCTAACCAAAAAGCAACAAGCGATTGCGGATAGAGAAGTTGAGCTTATTCAACTGGCTAAGTCACTCGTCCAAGAGCAGGGGTTTGCGAACCTCACTATGGATAAGCTGACCTCGGCTAGCTCTTATTCTAAGGGCACCATCTACAATCATTTTTGCAGCAAAGAAGACGTAATACTTGCGCTTTGTATCCATTCGTTAAAAAGCGAAGCGATATTTTTCGAGCGCACGGCAAACTTCGATGGCAATACTCGAGAGAAAATTATTGCGATGCATGTAGGCTATCGTATTTACGCTCGAATGGAGCCAGTGCTGTCGACTTGCGCGATTGTAGCTAAAACGCCTTGGGTGTTGGAAAAAGCATCACCTGAACGTTTGAATGAGCTGAATCGGCTAGAAGAAGAAGTGATTTCCGGTGCAGATGCGTTGGTAAATAATGCAGTAGAGTGCGGAGATCTAAAGTTTTCTCCTGCTATAGGTGCGGATGCTATTGTGTTTGCTAACTGGTCTATCGCATTTGGTTCTAACGCGCTTGCGCAAAACGCATCGAATAGTCGCTGTATACAACGAATCCAAGACCCATTTTCTGTGTTGCACAATGCGAATATGTTATTAGACGGCTTAGGTTGGGCGCCACTTTCTACAGAGTGGGACTATCGGAAAACCTGGCGTCGAGTAGAACAGGAACTCTTTAGCGAAGAGATTGCTTACTTAGAAACAGTGAACCGCTAAATCGGTTACAGAAGCCAATCCAAACGATGATTGGCTTTTTTATCACACTAAAGTGACGAATCGTCAATATCTGACTTAAAAGATGATGCTTAAGGTGAAGAACCTAGAGAGGCATTTGAAAAGTTACGTAAAAACTAGAAAACAGCGCTGGCTGATTTTTTTAGTTTTTAAATTTGACGAAACGTCACAAAGGAGAGTGTGATGCCACACCGTAAAGCTCAGCAACACCAAGGAATTGGTTTGGGGAAGAAACCCACCAAATACAGTTTGCTCGTTCTACTAGTAACTATTTTCTTGATTATTGTCGCTACAATAGGAGGTAAAAACCTGTATTTCAGAGGAGATTACGACATTTTCTTTGATGGTACTAACAAGCAACTGCTTGCGTTTGATGAAATCCAAACCACGTTCGCAAAAACGGACAACCTTGCCATCGTCATCGCGCCTGAAGATGGCGACATTTTTACCCCGCAGACCTTGTCTCTTATCCAGAAAATAACAGTCGACGCTTGGCAAGTCCCATACTCGAGTCGTGTTGACTCTATCGCTAACTATCAACACACAGAAGCCTTTGATGATGATCTGTTGGTTGAAGATCTTCTATACAGTGAATACGAACTGACCCCAGAACGAATTTCCAAGGTCAAAAGCATTGCACTCAGTGAACCTGTTTTAAAAAGCGCATTGGTGTCAGAGAAAGGTGATGTCACCGTGGTGAATATTACCGTCCAGTTGCCCGAGATGGATAAGACCGCAGAAGTGGAGGAGGTGGTGTCGAGTATCAATGCCATGATTGACCGCTACCAACGCGCGTATCCTGACGTGACTTTTCATAAAGCGGGCATTATTGCTATGAACCACGCTTTTATGACTGCCGCGCAAGATGACAGCTCGACATTAGTGCCAACCATGCTCGTTGTGATTTTGGTCTTTTTGACTATCATGCTGCGTTCCATTCTAAGTGTGATAGCGACGCTGATTGTCATCATTGGTTCTGTGATGGCGACCATGGGCATTTCCGGTTGGGCTGGAATGTTCTTAAGCACAGCGACGGTAAACGTTCCAACGTTGATCATGACGCTTGCGGTTGCTGACTGTGTTCATGTGATTGCGACCATGCGTCAATCAATGAAAAACGGGTTCACGAAAGCGCAGTCAATCGAGCGCAGTATCGCTTTGAATTTCGTGCCTATTCTGATTACATCCGTAACAACCGCGATTGGCTTCTTGATGATGAACATGTCCGATTCTCCTGTCCTGCGAGACTTCGGTAACTTGTCTGCTTTAGGTGTTATGGTCGCCTGTTTTCTTTCCGTTACCTTGTTGCCGGCGTTGCTCAAGTTGCTGCCTATCCACGTAAAAATGGAAACGTCACAAGACCAAAAACATGTCATGGATCGCTTAGGTGACTTTGTGGTTTCGCAACGAAGAGCCTTGTTGCCACTTTCGGTTGCTGTCATTGTCGTGTGCGCGAGTCTTATCCCACTTAACAAGGTGAATGACGAATCGGTAGAGTACTTTGGTCAACGTAACGAGTTTCGTCAGGCTGCTGATTTTATGGAAGAGCGAATCAGCGGTATGACCAACATCAGCATTGCGATTAAAACCAACGAGTCTCAAGGTATTGCCGCTCCTGGTTTTCTTAACACGATAGGTGAGTTTTCTAGTTGGCTACGAGACCAACCTGAAACAGACCATGTGGCGACATTGGCAGATGTTTACAAGCGTCTCAACAAGAACATGCATGGTGATGATGAGGCGTATTACTCGCTCCCTCAAGAGCGAGAGCTCGCAGCGCAATATCTACTGCTTTACGAAATGTCTTTGCCGTACGGCCTAGACCTCAATAATCAAATTAACGTCGATAAATCCTCGATCAAAATGGTGTTGACCGTGGCAAACCTCGGCAGTGTGGAACTGGTCGATTTAGAAAACAGAATCTATCAATGGTTTGCAGAGCATGCCCCTCAGTATCAAGTGGTTGCATCAAGCCCGTCATTAATGTTCGCCCATATTGGAGAGACGAATATGGCGAGCATGCTGTCCACTTTACCGATCACGCTTGTTTTAATTTCTGCCTTGCTGATTTTTGCACTTCGCTCCGTGAGATTAGGGCTAATTAGTTTGATGCCCAATATTGCGCCAGCGGTCATTGGCTTTGGTTTGTGGGCACTGATATCGGGTGAAATCAACCTCGGCTTATCCGTTGTTGTGACATTGACGCTTGGGATTGTGGTCGATGATGCCGTTCACTTCCTTTCCAAATATCAAAGAGCGCGCCGCGAGGGGCAAACTGCAGAGCAAGCCGTTCGTTACGCCTTTCATACCGTTGGCCGCGCACTGTGGATCACTACGGTGGTTTTAGTGGCAGGTTTTTCTGTATTGGCAATGTCTAGCTTCAGGCTGAATGCGGATATGGGGCAGCTCAGCGCCATTGTTATCTTCATCGCTTTGGTTGTGGACTTCTTGTTCCTCCCAACCTTACTAATGCTATTCGATAAAAAAGCGTACTTACAAGAAGGTCCGTCTGATAACGCGCGTTTGAAAGAGTCGTCTACCATCACGGCAACTCAGTCATAACTCAGAATTAAAAGGAATTGAACCATGAAAAAAATGAACCACGTATTACAAGTTTTGATGTTGTCGGCTTCGCTAGTTGCATCGCCATTCACTTATGCGAATGAAGAAAAAGGGCTGGAAATTGCTCAGGAGCGAAAAGCAAGAGATGAAGGTTGGGGCGACTCTATCGCAACTATGGAGATGATTTTAAAGAACGCACAAGGTGAAAGCAGTACGCGCCTTATGCGATTGAAATCTCTCGAAGTTGAAGGGGATGGCGACAAAGGGCTGACCATTTTTGACCAGCCTCGGGATGTCACGGGCACGGCTTTTCTCAACCATTCTCATACCATTGGTGCGGATGACCAATGGTTGTATTTACCTGCCTTAAAGCGAGTAAAGCGAATTTCGTCACGTAATAAGTCGGGCCCGTTTATGGGAAGCGAGTTTGCGTATGAAGACTTGAGTTCATTTGAAATCGAAAAATACCGCTTTAACCACCTCAAGGATGAGAAGTTCAACGGGCAAGACGTATTCGTTCTAGAGCAAATCCCAACGGACAAGAACTCCGGTTATACCAAGCAGGTAGTATGGCTTGACAAGGCGCATTATCGCCCTCTCAAAGTCGAGTTTTACGACCGAAAAGGCGCGTTATTGAAAACTCTAACTTTCGCTAATTATAAGCAGTACCTCAATAAATATTGGCGTGCACATACCATGGCAATGACGAATCACCAAACTGGCAAAAGCACAGAATTGAACACTAGCGATTTGCGTTTTCAAACAGGGTTGGAAGAGAACGACTTCAACAAAAACGTGCTCAAGCGAGTTAAATAAGGGAGTGGTATGAATATGGGCAAAGGAGTAAACCAACTTGGCGGAATACTCGCGATGTTGGTAACGCCCTCGCTGTTCGCATTTGAGCTTGCGGGGCAATTGAATGTTGAGCATCGACAATTTCTCTCTCACGGGCTGCAAGGGCAGAGTAAAGGCCAAAGCTCTGTTGTAGTTCAGCCTGAATTTTACTGGGACTTCCAAAGCGGAGATAGTAGCTTCACCTTCACACCGTTTTTTCGAGTCGATAGCCTCGATGATGAAAGAACCCACGGTGACATTAGAGAAGCGCTTTTTCTCACGTATTGGGATGATTACGAGCTTAGAGTTGGGATCAGTAAAGTGTTTTGGGGCGTCACCGAGTCCGCGCATCTGGTTGATGTTGTGAACCAAACAGATGCCGTGGAAGCGGTTGATGGCGAAGATAAACTGGGTCAGCCAATGGTACACTTTACGGTGATTAAAGATTGGGGCGCTTTTCATGCCATGGTACTTCCTTATTTTCGGGAGCGTACTTTTGCTGGTCAAGACGGACGTTTACGTACGGAGACTGTTGTTTCTGACAACGCTATTTATGAATCGAGTAGGGAAGAGAAACACATTGATGTGGCATTTCGATATTCCAAAATGCTGGGTGATTGGGATATTGGTTTGAGCTATTTGTACGGGACCAATCGAGATCCCTATTTTCGATTCGAGCAAGATGAACTCAAACCATATTATGCGCTGATGAGTCATGTCGGTATTGATGTTCAAGGCATTGTCGGAGATTGGTTATGGAAGCTTGAAAGTGTATATCGAGATAGTTATGACCATCATGTTGGCGTGGTGACGGGTTTCGAATATACCATCGTCGGCGCTTTTGATACGGTTTGGGATGTCGGCCTTATTGGAGAGTACCTCTATGATAGTCGGGGAAATAACGCACAGAACATCGGTCAAAATGATGTGTTTGCAGGTGTCCGCTTTGCCTTAAATGATGAGGATGGAACTGAAATTCTCACTGGGATTACGCAAGATTTGGATAACTCAGATGTTTATAACGCAAAGTTAGAAGCCTCTAGCAGAATATCGAACCATCTGAAGTGGCAAGTTGATGCGTGGTTATTTAAAAATAATACGCCGACAGACTTACTTTATTTTGCTCGAGACGACGATTTTATTGAGCTCTCTATACAGTATTATTTTTAGATTTGCTGAATTGCTTAGCGAAAATAATCCATCATGGAGATCTTTGTCATTATTTTGACTACTCAGTGAGGCGTTAGAAAACTTTTATCGTTACTATTCCCTATATTTATTGTGGTATTTCAGGTTGCGGCATGGTGACTTGATATAGACTCGTCGATATTGGGAGTAGTAACGTTGAATTCATTTCGTTGGGACATCTATTTTGAAACAGGAATCGAAGATGTTGACGATCAGCACCAGTATCTCGTTGAGTTTATTAATAAGTACGGCAAACTTTTGACGCGAAACACGATTTCGATAGCGGATATTCAGAGCGCGTTATTTGAACTCTCTCGTTACGCCGAATTTCACTTCAAAGAAGAGGAAAATTTAATGAGAGAAGTGGGGATTCATCACGAGCATCTCCAAAAGCATATTCAAGTACATCGCACTTTTATGGGCGATATTGTCAGCATGCAAAGTTTTATTAACGAAGATAATCGGCAATCAGCGGAGCAGTTGTTGGATTTTCTCATTCATTGGTTGGCGTACCACATTCTTGGCATCGATCAAAATATGGCGAAACAGATCAAAGCCATCGAACGAGGCGTTTCTCCTTTAGAAGCTTATCGCGAACAAGAGCAACAAGCTAACGCGTCTACCGAGCCATTACTAGAAGCACTCAATGCGCTGTTTTCTCAAGTGTCCGAACGTAATCGTGATCTCTTAAAACTCAATTTGGAATTAGAAGAAAAAGTAGAAGCAAGAACGAACCAGCTGTTAACTGCAAATAAGCAGCTGGAAGCGCTGTCATTAACGGACTCATTAACTCAACTTCCTAATCGACGCAGTGCAATCAAAACGTTGAAAAAGGTTTGGGATGACACGGAGCACAAAACACTGCCTTTGGTTTGTATCATGATTGATGCGGATTATTTTAAACAAGTCAATGACACGTGTGGGCATGAGGCCGGGGACTTGGTGTTAATCGAGCTTGCACAAGCACTTAAATATCATTTTCGTAGCGATGATATCGTGTGCAGATTGGGAGGTGATGAGTTCTTTGTTATTTGTCCAGACACAGGATTGAACGGCGGGTTACATGTTGCGGAAATGGTAAGAAAACAGGTTTCTCAAATGCTCGTTCCAACGTGTTATGAACCGTGGAGAGGGAGCATCAGTGTTGGTGTTGCAGAACGAACAGAAAACATGAGTACGTACACCGATTTGATTCGCGCAGCCGATGAATCCGTTTATTTAGCGAAGCAAGAAGGTAAAAATAGAGTTCGGGCTGTTCAAAAGTACATAACGCAAGAGCCGGTTTCTGTCCGACAAAACTAATCAGTTCAGAATGATTTGAATGGTGAGATTCTGCTACCAAGTTAATGCATTTTCCCCTTCTATCTTTCTAGGCTTATTTATGAAACTGGTGCTTGTTACACAAGCGCTCGCACACTGTTAAGTTCCATAACAGTGCTTTTTTTACGTTTTTGTGTTCTTTTTATTCAATAACCTCTTCTTTTCATAATTCAATTTGGCATTGGTGTCTGGTTTGGCTACTATGTACAGCTATCAAAAAACCAATCACTCCCTTATGGACACTACCAACAGGTAGATGAGGAAACGATGCAACATCTAGAAGAGATCATTGCTAGCGCGAGCACTGCAATTGAAGCTGCCGAATCGCTAGTCGCACTTGATGAAGTGCGTGTTCAGTATCTGGGTAAAAAAGGTGAGCTAACTGCTCAACTTCAAAGCCTAGGTAAATTACCACCAGAAGAGCGCCGTGAAGCTGGTCAAGAGATCAACAAAGCGAAAGGCGTAGTTCAGCAAGCTATCGCAGCTCGTAAAGACGCACTACAACGTGCAGAGCTTGAAGCGAAACTAGCAGCAGAAACAATCGACGTAACACTACCAGGTCGTCGTATTGAAAACGGTGGTTTACACCCAGTAACTCGTACTGTAGAGCGTATCGAGAAGTTCTTTGGCGAACTTGGTTTTAACACCGAAGCAGGCCCAGAGATCGAAGATGCATTCCACAACTTCGATGCGCTAAACATCGCCGCTGATCACCCAGCGCGTACTGACCACGATACTTTCTTCTTCAATCCAGATTTGATGCTTCGTACTCATACGTCAGGCGTACAGATCCGTACGATGGAAAATGGTAAACCACCATTCCGTTTCATCGCACCGGGCCGTGTATACCGTAACGACTACGACCAAACTCATACCCCAATGTTCCACCAAGTGGAAGGTATGCTAGTTGATGAGAACGTAAACTTTGCTCAGCTGAAAGGCATTCTGCACGATTTCCTATGCAACTTCTTCGAAGAAGAAGTAGAAGTACGTTTCCGTCCATCTTACTTCCCATTCACTGAGCCTTCAGCAGAAGTAGACGTGAAAGGCAAAAATGGTAAATGGTTAGAAGTACTAGGCTGCGGTATGGTTCACCCGAACGTACTACGTAGCGTAGGCATCGATCCTGAAAAATACTCTGGTTTCGCATTCGGTATGGGTGTTGAGCGTCTAACAATGCTTCGTTACGGCGTGAACGACCTACGTGCGTTCTTCGAGAACGACCTTCGTTTCCTAAAACAGTTCAAGTAATCCAGAGGGTTCATCAACATGAAATTCAGCGAATCATGGCTTCGTGAGTGGGTAAACCCTGCGGTTACTACTGACGAGCTAACTCACCAAATTACAATGGCCGGCCTAGAGGTAGACGACGTTCTTCCTATTGCTGGTTCTTTTACTGGCGTTAAAGTCGGTCACGTTGTTGAATGTGGTCAACACCCAGATGCAGACAAACTGCGCGTAACTAAAGTTGATGTTGGCGAAGAAGAGCTTCTAGACATCGTTTGTGGCGCGCACAACTGTCGCCAAGGTCTGAAAGTAGCAGTAGCAACAGTTGGTGCTGTTCTTCCAGGCGATTTCAAAATCAAAAAAGCGAAACTACGTGGCCAGCCATCTCACGGCATGCTTTGTTCATTCACGGAACTAGGTATCGACGTTGAGTCAGACGGCATCATGGAGCTAGCAGAAGACGCAGTAATCGGTACCGATTTCCGTGAATTCCTAGGTCTAGACGACGTAACAGTAGACGTAGACCTAACAGCAAACCGCGCTGACTGTTTCAGCATTCGTGGCCTAGCTCGTGAAGTCGGCGTACTTAACCGCGCTGACGTGACTGAGCCATCAGTAGAAGCAGTAGCGACTTCAATCGAAGACAAAGTGTCTATCGAAGTGAAAGCACCTGCTGCATGTCCCCGTTACCTAGGTCGTGTGGTTAAGAACGTAAACGTTCAAGCTGAAACGCCACTATGGATGCAAGAGAAACTGCGTCGCTGTGGTATCCGCTCTATCGATCCTGTAGTAGACATCACTAACTATGTTCTTCTAGAGCAAGGCCAACCAATGCACGCGTTCGATCTAGCGAAGATCGAAGGTGGCATCGTAGTTCGTATGGCGGAGCAAGGTGAGAAGCTAACACTTCTTGACGGCAGCGAAGCAGAACTAAACGCAGATACATTAGTTGTAGCTGACCACAACAAAGCGCTTGCAATCGCAGGTATCTTTGGTGGTGAAGAGTCTGGTGTAACAACTGAGACTAAAGACGTTCTACTTGAGTGTGCATTCTTCGCGCCTGACCACATCCGTGGTCGTGCACGTAGCTACGGTCTGCACACTGATTCTTCAATGCGTTTCGAGCGTGGTGTGGATTACGCACTACAAGTGAGCGCAATGGAGCGTGCAACTCAGCTTCTAGTTGAGATCTGTGGTGGTGAAGTAGCACCTGTTGTTGCAGTAGAGTCTGAAGCAGACCTACCTAAGCCAAACAAAGTTGCTCTACGTCGTACTAAACTAGACAACCTACTAGGTCACCACATCGCTGATGCTGACGTAGTAGAAATCCTAGAGCGCCTAGGTTTGACTGTTGAAGCTTCTGAAGAAGGTTGGGTGGCAGTAGCGCCAACATGGCGTTTCGATATCGCTATCGAGCAAGACCTGATTGAAGAAGTTGGCCGTATCTACGGTTACGACAACATTCCTAACCAAAACCCAGCAGTAGCACTTAAGATGCACAACCACGTTGAAGCGGATCTTCCACTGAAACGCGTTCGTGATCTTCTTGTTGACCGTGGTTATCACGAAGCAATTACTTATAGCTTCGTTGAGCCTGAGCAGCAAAAGCTCGTTGTACCTGGTGTTGAGCCTCTAGTACTTCCAAACCCAATTTCTGCAGACATGTCAGCAATGCGTCTTGGTCTTATCCAAGGTCTGTTGAACACGGTTGTTCACAACCAGAAGCGTCAACAGCCACGCGTTCGTCTATTCGAATACGGCCTACGTTTCATCCCATGTGAATCTGCAGAAAACGGCATGCGCCAAGAGCCTATGCTAGCGGGTGTTATCGCTGGTACTCGCGGTGAAGAACATTGGGATATCGAAACTAATACGGTTGATTTCTTCGACCTTAAAGGCGACCTAGAAGCAATTCTAGAGCTATCTGCGAACGAAAAAGCGTACTCTTTCACTGCAGCTAAGCATCCAGCACTTCACCCAGGTCAATCTGCGGCAATCATCGTAGACGGCAAAGAAGTGGGCGTGATCGGTACAGTTCACCCTGAGCTTGAGCGTAAGTTCGGTCTAAACGGTCGTACAATCGTATTCGAAATCGAATGGTCTGCAATCAACAGCAAAGTGATCCCAGAAGCGGTAGCACTTTCTAAATTCCCTTCAAACCGTCGTGATATCGCGGTAGTAGTGGATGAAGCTGTTGCATCTGGTGACATCGTCAACGCTTGTCTAGAGCAAGGTGGCGAGTTCCTTAAAGATGCGAAGCTGTTCGACGTTTACGTAGGTAAAGGCGTTGAAGAAGGTAAGAAGAGCTTAGCTATCGCTCTGACTCTACAGTCACTTGAGCGTACGCTTGAAGATGCAGACATCGCTGGTGCGGTTGATGCTATCGTTGCTCACGTATCTGAGAAGTTTGGGGCAGCTCTGCGCGACTAATTAACGCAGCGTAACAAACTTTTTAAGAGACTGAAAACCCTGCCAAGTTGGCAGGGTTTTTTATGCCTATTCCACACATACAACCATAGATTGTGAAACAAGATTACATAGAAAGATTGTGTCGAAAATCCAAACCTTCAGGTTTGCCTACCAACAGCAACGATGGACTCTCAAGATTCACTTAAGCCAACGACAGTGTGTAACTTAGGAGCAATGGCAACGTCAATACGCTAAGGAAGTTCCCAAACAACACCATGGACGCCACTGTCATCGGTTCGATGTTCAGTCGCTCTGCAAATAGATAATTCATGACCGCCGGAGGGAGCATGGTGAACAGCACCATCATTTGTAGTTGCATGGTTGGTAAAGGAACAAGCCAATAAATGATTGCAAACGCGATTGCGCCAGTCGTTAACGATTGAACGGTACACAAAACGCCAACTTTTAATCCATCCAGTCTTAGATGACACATTTGTGAGCCAAGAGAAAGCAGCATTACCGGAACAGCGGCTTGCCCTAGTAGTGCTGTTGCTTCATACAACGGTGTCCACGCGCCAATACCTGATAAGTTCAAACATAATGCGAGCGATGCCGATAAGAAAATTGGCATCTTTATGATTTGTTTCAATGGATTCCCGTTACTTAACAACATCACACCTACGCTGATATGTAAGCAAGCTGATACTACAAACAGCAGTACAGCAGAAGAAAGGGCAACTTCGCCAAATGTATAAGTGAACAACGGTATCGCAAGGTTCCCGCTATTTCGAAACATATGAGGTGGAGCCCAAGCTTTAAATGTTAGCCCAGTGATTTTACAAATCGGAATCATGAGTAACCCCGGAATTAAAACCGCAATGATGGCGGCTAAGAGTAGGGGGCCTTGTTCAGAGTCGAGCGGCATGCTCACTAATGAGGAAAACACCAGAGCTGGCGTGAATACATCGATATTAATTCGATTTATAGGGCGAAAATCAGGTTTGATATAGCGCCCGACAAGATAGCCCACACCGACAAGAGCGAACACAGGAAAAAGAATATTAATGATCTGATTAATCATGGTCGCCTTAGTGTATATGAGGTAGATGTGCGCTTAGTTGGTTAATCAACTAAGTGGTAATCACAGTATCAAACCTTTATGCATTGCGTCATGGTGAAACAATGAGAACCGTGGATTAAATCAAGCTTTCTCAAAGCACATTAGCTATATGGAGTGGTCGTACCTTTGAACTAATTGTTACGTATCAAGTTACATACAAATCACTGAAATACCGACAAGTTTTATGTCATGTGTCTGTAAAATAGCCAATCTCTGATATTTTTATTAAATAGTGATTAATGTTGTTTTGTTATTATTGTTTAGTCATATTGACTGGATATTTTTTGTAATTAAGCATTCACTAAACAAAAAATATTGAAATGTCGCTATTTAACAATAATTTATACATCGGCATTCCTTTTATTCGCAAAGAAAAAAGTTGGCGAAAATCATAAGCTTGTCATACACTTCCTGATGTAACCCCGATATGTTGTTGAATTGGTAGGGTAAAACTGCTCTGGCGCTACACTAGGTAGCATTGTTTAACATAGCTTTGAGGAAAGTTTTATGGCGCTCACAAAAGCCGAATTGGCAGAAAACCTGTTTGATAAATTAGGATTTAGTAAACGGGACGCCAAGGAAACGGTGGAAGTGTTCTTTGAAGAGATTCGTAAGGCACTGGAAAGTGGCGAACAGGTAAAACTGTCAGGTTTTGGTAACTTTGATCTTCGTGACAAGAATGAACGACCTGGTCGTAACCCGAAAACCGGTGAAGATATTCCAATTACTGCTCGACGTGTAGTTACGTTTCGCCCGGGCCAGAAGTTAAAAGCTCGTGTAGAAAATCTAAAAAAAGAACAGTAAAACCAATCAAATAGATCACGCTTAGTCGTGGTCTTTTGTTATGTATGAAATTTGATGTTTCATACAAACGAAAACCACCGCATTGCGGTGGTTTTGTTGTTTCTCAGGCTGCGTTTTGTTTATGCCGCTTCTAAATGCGTCGTTAAGTAAGGCTGCCATGCTTGTTGGTATAAGTTTTTCGCTTGGCTACGCATATTCTTAATGGAAGCCATTTCAATCTCGCTTAGATTTCGCTTTTCCATTGATGCTTGACGTTCAAGCTTTTGAATTTGCTCATACAGGTCGTGTTCAGGACCATTTTTTACATCCGCAATCGCTTTTAAGTGCAGCTGTACTTCTGCAATCAAATTCGTTTTTGGCAAACGGACTAACAAGTTCAGATCACGGTAGCCAGAAGGGCCAGGTTTCTTAAAGCGGTTTTTGACTTTAACGATAGTTGTTTCGCGCTCTAGCGTTTCGTAAATAGAGACCAAACTTGCCACATCTTCCGCCACAATAGTCGCACGAGCTAAGTCAGTAATGCGTTCTACTTGGCCATCCAGTTCATGTGCGATTTTTTCTTCGGCGCGATGTTTAGATTTTACGCCAGCGAAATATGGCTGAGCATCGTTGAGTAGGGCGGTACTTTTACAAATGGTTTCAAGCTCGAATTGGGCTTGATGCGCTTTGCTGTAAAGAATATCGAAATCTGAATAAGGCTGGGTTGGACGAGAGTCGATGGATTGGATTCCATACAAGCCGCTAAGGCTGTGTTTAAATAGTTTAGAACAAACCTCGTTTTGACTAGGGGAACGATTTTGTTCATTACTTGGGGCATTAGGAAGTGCGGCGAATGCCGGCGCACGGCTTAGTACCAAAAGCATCAATGCTGTAGTACGTAGAAATAAGCTCATTCACTCTCCTTAACTTGCTTGCACTTAGAAAATGGGAACGTAAAAGTCGCTAAGACTGGGCAAATTAGGTACTAACTTATTTATGGGGACTTTCCGAAAGATCCCAAGGCTAAAAATTAACCTTTTGGAGGAATCGTGCGTTAGATCACCATTTCTCTTTTCTTTATTCTGCATAGAGAATAAAGAGTTTGTTCTCCAAGGAACGATGACATCCTATCATCGCAGTATTAACCAAAGATGAACGGCATAGACAAATTTAAAAAAATCATTAGTCTTACCCCACAAAACGAAAATCAGCCAACAAGTAGAAAGTAAGAATGAGAGATCAAGAATTTTGGCACAGTAAGTGGGCCAGTAATCAAATCGGTTTTCATTTGGAAGATGTGAACCCTCTATTGCCAGCGTACTGGCACCATGCGAATCCGAAACGTGAAGACAAAGTCTTGGTTCCTTTGTGTGGTAAGTCTGAAGATCTCGTTTGGTTAGCAACGAAACATGATTCTGTGGAAGGGGTTGAGCTGAGTCAAATAGCGGTGCGTTCTTTCTTTGCTGAACACTTTTATACACCAACTGTGACCCCAATTAGTGGTATGCACGAGTTGTATCAGTTTGATGAACTGTCGATTTATACTGGTGATTTCTTTACTGCTCCAGTTTCTCAAGCCGATATCGTTTATGATCGCGCTGCGTTGGTGGCTTTGCCGCAAGATATGCGAGAAGAGTACGTAGCGCGCTTGAAGCAGCTTTTGAATCCGGGCGGTCGTATTTTGCTTGTGACATTGAACTATCCGCAAGAGGAAATGGCTGGTCCTCCATTTAGTGTGCCATTGGAAGAAATTCAACAGTTGTTTGCAGGCTACAAGGTAACATGCTTAAACGTCGATCAAGCTGATGAACATCATCCAAAGATCGCGAAGAAGGGTTTAAGCCGCTTCTCTGAAGAAGTGTACTTAATTGAAGCTCAGTAAGACGATTTCCGTACTAGTGAGTTTATAAATAGAACTCGCAAATAAAAGAAAAGCGCAGCGATATAAAGCTGCGCTTTTTTTGATTATTGAGAACTCAAAGATTAGTAAACGATTTTTACTTTCTTTGCGTTTTCGACCGCGTCTTGAACAGACTCTTCAATAGCTTTACGGCGAGTTAACACGACACCCAAACGACGACGACCATCGATTTCTGGTTTGCCAAATAAGCGCACTTGAGTTTGAGGTTGCGCTAAAGCCTTCGCAACGTTGTCGAAACGAATGTCCGTTGATGTGCCTTGACCTAGGATCACCGCTGATGCAGAAGGGCCATACTGAACGATTTTGTTAATCGGCATTCCAGTAAATGCGCGAACATGAAGAGCAAATTCGGACATTTCTTGAGAAATCATCGTAACCATGCCAGTGTCATGCGGACGAGGAGACACTTCATTGAAAATAACCTTGTCACCTTTAACAAAGAGCTCTACGCCGAAAATACCGTACCCACCTAAAGCGTTTACGACTTTCTCTGCCGTGTACTCTGCTGCTTTGATTGCATTTTCCGACATTGCTTGTGGCTGCCATGATTCACGGTAATCACCATCTTCTTGACGGTGACCAATTGGCGCGCAGAAGTGAACGCCGTCCACTGCTCTAACGGTCAACAAAGTAATCTCGTAATCAAAATCGATAAAGCCTTCAACGATGACTCGACCTGCGCCAGTTCGGCCGCCTTCTTGTGCGTAGTCCCATGCTTTTTCAATATCGTCTTCCGTTTTGATGACACTCTGTCCCTTGCCAGATGAACTCATGACAGGTTTGACCACACATGGGATACCTACGTGCTCTACTGCGGCTTTAAAGTCATCGTAGTTGTCTGCAAATCGGTAAGGGGAGGTGGATAGGTCTAGTTCTTCTGCGGCTAAGCGACGAATGCCTTCACGGTTCATGGTGAGCTTGGTCGCTTTCGCAGTTGGCACAACATTCAGGCCTTTCTCTTCAAGCTCGACAAGTTTATCGGTCGCGATAGCTTCTATTTCTGGAACAACGTAAGCTGGCTGCTCTTTGTTTATGATCTCTTCTAGAGCTTTACCATCCAACATATCGAGCACGTAGCTACGATGAGCGACTTGCATCGCAGGTGCGTCTGCATAACGGTCACAAGCAATCACTTCTAGACCTAGTCGTTGGCATTCAATTGCCACTTCTTTACCAAGCTCACCAGAGCCTAATAGTAATACACGGGTAGCATTTGCGCTGGTTGCAGTACCGAACATAGTGTTCCCTTACAAAATAAAGTGATGAGACAGAAATTGCAGGGGATCATACTGATTTTTCATTGCGAAGCAAACGTTTGCTTGTGGTTTTTTGTCAATAAAAAAGCTCTACATGTTGTAGAGCTTTTAATGACATATTAGTGAATTTTATACGTTAACAAAACTGACGGGAATATCTGGGTTTAGCGCTTCTAACGAAGACTGTGTGTCTGCTAGGTGACTGATTTTACCCTCAGAGTTTTCAACTAGAGCGGCAGCCTTAATGCTGTCGAAGGTTTCGCCTGCCAACAACACTTGAATCAGTGCTACTTGCAGCGGTGGAAGGCTTGGGTTAAATGCGGCGTTTTCTGCATAAGCACCTTTAAACACACGACCGTTCGCGAGCTCTAATGCCAAACCACTGAGGTTATTGGTATACGGCGCATGGCTCATGTTCATCGCTTCGACGGCTTGTTGAATCAATGCGTCTTCATCATCACACACAAATTGGTGTTTTACTTCGGTCATCAAACCAGACTCAATACCAAGGTCTGCTGGACCAAAAGCTTCTGGTAAGTATTCATGTAATGACTTTTCGTCGCGCTCAGGTAGCTGAACTTTCAACTCTTTAGCAGTCGACAGTTCGTTCATAAACTGGCGGCAGTGACCACAAGGGCTAAAGTTGATGGTGATGTCTTTGACACCGTGTTCGCCTTTCATCCAAGCGTGGCTAATTGCAGATTGTTCTGCGTGAACAGTTTGGCCTAACTGAACACCAAAGAACTCCATGTTTGCACCAAAGTACAGACGGCCAGACAAGCCTCGAACAATTGCACCAACATAGAACTCAGAAATAGGAGCGTAAGAATATGCAGCGGCAAAAGGAAGTAGAGCAACACGCAGCTCTTTATCTGATAGGCTGGTAGCTGAAAGCAATTGCTCAAACTGCTGCGCTGAAAGAGTAGCATCAAAATCGTCGGCTAGGACGATAGGAGCAAGTTGTTTTGAAAGTGCTTCAGGAGCGCTTGCTAGCGCCTGTTCAATGCGACTTTTCATGTTGAATCCTTGTTATTGCATGGACAGTTATTCTATGCAAAGGAGAGAAATGTTCCGTGCTTTAGATCACGTTAAATAATGCAATTGATATTTCTGTTACATAATTAGAGTGAGCTCACACATGTATTCGATTGCAATCGTGTTGAGCGTTAACTTCGTCTCATAAATAACTATATCAATGGATATTCATATACCCAAGTAATGAAAATATGCTAGCAGCGAAAGATAGCGTTTAGTTATGAATCTTGTTGGGACACGTTAGATGGGAAGTGTGCTTTGTAGCGAAAATCGTTTTCAACAGCGTACTACGATGAGAAAAGGAAAGTGACGGCCTGTCGGAGGGAGGACAGACCGTCACAATGACTTATTGATATAGCCAGACTGCTAAACCAAAAAAGCTCGGAGCGAGAATGGAAGTGATGATGCCGCATAGCACCAACGCTAACGATGAAAACGCTGCGTCGACAGGTTGTTTCTCTGCGCAAGTTGCAGTACCCAGCGCGTGCGATACTGTGCCCATCGTCAAACCGCGAGCAATTGGATGCTTAATGCCGATTAGGTTGTAGATTGGGTACGCCAAAATAGCGCCAAGAAGACCTACGATCAGTACTAAGATTGCAGCGACTGCCGCTTCGCCACCAAGGTGGCTTGAGATTTCCATTGCAATCGGAGTGGTCACTGACTTACCTACTAGGCTCGCGATTAAACTGATGTCAGCTTTAAATGCAACGGCGATGAGGGTTGTGGTTGCCATTGACATAATACTACCGAGCGTACAAGCAAACGTGATGATTCGCCAGTTGGCTTTGATTTGAGGAAGTTGCTCGTACAAAGGGTAAGCCAAAGCTACAACAGCTGGTTGTAGTAAAAAGCTGATGCCTTCGTTGTCGGCGTAGTATGTCTCAAACGGTACATTGAGGTACGTTAATAAAGGAATCAGTACTGCAATACTGATCAACAAAGGGTTTGCAAGTGGGCTGTTGATCTTAATTGCGATTTGGCGAGCAATCAGGAAAACGACAATAGTGACAATTAACCACATATTAATGTTTCTCCTTTAGCAAGTAGTCCAGTAGCCAAGCAAGGCTGACCAAGACAATGAGTGAACCACCGACTGCACTAGCTATGATTGGCAATGCATTCGCAAGTAGCATATCGAAGTGCTGCATGAGTCCCACACTGATTGGGACAAAGAGTAAGATCATGTAGCGAATGAATAGCGTTGCGCCCGGTTTGACCCAATCCACTTTGACAAGGCCAAGTGTCATGGAGAAAAACAGTACAAGCATACCGATGACGCTTCCGGGAACAGAAACGCCAGTGAATTTTTGAATAGTAATTCCGATTCCAAGTGCTCCCATGATGAGGAAGAGGGAGATGAGCAGTTGGATCAGTTGTAAGAATCGATCTTTTATCATTTTGACAGCATATAAACGACAAGCACACCCTAAGGTGCGCTTGGATAAGTAGAAATTAGGAGGCTAGGCTCTCTACATAACGGTAAACGGATTTTAATATTGCAATCTTCTTTTCGTCACTTTCATGTTCGTGAACTAAGTTTTCTAAATTCAGCATATACTCTTCGATTTGGCTTTCAAATACCTCTCGGCAATGAAGTGCCCAGCGTCGTTGCTCTTGCTCATCGAGAGTGCCAGGGAAGTTACGAGCACGGTATCTGAATAGCAGCGGTTTGATGCGTTTATCGTCAAACTCGATATCCAAGGCAGCAAGATTGTTTGGATCGGTTTCGCGGATAATATCCATCGCTGCACGGTCAGCTGGAGAGAAGAAACCATCGTAAAGTTGAGTGTCCACATCATCGCTTTTTTCAAATTGACGTTCGATAGAGAACAAGCCGATTAGTTTTTCTCGAATCTCAGGGTGCTGGCGAAGTAGTGCCAAATTATCGAGACACTTCTGACGATCAATGCCGATGTTTTCTGCGTTTTCCGCCGTCAACGTTTTCGCTGGTGCTAAAATAGGGCACTTATTGAGGTGAACCAGTTTCACCGGTACGGGTAGTAGGTCGCCGAGGTCTTCACGCTTGGTGTAGAGACGTTCGTGCAACTCTTCGGTTGAAAGTGCAAGAATTGGCTGCGGATCTTTGGCTAAATCAATCGTAATAACCGCGTTGTTATTCGTTGGATGCCACGCGACAGGCACAATCCAGCTGGTGTATTGGCATTCGCGACCTAACATGCCTGAGACATGCATCAGCGGTGTCATGTTTACAATATCAACCAGTTCATTCAGCTTACGTTTATGGCGCATAGAAAAGAAGTAATCGAACAGCTTTGGCTGTGCGGCTTTGACTTTCTTTGCCATCTCAATCGTTGCGATAACGTCAGCCATCGCGTCGTGCGCATTACTGTGCTCAATGTCATTTTTAACCGATAAATGTTCTAACTTGAAACTGGTGAAGCCGTCTTCATTCTCGGGCCATTCTACGCCTTCAGGACGCAACGCATGGCATGCACGCAATACATCGAGCAAGTCCCAACGCGAGTTGCCGTTTTGCCAGCTCCACGCGTATGGGTCGATAAAGTTGCGGTAACAGGTGTAACGCGTCACTTCGTCATCAAAACGAATGCTGTTGTAGCCTAGGCTGGTGGTTTTTGGCTTCGATAACTCGGCGTGAATCTTAGCAATAAACTCAGGCTCGGATAGACCCTCTTGCATCGCCTTTTGCGGCGTAATGCCGGTAATTAATGCAGCTTCCGGAGAAGGTAGATAATCAGCAGGAAGCTGGCAGTACATCACCAGAGGTTCGCCGATGATATTGAAGTTTTCATCTGTGCGAACACCAGCAAATTGGCTTGGACGATCTTTCGCGGGATTTGTACCCCAAGTCTCGTAGTCAAAGAAGAAAAAAGTGGGCTGATTATCTTGGTGCATTCTGCTTACCGTTTACGGAACCGATAAGAGTATTAGACCATTCAACGCCTTGACTAGCAACGAAAGATGCAAGGTGAAGTTGTGAAAATGAAAAAGCCGATGGCGAACCATCGGCTTGAAGTTTTGCATTTGTCTGCTTAGGCAGCAAATAAGGATTAGGCTTTCGTTTCTTCAAGAGCCGTTTCAGCTTCTGAGGACTTCAACACTCGGCTTGCAATGGTGCCTGCCGTCATTGAGCCAGAAACGTTCAGCGCAGTACGAGCCATATCAATCAGAGGTTCAATTGAGATCAAAAGTGCAGCGATCGTTACAGGCAAGCCCATTGCTGGAAGAACAATCAATGCCGCAAATGTTGCACCGCCACCAACGCCCGCAATACCAAACGAGCTGATAGTAATGATCGCAATCAGAGAAAGAATGAAGTTTACGTCTAGTGGGTTAATACCCATTGTTGGGGCAACCATCACAGCTAGCATCGCAGGGTAGATACCCGCACAACCATTCTGACCAATTGTTGCACCGAAAGAAGCAGATAGGTTCGCGATCGCTGGTGGCACATTGAGCTTGGTCACTTGCGCTTCAATATTCAATGGGATGGTTGCCGCCGAACTGCGAGAAGTGAACGCAAACGTCAATACAGGCCAAATTTTCTTGAAGTATTCAACAGGGCTAACGCCAACGAATGAAACCAAAATGCCGTGCACAACAAACATCAAACCAATAGCGACGTATGACGCGACGATAAAACCAAGTAGGTTTAGGATGTCGGATGCATTTGAGGTTGCAACCACTTTCGCCATCAATGCAGCAATACCGTAAGGTGTAAGCGCCATGATCATTTTTACTAAGCGCATAACGATAGATTGAGCCGCTTCAACAAACGTGCGAATTGGTGATTCCAATTCCTCTTTTTCCATCATTACTTTGCGAGCTGCAATACCAGTTAGTACACCAAAAATGACAACAGCAATGATTGAGGTTGAGCGTGCTCCCGTTAAGTCTGCAAATGGGTTTGTCGGAATAAAGCTTACTAGCATTTGTGGAATGGTTAGATCGCTTACTGTACCCGCTCGGCTTTCAAGAACCGCAATTCGAGCCGTTTCACGAGCGCCTTCAGTTAGCCCTTCCGCTGACAGACCAAACGCAGAAGTAACAAGAATACCGATCAAAGCCGAAATTGCTGTGGTGACTAGCAACACAGAAATCGTCAGACCAGAGATTTTGCCAAGTGAGCCACCTTTCTCTAGTTTTACTACCGCAGAAATCATCGAAACCAACACAAGTGGCATGATCACCATTTTTAGCAAGCCGACATAGCCGCTACCAACAATACCAACCCATTCTAGTGTTTTCGAAATGACGTCGCTGCCTTCACCGTGAATAAGCTGAAGAGCCAAGCCAAAAAGAGAGCCAGTAACAAGACCAATTAAAACGAGACGAGAAAGGGTGTTCTGTTTTTGTTGCTGGGTAAAAAGAAAGAATAATATGCCTATAAACACGGCAAGAGAGGCTATCACTGCAAAATCCATAATCTGACCTTATCAATCTGGCGTGAAACGCCGACTGTTTTTTATACGGGGTTATATACTGATGCCGTAAGATAACGCTCAGGATATAACTTTAAAAATGACAAACAGGTATTAGATAGATCTAAAATGAATATAAAATGAGAGATAAATCTCGTGAACTTACTGTTTAGCGTGATTTTTAAGCAAAATGACTAGTCATAATGATGCAGTAGGTCGAGCATTTCTTTTCTTTGTAGATAAACAACCGAATTTTCCTGATAACTGTAAACTTGATAAATCATCGCTTTGGCCACTTCTTCGGCTTTAATCGGCAGAAAGTTAGACAATTTCCCTATCATAAGTGGGCGAATGACTTTGAATAAAGCTTGAACAAGCTTTTCATCACTTCGCGGGTGATCGCGTTCACCAACTAAAGGGCCTGGACGCACAAACACCACTTCATCAAATCCCATTTTTTCAATGTTCTGCTCCATTTGTCCTTTGCAAGCAAGATAGTGAGAAGGAGAGGAACGGTTGGCACCTAAACTAGACACCACCGCAAGGCGTTTTACGCCGACCATTTTCATTTGCTGTGCGACCGAAGTGACCAGTTCGACATCGACTTTACGTAGGTTTTCTTTACTGCCTGCTTGCTTGAGAGTCGTGCCCAAACAAATGAAACCTATATCGGGCGTTGTTTGATTTTCATTCCATTGATGAATAGTGAGCTCTGCATCAATGATTGGAATGATCTTGTTTGTTGGGTCATAAATGTCTTTAAGTGGGCGTCTGGAGAGGGAGTACAAATGAGAAATACCTGACTGAGCAATGAGGTTTTCGACCACTTTGCTGCCGACTAACCCAGTTGCGCCAGCGATGATTACGCAAGTGTTAACATCGTTTGTCATTGTATGCTTCCTCTTTAGAGAACAAGTGCTTAGGCATTAGTAGCTTATGCCAACACGCTGAAAGAGCAAGAATAAGCCGCAACTCACCATCAAATTTGTGCAGTGGCGAGCTCGATATCGCATGTTAAAAAAAGACCCGTTATTTACGGGTCTTAGGCTTAGGAGAGTGATAAGGGAATTGAGCGCCGGGTTTTGCGCTGCGGTTTGGGCTTGCTTCTCTTAGCAGGGCGACGACTTTGATTGGCAAACATAATTCTCTCTCCATTTTATTGGGACGAATTAATTCAAGCATTTGTTGTGCCAATCGTTGAGTTTATTAGGTGTTAGACATGTTATAAATGCTTGGTTTTAGTCACTTTGGTTTGTTTTTTGGTTATAGATTTCAATGATTTGCTTGGTTGTATAGGCTTGGTTTTTTGTGCTGGATACCCAGGTGATATGTATTCGTATCACTTTTCTATTTATGTAAAAACAGCCACCTAGAATCATATTATTGTCAATATGACAGTCAGAATGCTAAAAACATCAGCAAAAAGAGAAAATCAGATGAAATAGAATGAAAGAGGCGTACACTTATTCTCTCATTCGTCGTCAGCCTTTTATCTTGTCTCGTCGTAATGCATACGCAACTGTAGACAACGTTTCTATCGAACGAACACCAATTACTTGAAGGAATACCAAACATGGATTGCTCTTTTTCCGCAGATATTCAAACGCGCATTGATAACAAAACCAAACCCTTAGGTGCTCTAGGGTTGCTAGAAAAAGTCGCATTGCAGTTAGCGTTGATTCAAAGCCAAGATCAAGCACAAGCCGTAGAAGAGATTGTTATTCGCAAGCCAACGATGTTGGTGTTTTCTGGCGACCATGGTGTTGCGAAAGAAGGCATTAGCATCGCACCGAGTGAAGTTACCCAGCAAATGGTTGCAAACTTCCTTGCTGGAGGTGCGGCAATTAACTGCTTTTGCGATGTAAACCAAATCGAATTCAAAGTGATTGACTGCGGTATGCTTGCGCCAATCGAAGTCATGGTTCCTGAGTTTAAATCTCATCCGAATTTAATTGAGCAGCGCTTAGGAAATGGCACTGCCAATTTTTCAAAGCAAGCGGCGATGTCTTCTGAACAAGTGGCGCTTGGTTTGGAATATGGTGCAAGAGTGGCGCAAAGCACCATCTATTCAGGATCTAACTTACTGATGTTTGGTGAGATGGGGATTGGAAACACCAGCTCGGCTTCCGCATTATTGGCGGCACTCAGCCCGCTTGAGGTAAACCACTGTGTTGGTCTTGGTACGGGCATCAACTCAGAGCAGTTGAGCCGAAAGTTAAAGTTGGTTGCTCAAGGGGTAAGTCGTTGTCGAGGTCTAGACGCCAAAGCCGTATTATCGCAAGTTGGTGGATTTGAAATCGTACAGATGGTCGGGGCGTTCCTTGAGGCGAAGCGTTTAAAAACGCCAGTGCTTGTCGATGGTTTTATTGTCTCTGTCGCGGCGTATGTTGCCACGTTACTAGACGAAGAAACACGTGACTACATGCTGTTTGCACATCGTTCAGAAGAAAACGGACACAAGTTTGTGTTGGAGTCATTAAAAGCCGAACCTTTGCTGGATTTAGGGCTCCGCCTCGGTGAAGGAACAGGTGCTGCGTTGGCATTGCCGCTATTGAAGGCCGCTGCGCAGTTCTATAATAAAATGGCCAGTTTTGAGAGTGCAGGAGTAACGGTTTAGTGTCTGAGTCAAAAAGTTCAAGACAAGCAACGCTACGCTATCAAATGGAGCTATTCCTCTTGGCTGTGAGCTTTTTTAGCCGCTTGCCTGTACCGAGTGACTTACCTTACAGCGAAGAGCGTATGAACCAAGCCGGGCGATATTTTGCCTTGGTTGGTGTGATTCTTGGTGTGCTTTGCGCGCTTGTGTTCTACTTCACTCAACTTATTTTCCCTGATTCCGTTGCTCTTGTATTAACCATGGCGTTCAGCCTGTTGCTCACCGGTGCTTTTCACGAAGATGGTTTGACTGATATGGCGGATGGCATTGGCGGCGGTATGACGGTTGAACGTCGTCTTTCTATCATGAAGGACAGCCGCATCGGGACTTATGGCGCCGCAACATTAGTGATGGCGTTGTTGGCGAAGTTTGTCCTTTGGAGCGAGTTGGTGCATTTGCCTGATTTTTGGCTCGTTATTGTTGTGGCCTACACCACGAGTCGTGCCCTCGCTGCAACGCTAATTTACGACATGCCTTATGTGAGTGACAGTGACACCTCGAAAAGCAAGCCGCTTGCGAACAAGCAGTCCTCGTCTGAAGTTGCCATTTTGCTGTTTACTGCGGGCGTGGTTTCGCTCTTTCTCGGGGTAATGCAGACATCATTTATCGTCATCGTTTTGTTTGCATTTCGATTGGCATTCAAACGTTGGCTGACTAAGCGCATTGGCGGTTTTACTGGCGATTGCTTAGGTGCAGCGCAGCAGCTTTCTGAACTCTTGGTTTACCTTACTCTAATCGCGTTTTATCAAAATATATGAAGCAGTTAATTCTCGGTGGTGCTCGTTCAGGAAAATCGAAACTTGCTGAACAAACCGCAAGACAGTTGTCCGAAAAGGAGAACAAGTCATTACATTATGTCGCTACTGCGTTGCCATTTGATGATGAGATGCGAGAGCGGATTAAGCATCATCAAGCTCAACGTGGGGAAGGGTGGCATGAACACGAATGCCACCTTCGACTTCCTGATTTACTTGCTCATTTTGATGCTAATGACGTTGTGTTGGTTGATTGCTTAACGCTGTGGCTGAACAACTGGATTTTTGAGCTAGGTGAAGCCTGTCGTAACGAGTCATTAGAACAAGAGATAGAAAAGCTCACTCAAGCGGTTGAAAATTCTCGCGCGACACTGATTTTTGTCTCTAACGAGGTGGGAATGGGCATCGTGCCGCTGGGTGCTGTGAGCCGCTATTTTGTTGATAATGCAGGGCGCATGAATCAACAACTTGCTCAAGTATGCTCTCGAGTAACGTTTGTTGCGGCAGGGTTGCCATTGGTTCTTAAAGAATAGGATACGAAGGTAATGAAAACGCTCAATATCTATCTTATGCGTCATGGAAAAGTAGACGCAGCGCCTGGCTTACATGGTCAGACTGATCTCAAAGTGAAAGAGGCCGAGCAGCAGCAAATCGCCATGGCTTGGAAAACCAAAGGATACGACGTAGCGGGGATAATATCGTCGCCGCTTTCTCGTTGTCACGATTTGGCGCAAATATTAGCTGAGCAACAATTGTTGCCAATGACCACCGAAGACGATCTGCAAGAAATGGACTTTGGTGACTTCGATGGCATGCCATTTGATTTGCTTACTGAACATTGGAAAAAACTCGATGCCTTTTGGCAATCACCCGCTCACCATTCGTTGCCTAATGCCGAGAGCTTAAGCACATTTTCTCAGCGCGTTAGTCGCGCTTGGTCTCAAATCATTAACGATATCAATGACAACTTGTTAATTGTCACGCATGGTGGCGTAATTCGAATAATTCTCGCTCATGTTTTGGGCGTGGATTGGCGCAATCCTCAATGGTATTCGACATTGGCGATAGGAAATGCCTCAGTCACTCATATAACAATTACTATTGATGACCAAGTTTACGCCTCAGTTCGTTCAATAGGCGTGCCTCTTGTAGAAGATTAAAATCAGGCGCTGTTGGCCTTCAACGCGAAACAAATCAAGGAAGAAAAGCAGCCCTAGTCATGGAAGAAATCGGCTTTCTAAATCCTATTTTGTTAGGAGGAAGAGGAAAGACCGATTCGATTACATCAAAAGGAACTCTAAAAAATGACCACTCCTAGTTGGGACTTATCCATCGTTTACAACGACCTTGCCGACCCTCGAATTCAAGACGATATCGCACTTGTTGAGCAATGTATTGACCTGCTGAATAAGCAATCGCAAGATTGTGAAAATGTTGAAGTGATGCAAAATGCCATTCTGACTAACGAAGCAGCAAGTCGCTTGGCGGGCACGGTCTACAACTTCGCCAATTGCTACTCATCAGTGAACGCTACTAACGCCGAAGCGAAAGCGCTTTCTGGTCGTATGATGCGTATTTTCTCTGAATTGTCTCAAGCGTTTAGTGCTTTCGAACTTACCTTAACGCATGCAGATGATGAGTTCATTGCTCGCGTTCTCGATCACGAAAATCCAGACATCAGCGGTCAAGCTTTCTCTATTATGGAGTCGAGAAAACTGGCAGATACACGCTTGAGTATGGAAGAAGAGAAGCTTTTAGCTGCGATGAGTGTCGATGGCAAATCTGCGTGGGGCAATTTGTACGACAACTTGACGGGTTCGTTAAAGGTTACGTTAGACCATGCTGATGGCACTACTGAAGAGCTCGGTTTCTCCCAAGCTGCAAGTATCCTTTACGGTTCAGAGTTTGACCGCCAAGAAGCGGCATGGCGTGGCGTCCAAAAAGCAATGGAAACGCACCAAGAGTCTTTCGCCGCGATTTTAAATGCACTTGCAGGCTGGCGTTTAACTGAAAACAAAAAGCGCTCGACTAAGCGAGAGGTACACTTTTTAGAACCAAGTTTGTACGGTAGCCGCATTCAATCTGAAACCTTGGCTGCCATGATGAAAGTGGCGAAGGACAGTCGTGATATTGGCCAAAAAGCCGGTAAACTGATGGCGCAAGTGCACGGTTTGGATGAGATGAAGCCGTGGAACCACCTTGCCGCAATGCCTGCATTAAGCGGTGATGCTAAAGTCTACGATTTCAATGAAGCAATCGATGTGATTTGCGAAGCGTTTGAAACCGTCAACCCAGAGATGTCTGAGTTTGTGCGTTTAATGGTTCAAAACGGTTGGATTGATGCCGCGCCCAATGCCAATAAACGTTTGGGGGCGTACTGCACTAAGCTACCAGCCACGCGCACACCGTTGGTATTCATGACGTGGAGTGGTAGCCGTTCTGATTTGATGACATTGGCTCACGAACTTGGTCATGCCTTCCATAACTGGGTTATTCGAGATCTGCCGCTTTGCCAAACTTACTACCCAATGACACTGGCAGAAACCGCTTCTATTTTTGCAGAGAATATCGTACGCGATCATTTGATCTCGAAAGCAGAAAGTGTGGACGACAAACTCGAAATGCTGTGGGAAGAGTTGTCTTCTGCGCTGGCGTTAATGATCAATATTCCTGTTCGATACGAGTTTGAAAAAGCATTCTACGAACGTCGTCAGGAGGGAGAATTAACCGCTCAGGATTTCTGTAATCTGATGTCAGAAACGTGGGAAGATTGGTACGGAGACGTGATGAGTGAAGCTGACCCCTATTTTTGGGCAAGCAAGCTGCACTTCTCGATTGCCGATGTGAGTTTCTATAACTATCCGTATCTATTCGGCTTCTTGTTCAGTAAAGGCATTTATGCGCAACGTGAAGCTAAAGGTGAAAACTTCTACATTGATTACGTTAATTTACTGCGTGATACTGGCAACATGATGGCAGAAGAGGTGGTTGAAAAACATCTATCGATGGACTTAACCAAACCAGACTTCTGGCAACAAAGCGTGGAGCTCGTACGCGACAAAGTCGATGAGTTTGAACGCCTACTTGCGCAGCGTAGCCAATAAGAGGTTGAGTTCTGTTGACTCTAGTCGATAAATCTTGCTCGGATAGGGCTTCAGTTCGAACTATTTGGTGGTACTGGCGGTATCTTTGGTTCGCATAGCCGTTTGCTCATAGAAGCAGTGACAAAGCAAATGACCATGTGTTGTATAAAGAATCCGCACACCGCCGAAAAAATCGGCTCAAAAGGTTAACAGACACTCAAACTTGATCAAATCATAATGATCTTACAGAAGGCTGTGGTAAAGTTCACAGCCCTAACACTTTGTAATTGTTTAAAAAATAAACGCCTCAATGCTTGATTTGAGTGCATGGCGCAAATGGGTATCGGATTTTTGATAAATTTAGCGGTTTCTACTCATAAGTGAGATCGCAGCAACAAAAATCCTTTGTACAATTTATTAACATACCCGCCGTGCTATTAAGGAGTAACGCATGACGAAGTCTCTCTTTCGCCAATCGTTTTTAACTGACACGTTAGATGTTCATATTGATGTAGCGCCAGCGGAGCAGGTGCTATCAAACGGCGTACAACTCAAACTCTATCAGCGTGGTGTGCTAGAAGTCATTCCTGAAAACCCGACTCAGGAAACGAAGAACATCATCATCTCTTGTGGTATTCACGGGGATGAAACCGCACCGATGGAGCTGGTGGATTCGATCATCAAAGACATCGAATCTGGATTCCAGAAAGTCGATGCACGTTGCTTATTCATTATTGCTCACCCTGAGTCAACTCTGGCGCATACACGATTCCTAGAAGAAAACCTCAATCGTCTATTCGATGAAAAAGAGCACGAACCAACGAAAGAACTGGCGATTGCTGATACGCTGAAATTGTTGGTGCGAGATTTCTATCAAGATACAGAACCAAAAACGCGTTGGCACCTAGATTTGCATTGTGCTATTCGTGGTTCGAAACATTACACGTTTGCGGTAAGCCCAAAAACGCGCCACCCAGTTCGCAGCAAAGCGTTGGTAGATTTTCTCGATAGTGCGCATATTGAAGCTGTGTTGTTATCCAATTCACCATCAAGTACGTTCAGTTGGTACAGTGCAGAGAATTACGGTGCACAAGCGCTAACGATGGAGCTTGGCCGCGTCGCCAGAATTGGTGAAAACGCTCTGGACAGATTAACGGCATTTGACTTGGCTCTGCGTAATTTGATTGCAGAAGCTCAGCCAGAGCACTTATCGAAACCGTGTATTAAATATCGCGTAAGTCGCACTATCGTCCGCTTGCATGATGATTTCGATTTCATGTTTGACGACAACGTGGAGAATTTTACTTCGTTTGTTCATGGTGAAGTCTTTGGTCATGATGGCGACAAGCCTCTGATGGCTAAAAATGACAACGAAGCGATTGTCTTCCCAAATCGTCATGTTGCTATTGGTCAACGTGCCGCACTGATGGTTTGTGAAGTGAAAACGCGTTTTGAAGAGGGTGAGTTGGTTTACGATTAATCCAACATTACTCTCAGAAGTTAATTGCAATCTACCGAGGCTTAACTGTAAGGTTAAGCCTCGTTTGTTTTTATCGGCCACTATGGATTTTCAACAACTTATCTTGAACAAGGAGCGACGCTGGCAGCGTAATCTCGTGATTATGTCAGTCGTACTCGTTTTACTCTCTACTATTCATTTGATGGTCGGGGAGGTTTTCCTTTCTCCTTTTCAATCCCTCTCTATATTTGAGCAAAAGCTATTACTGGATTTGCGTCTGCCAAGATTGGTCGCAGCAGCAATGATAGGAGCTGCATTGGCCGTATCTGGTGCCACACTACAAGTTTTGTTGGGGAATGTGCTGGCAGAGCCGGGCGTGCTTGGCATTTCTGGGGGCGCAAGTTTGGCGATGGTTTTGGTGATGTTTGCATTGCCTGTGCTGCCAACGCCTATGATCTTTATGCTGGCGGCGATAGCTGGCTCGATGTTGTTCACGCTGATATTGGTTGGTATTGCTCGGGCGATGCATCTCACGACAGCGCGTTTACTGTTAGTCGGTGTCGCGTTGGGTATTTTATCCAGTGCCATCGTGACATGGGCTTTTTACTTCAGTGATGATTTAAGCCTACGCCAGCTAATGTACTGGCTTATGGGGAGCATTGGTGGCGCGAGTTGGTATCAGCACTCGGTAACATTAGTCATGTTCCCTGTTCTAGTTTGGCTATGTTGCCAAGGTAAACCGCTCGATAAGTTAATGCTTGGAGAGATTCATGCCACTCAACTCGGTGTCGATGTCCATCAGATGCGCTGGAAGTTGATTTTAGCTATCTCAGTGTTGGTTGGTTGCTCCGTCGCATTAGGTGGCATCATTAGCTTTGTTGGTTTGGTGGTTCCGCATTTGCTGCGATTAGCATTTGGCACAGAAAACCGTTACTTGTTGCCACTGTCGGCGATATTTGGCGCAGCTTTGCTTGTTTTTGCAGATATTGGTGCGCGACTATTGCTGGATTCCGCAGAACTGCCTTTAGGTGTGATGACGACTTCTATCGGTGCGCCTATTTTCATTTGGATGTTGGTGAAGAGTCATGATGCGCGTTAAGCATATAGCGGTTGGAAGTCGTTTACTGCCACTTTCATTTGAATGCAAAGCTGGCGAAGTCGTCCACGTTGTCGGACCAAACGGCTCTGGTAAGAGTACGTTACTCGCAGCGATTTCTGGCACATTAACTGGCAGGGACGGAGCGAGCGGTGAAGTTCATGTGGATGACAAAAACTTGCTCACGTTATCTTTGTCGGAACAAGCTTATGTTCGCGGTTACTTATGTCAGCAATCTAGACCTGCATTTAACGTCGATGTTTTTCAATATCTTGCGTTGTCCTTGCCAAGTGGCACTGCGATCACTGATGGTAAAGTTCGTGATGCCGTTAATATGGTGGTCGAGCTCGTCCAACTGCAAGATAAGCTGCACCGCAGCATTCAAACGCTATCAGGAGGCGAGTGGCAACGCGTACGCTTAGCGGGTGTATGCTTACAAGTGTGGAGAACGATAAATCCATACTCGCAGTTGTTGATTTTAGATGAGCCAGCCGCTCCGCTCGACATTGCTCAAGAAGGTTTGTTGTATCAGTTAATCAATGCTATCGCGGCGCAAGGTATTGGCGTGCTCGTGGCGAATCATGATTTGAATCGCACCCTTAAACATGCCGATAAAGTGTTATTGCTCAGTAATGGTGTGTTGCATTCGTCGGGCAGGGCGGATGACGTGCTCTCCGAGGCTGGTCTCGCTGAAGTGTTCAAAACTCAGGTCAGAAAAGTGATGATAGACGAGAGACCGTATTTGATCTTCGATTAGAGCCTAGGTTTGTGCTGATAAAATAAAAACGACCCGTATAAGGTCGTTTTTTTGTTTCTTGAATACTTAACCAAGTATTTATTGAGTTAGCGGTTTTAAGTCCGCTGGACGGTAGTAAACCGACTTGAGCACTTTGCCTTTACGTACGGTTTTTCCTTCAGACACGAAGTCTTGTGCACATTTTGCGATGATGTATTCGCCTTTTTGTACAGCCATCAACTTGATACCTTGCTCTGCGTAGAAGGCTTCGGTCTCAGTATACTCTTGCTCATTGCGGCATACTTTGCTCATGTTGCTTGAATGAACTTCGTCCCAACAAGGAATAAAGTCGATTCCGCGGTTTACTGCAACGTTCAGTAAAAGATCAATGAGGTAGCTGATCGCTAGGTTATCTTCTACTTTGCTGTGACCAAGGTGAACTAGACGACCCATTAGAACGTAAACGCTGTCTACAATCGCATCGGCTTGTTCAGTTTTACAATCTGCTTCTGCTAGCTCTGTTAGCTCTTCGATCGCCAAAGAGGTGTGTAGTGTGTCTGCTTGTGCATCTAGGCTTGCAGCGTCTGCGACTGGTAGGTCGAACGTACTACGGAACTCGGTGATGTCACGGTATAAGTGATCAAAAATCTCTTGGGTTAGCTTTGACAGTTGCATTCTAATGTCCATTGAATCGATTGAAGGGGCAATGATACCAAACCGCACTTTAATCCCCAAGAGATCAGAATCTAACTGATTAGAAATCGTCTCTTGAGGTTCTAAACTGTGGCTTAACGAAATAGATAAGGGAAGAGCTTTTTACGTTCTTCTTCTGAAAGAGCAGAAACTCGCGCGATGTTTGTGTCAGGAATCGATTCAGGGTCAGGGTAGTGCTTCAACACCTTTTCCATACTCTCTTCTCGAATAAGATGGAAGATTGGGTATGGTGATCGATTGGTTAAGTTCTCGTCATCTTCTGGTGCTGCACCACCGAAGCAATAGTCGGGATGGAAAGTCGCCACTTGGAATATTCCTTCCCAATCCTGTTGTTTTATAAGTCCTTCAACCCAATCGATGCAGAAGTTGTAGTCCCAGAAATCTTGCAGCATGTTAGGTACGACGACCAATGTTGTTTCCAACTTTTCTGGTTCGGTGGTGCTGAGTTCAATAAGTTGCAGCAGAATATCCTCAAGCAGCGCTTCTTCTTGTGTTGCTTCGCTGACAAAAATCTTAATTTGTTTGTTACGCTGCGGCTTTGCAGCGAAAGGACACAAATTCAGACCAATCACGACATCATTAAGCCATTGTTCGACTTGTTGCGTGATCGCCTTAATATCTGTATTCGGTGTTTCTTGTGTTGAGCTCGTTGGCATACGACTTTCTTGCTTTTATGAATTTGGCGCAAGCATAGCAGAGAAGTCGATTAACTTCTTCCCAAGCTTGCTACATCAGTGTTGCTGTCGGTATCTACGCTTTCACAAATGTGTTTTAAATAGGCAATGGCAGCAAACATCACGGCATACAAAACGCTTCCGCCAAGCAGTACGGTTGACCAACCGCCATGTTGCCAACAGTAGAGCAATAAAAAACCACCTAAACTTCCGCCAACATAGTAGTGCACCAAGTACAAAGCTGTTGCGGTTGCTTTTGCTTGTGTTGCGTTTTGGCCTACCCAGCCGTAAGCCAAAGTATGGGTAAAAAACGCGCCAAAACTAATCAGCAGAAGACCGATAAGCATAGCGGCGAGGCTCTCAAAAGCCGCAATCCACATGCCTGCCATGCTAACCACAGCGCCTATGAACATACCTAGAATAGAAGAGTAACGTTTGCTCCAATGCCCTGCGCATCGAGAAGAAAAAGTTCCTCCCAGATAACAGATGAATATCAACGATGCTAGACCGACCGGAACGTTGTGCGGCGCGCTAACCAAACGAAAGCCCATCACTGAGTAAAGATTGACGAACAACGCAAAGTTAAGCCCGCCGATGAGCATTGCAAACCAAACCCGCTGATTTCGGAAGTGGCCAATAATGGCACGATTTTGGTGTCTTAAGCTGCTGGATGACGGTGTGAAGTTGCGTTGTTTTGGCAGTAAGTAGTGAACGCAGATTACGCCAATCAATGTTACAACCATCATGACTTCGATGGCGACATCGACACTAAAGTTATCCGCCAACAAACCGCCGCTAATACGTCCTGCGATGCCACCTAATGAGTTTGCTGCAATGTAAGTACCAATGGCCATTGAAAATGCGTGCTTATCAAGTTCTTCTGCCATGTATGCGACGGCAACAGCGGCAAATGCGGCTAAAGCGATTCCGATTAATGCTCGGCATGCCACCAAAAATATAAATGAGTCTCCAAGTAGCATCAGCGCAGAAATGGCAGGAATAGAGAACAAGCCAACCATCATCACTGGCTTACGACCAATGGATTCGGACAAGACCGCCATTGGCACCAAACTGAATGAAAGCGCTAACGTTGAGGCAGCAAACAACCAGTTAACCTGCGTTTCTGAAATGGAAAACAGCGTTGCGAAGGTCGGCAGCATAGGTTGTAAAAGGTATAGGTTAGAAAAAACCAAAAAAGAGCCAAGCGCCAGAGATAGCGTAATGCGTTTGTATTCCGGAGTACCAAAGCTGACCATGTTTCCTGCCTGATAGGAGCAATAAGGGAGATTGTGATCAATCTATCAGTTGGATATGGATTAAAAAAATATATTAAAAATATGGATACGATATATTTTTGATCTTATGGAATCAAAACAACTGAAACATTTTCTGGCTGTTGCTGAGCATGGCAATGTCACTCACGCAGCTAAGGCACTTCATATCGCGCAACCAGCGTTAAGCATTTCGATAAAAAAATTCGAACAGTCACTCGGCGTGACGTTGTTTCGTCGTGAAGATAAGAAAATCAGCCTAACGAAAGAGGGGGAAACCTTACTCATTCACGCGCAGCGAGTGATTCAACAACTGCACGATGCGCAATTAGCGATTGATGAACTAAAAGGTTTAGCGAAAGGAGAAGTTCGCCTCGGCACGCCTTCTATGATGGGGAGTTACTTCTTCCCGCGCATCGTGATGGCGTTTAAGAGTCAGTTTCCCGATCTAAAACTGACGCTTGTTGAGGCTGGCACGCAATCTATTCGTCGAATGTTGCTCAATGGACAACTCGATATCGGCGTGATCAGCTGTGACGATGTACCTGAAGATCTAGAAACGGACCATTTGTTCAGCAGCCAAATGGTGGCCGTTGTTGCTCCCGAGCATGAGCTAGCGCAGCGTGAAGCCATAACGTTTGATGAATTTTTCGAGCATGAATTGGTGATGTTTCAGCACGGATATTTTCATCGAGAATTCTTAGACCATGTCAGTGAAGAGCACGGTTTCAGCATGAAGTCTTCCTTTGAAACCAACTTGCTGCCGCTGATATTGAGCATCGTCAGGCAGGAGTTTGCCATTACGGCCCTGCTTGAGCTTGTTACTCAAAACGAGAAGGGGGTTGTTGGCATTCCGTTTCATCCGCCAGTAACGCTCGATTTGGCACTAGCTTGGCGGAAAGAAGGGTATTTATCTATCGCAGATCGGACGTTTATTGATTTTGTGAAACGTTACGTCTGATACAAAAAGAGCTTCTTATTTCAGAAGCTCTTGTCACTATCCATTTATAGGCGATTAACTGCCACTGTACATCTTTTCGAAGTTCTTCGGATTCCAACCGATCATTACTCGGTCACCAATCTTCAATACAGGTACAGAGCGAGCACCAAGTGCATCAAGCTCTTTACGACCACGTTGCATTTTCGCGTTACAAAGGCGGTAATTAATGTTTTTCGAATCAAGATAACGTTGAGCATCTTTGCAGTGAGGGCATTTGTCTTTGACGTAAAGAACGACACGTTTCATTGAATTTCTCTCCATTATCATTGGGAGGCGAAGTCTACTATATGCTTCTTCAACTCTCCAGAACTTGATTTGTTGAGTAAAAGAATGAGGTTTGGAAAGTGAAAGTCATAAAAATGTAATGCCAATAAAGAACGTAAGGTTGGGAAAAAGTACCAAACGCTTTGATTGGTACCTGTAGCAATAGAACTTAAATATCCTTTTATCTACTATCTGAATGCTAATTGTTGCATTGATATGACGTTTTTATGAATTGTTGTAACTAATTCACTTAAACGTCGAGTTTTACTTTAAATTCGGAAGAGAAAATGTCAGGGAAGCGGGTCGCGAAAAATACTCTTTTTCAGATCGTCAAAATGCTAATTACGACCGTAGTTAACCTGTATATGGTACGTGTTTTACTCCATCAACTTGGTGTTGAAGGCTATGGTATTTTCAACCTTATTGCCGGCGTTTTGGCGTTAATGCTGTTTTTAAATGGAGCAATGACAACATCAAGTCAGCGTTATTTGTCTTTTTACAGTACCCAACAGTTAGAAAAAAGAACTAGCGTCTTTGCTACCACAAAATCGCTACATATTGTTGTTGCTATGATTATTTTTTTACTGTTATTTTCACTGCAAACTTTTATTTTTGAAGATTTAATTAACATACCAGTATCAGTTGTTTCTTCCGCTCAATCTTTATACCAGATTATGGCTGTCGGCGTATTAGCATCTGTAGTAACCGTGCCATTTAATGCGCAAATTAATGCCAATGAAGATTTAGGTATTGATGCTGTGTTTAGTGTTTTTGAATCACTGCTTAAGTTGATTTCGGCATTTTTGATTATCCTCTTTGAAAATCAACTAGTCGCTCTGGGAACGTTGTTTGTCTCAGTTTCTTGGACAATGCTTATTGTGAAGGTGGTTTACTGTCGGATTAAATATGAAGAATGTAACCTTCTAAACTTCAAATTAGATATTGCCTTATTTAAAGAAATGATTGGCTTCACTAGTTGGAACTCGTTTGGCGCCATTTGTGGCGTTGCTAGAGTTCAAGGCTTAGCTGTTGTGCTTAATCATTTCTTTGGCGTTTATATCAATGCTGTTTATGCCATTGCTGTTCAAGTAAATGGAAAGCTAAAGGAATTTAGCATTAACATCATGAAAGCATTCAATCCACGAATCGTAAAGGCAGAAAGCAAGGGTAATAGGGAGGAAATGCTCCACTTATCCATGTTAGCAAGCCGTTTTAGCTTGTTGCTTTACTCAGTCATCGCGCTGCCGATCTTTTTTGAAACAAATTTTATGTTGTCGATATGGTTGGGAGATTATCCTGATGGTGTACTGACTTTTATCAAGCTATTTTTAGTACTTGCGTTTGTAAACCTTACGACGGTTGGTCTTCAAACGGCTATACAAGCAACCGGAGACGTAAAGGTTTACCAGTCAACAATTGGGTCAGTGCTGCTGCTAACTGTGCCATTGGCCTATATTTTCCTATCGTTAGGTTATCCCCCTTACACCGTTATCGTTGTTTCCATTTTTATGGAGGTAGTTTCTTGTGGAATGAGGCTCGCTTTTCTCAAGCTCAAAGCCGGGTTATCCATTATGAAATATATATTGTTTGTAATCAACAAAGCGCTTCAAGTACTAATACCAACGATAGCCGTATTGTTTTCATTAACGATAAGTTTCGAGCAAAGTATTTTAAGGTTTATTTCTACCACTTTGGTTTCATTCGGGATGATTAGCTTTTTAACGTATTGGCTGGTGTTAGGTGTAGAAGAAAAGAAAATGATAAGACTAAAGGTATAAGAGCATGACAGCGAAAAAGTTGGTGATGGTTGGCTATACACATGACACAAACCTTGGTGATCAAGTGATAGCAGATAGTGCAGAATATCTTATAAAGAAGAATATTATAGATAATGAATTCTCTGTTGAAAGGTTTAACCTAAATTATTCAAACGAATTTAATAGTTTTAAAAAATCAAAAAGAAAAGTAATAAATAAAATTTTAAGCAGACTATCTTCTAGCTCATCGTTTGATTATAAAGTTGGCTGTTATAAACGAGATTACAAAAATAAATTTAATGATGCGTCTGCAATTGTATTTGCCGGCGGAGGAATGATTAAGTTTAAGTACCAAGATTGTTGGGCGCATATTTCTGCTTTAGTTGACACGGTTGCGAATAAGCCATGCCCGATTTTTTTCAACGCTGTGGGCGTCGAAGGTTATGACCAAAGCAACTACAAATGTCGATTGTTAAAAGAAAGTCTGAATCATAGTGTTATAAAAATGGTTACGACACGTGATGATTTGAGCTTGCTCAATGATGGCTACATAGAAAACGGGTACATCAAAACCGCTCAAGTAGCAGATTCAGCAGTTTTCAGCTCAGAAGTTTATGGGATACAGAAAAAATCGCGAGATGTTGTCGGGCTTGGATTGGTGCGTGCAAGGATCTTCAAAGATAACGGTATTGATCTGGATAGAACGCAAGTTATCGAGCTATATGCCTCGCTTATTTCAGAACTGGAAGCTCGCGAGCAATCTTATCAGCTATTTACTAATGGCTTGAAAAGCGACGTAGATATTCTCGAAGATCTGGAGACCTATCTAGGGAAGCAACTAAACGTTATTGAGCCACAAACGCCAAGAGAGCTGGTTGAGCTTATTTCAACATTTAAATGCACAATCGCCGCTCGACTTCATGCCTGCATTATTTCTTATTCTTTGACTGTTCCTGTTGTAGGGCTTGTTTGGAACAACAAAGTCAAAATGTTCGGTGAGTGTATAGGTTATCCAGAACGTTTCTTTTCCCATCAAGATTTTGATGCAAATGAGATCATTGATCGTTTAACCCTGTCTGTCGCAGAAGGTTACGAACCTAATCACTATGAGCGATATCGAGAGACGGTGAACACGAGCATTAACAAAATGATATCTATGATTTAGGAGTGAATTATGAATGTTGCCTTGATTTTTGCTGGTGGTGTCGGAACCCGCATGCAAAACAGCACTAAACCGAAGCAGTTTTTAGAGCTATATAACAAGCCAGTAATTATATACACACTTGAGAAGTTTGAAGAGAACAAAAACATTGATGCCATTGTTGTGGTTTGCGTTGAACCGTGGATCGATTATTTACGCAAACTGTTGTTCAAATTTGATATTCAGAAAGTGAAGTTTGTTATTCCCGGTGGTGAAACTGGCCAGGAGTCTATATTTAACGGCTTATGTAAGATAGAAGAAGAGTTTGATCATAACTCTGTTGTATTGATTCATGATGGCGTTCGACCTTTAATCAATGACGAAATTATCAACCGAAATATCGAAGCGGTCAAAAGTCACGGTAGTGCGATCACTACTTGTCCTCCAGTAGAGACCTTTGTCCTTGTCGACAATGAAGACGTCGTGAAAGACGTTCACGATCGTTCGCTATCTCGATTAGCGAAAGCGCCACAAAGCTTTTATTTGCGCGATATTCTTAAAGTACATCGTCAAGCGCGTGAGGACTGTTACACCGAAGCGATCGATTCATGTTCGTTGATGACAAAGTACGGATACGATGTTCGCCTAGTCTCTGGCATTTCTGAAAACATTAAAATCACGTCACCCATCGATTTCTTTATTTTTAAGGCAATAATCGATACGCAGGAAAATCTACAGGTTTTTGGTTAATTATATGAAAAATAATCGGATTAATATCATCAGTGATGATAACGAGCAATTGTACTTGAGCCAAAAGTCATGGGGTTCGTTGCGAAATAAAACTGTACTTGTTACGGGTGCGACAGGAATGCTTGCAGCTTGTATGGTTCGCTTTTTTGTTTATCTCAATAGAAAAGATCAACTGAACATCAGAGTTTTGCTGTTAGCCCGTAGTGAACAGAAAGTTCAAAACTTATTTGGTGAGCTAACCGGTGAATTTGAATGTTTTTACCAAGATGTTTGCCAGCCGATTGAGTTTGATGACGAAGTCGATTTCGTTATTCATGCGGCGAGTAATGCAAGCCCACATCACATCAAACATGATCCTGTTGGGATTATTCAGGCCAACGTTGTTGGAACCATGAATTTGCTTGAGCTCGTTAAAAACAAACGAGTAAAAAACTTTTTGTTCATGTCCACTCGTGAAGTGTATGGAAACTTAGAGAGTCAAGAGCTGATCCGCGAAAGGGACTTTGGCAGCTTTGACCCATTGGACTCAAGATCTTGCTACCCAGAGAGTAAAAGAATGGCTGAGACATTGTTACAAAGCTACGCCATTCAGCATGACGTTCCTTTCACTGCAGTGAGAATCGCTCATTCTTACGGGCCAGGTATGTTCCTAAATGATGGACGCGTGATGTCAGATTTAGTTGGTTGCGTGATAGATAATCAACCAATAGTGCTGAAAAGCGATGGAAGTGCGCTGCGCTCATTTTGCTATGTCACAGATGCTGTATCAGCAATGCTTTTGGTGTTGTTAAAAGGTGAGGTAAATACTGCGTACAACATTGCCAATGAAACGGAAGAAGTTTCGATATTGCAACTGGCAAACCTTCTTTCGGACCTAGGTGGTGGTATTTCTTCTGTTAAGCATGAAATATCTAACGACAATGCGTATTGTCAATATAAAAGAACCAAGTTGTGTACGGAGAAAATTGAAGCTCTGAGCTGGAAGCCAAGGGTTGATCTGAAATCTGGTCTAGAGAAAACCATCGAGTTTATTAGGTAAGTTAAATTGAAAAAACTAACATTTGAGCAGCTCAGAAGCGTACAGATGTCTATTTTAGATAGAGTGCATCTGTTTTGTGAGCGTCACGATTTGGAATACTCGCTGGCGGGTGGAACGCTGTTAGGGGCGATACGCCACAAAGGTTACATTCCTTGGGATGATGACATCGATATTATGATGCCAAGGGAAGATTACGAATACCTGTTGCAAAATTTTGCCAAAGAGTATCCTGATTTCACGTTTTTCAACTTGGACACCAAGCACAATCCTTATCCGTTTTTGTTCAGCAAGCTATCTCTGAATGATTCTGTTATTTCGAACGGGCGAATTAAAGGCGTCGGGATCAATATTGATATATTTCCTATTGATAGCCTTGGTAAAGAGAAGGGGGCAGCAAAGTTACGCTTTTCATTAATGAAAGCGATCAACTTTTTCGCTCGTATTCAACGTTCGAGACATGATAGGGCAAACCCAATAGTAAATATCGCATTCCGGTTGTTTCAAAAGTGTTTAAAGCTTTTGCCTAAAAAATGGTTTCTATCAGCAATCAAAGGGTTGTGTTCAACATGCTCAGTTAATGATGATGGCTATGCCGTGAGCATTGGCAGCAGTTACCTTGCTAAAGAGTTTACGGAGTCATCGCTTTATCATGATTATACTTCGTGCCCATTTGAAGATCGTCAATATAAATGCATCGCTAGATACGATGATTACCTATCCATGATTTATGGTGACTACATGCAGTTTCCAAAAGAACAGGATAGAGAAAACCACGATAACGTAGGTTTTATCAAAGAGCACTTGCTTCCTATGTAGTCTCGTTATGCCTAGCTTCTCTACAAGGTTAGGCAATAACACAACAATTTATCCTTGTTAAAGTTGCGTACAGTTGACTGTTATTGGTATTACCGATTGATAAAAGCTAGAATTAGCGCCTTTATTTTGTCATAGCAGACTTAACACTCATGCATCCGTCACTTCGATACATTCAAGGCTATCCTCAGAACATCGTTGAGCAGGTGAGCTCATTGGTCGACAATGGAAAACTGATCCCTTGGTTCGAAAAGCGCTATCCAGATAGACACCAAATCAAAAGCGAGAAGGCTCTCTACGAGTATGCAATAGCGATTAAAAACCGTTATATGAAGAAAGCCTCACCAATCAGTAAAGTAGTCTACGATAAGAAAATTCATGCGGTGAACAACGCGCTTGGGCTTCATAGTGTGATCAGCCGAAATCATGGCGGGAAGCTAAAGTCAAAAAACGAAATTCGCATTGCGAACGTTTTTAAAGATGCGCCAGAGGCACTGTTGCGAATGTTAGTGGTGCACGAGCTGGCTCATACTCGCGAGAAGAATCACGATAAAGCGTTTTACCAACTGTGTTGTTACATGGAACCTGAGTATCACCAACTCGAATTTGATGCTCGTCTGTTTATGATTTACCTCGATTTAAAAGCGAACTCGAATGAAGAACAATAGCCACAACGCGAAACAGGCTCCGTCTAAAGCAGCTAAGCCAAAGCATGATAACGACGTTAACAAGGCCAAGCCGAAGCGTGTAAAAAAGAAAGCAGCAGTGAAAGCGAAACTATCGGCAGAAAAGAGCGATGTGGATTTTATCAAGATTGCTAAAAGTGGCTTGCATGAAAGTAATGCGCATCGTGGTCGTTATGATTTCAAAAAGCTAATCGCCAGTGAGCCATCGCTGGCATCGTTTGTTATCAAGAATCCTAAAGGCGAGGATTCAATCAACTTCTCTGACCCGAATGCAGTGAAAATGCTTAACAAAGCACTTCTCACGGCGTATTACGACATTGATTTTTGGGATATTCCTGAGCACTATTTATGTCCACCAATTCCTGGTCGAGCGGACTACATTCACCGCGTTGCCGAACTGCTTGATGGTGAAGTCAAAGGAAAATACCGTCATCAGAACGTACGCGCGCTGGATGTGGGTGTTGGCGCAAACTGTATTTATCCGATCGTCGGTGTTACTCAATATGGCTGGCACTATACGGGCAGCGATGTTGATCCGAAATCCATAGACTCCGCAGCCAATATCGTTGAACGCAACGTCGCGTTAAACGGAAAAATTGAACTCGTACAACAAATGAGTGAGTCACACATCTATCGCGGTGTAATTCAGCCAAATGATCGCTTTGATGTGACGACCTGTAACCCGCCGTTTCATCGTTCAGCAGAAGATGCTGCGATGGGCAGTCAGCGTAAACTAGACAACCTAAAAGCAAACCAGCGCAAAAAAGGGGTCAAGCCGCAAAATAGCCCAGTGAAGCAGCGCAAGCCAACGTTGAACTTTGGTGGTCAAAACGCTGAGCTTTGGTGTGAAGGTGGAGAAGCGGCGTTTATTCGTCGAATGGCCGATGAAAGCCAAGCATTCAGCTCTCAAGTGCTGTGGTTTACGACGTTGATTTCGAAAAAAGACAACGTGCGTCCGATGCGCAAGCAGCTAGAAAAGCTGGGTGTTAAAGCGATTCGTGTGGTGGAAATGAGCCAAGGCCAAAAGATCAGCCGTTTTATGGCTTGGTCATTCATGGACAAGCAGCAAAGAAAGACTTGGATTGAGCTGAAATAATTTTATCAGTTATATTTGTTCAGCAGAATAGATAAGAAAAGCCCGCAGTTTTCTGCGGGCTTTTTGATCAACGTTTGGTGACTGGTTCACAATTCAGTGCTGTTAGTGGCACAAACTGGTCTGTTTTCGCGTAGAACAGTCCGCAGGTTGTACCGCGAATCTGCAATGTGTACTGGTCAGGAAAATCGGTATAGCTACCGTCTAGTAGCACGTTATCCTTGCCTTTTACTTTGCCTTTCTCAATCAACAAGTGCGGAGACGATTCAAATACGTTGCTTGCGATTCTTGGTGCTGGCGTACCTTGAATTTGTGCAATCGTAGCTTGTACTTCCTTTACGGCCTCCGGCGTGGTTTTAGTGCTTAAGGCTTCAACAGGTTCTCGTGACATTGCTTCACATCCCAAAATCGGTAGTGTTAGTCCAAGACAAGCACAAAGTCTTATAGCTGTTGCGCGCCTTGATCTAGTTGATCTCAACATGTATAGCCTCTGTTCTTAGTGGTGAACGGTGATCCTTAAGTGCTGGAGAGTCGCTGTTAAGTGGCATTGTGTTGAAACTCGCAGGCGACACTTGTGGACAAGTTCCTGTATCCATGTAGTTGAGTGCGGCAGATAGCATGCGCTCGGATGTATCGCCTAGCGGCTTCGTTAAGTCGTCGTCTACCCAACAACCTTCAACTCGACTATCTAAACCAAGGTTGCTGCTAATTTGGCTCTTAGGTGTTGGAACAAAACCGTCGGCAAAGTCGCCAAATTGTTTTTCGTTCGCAGATTTAAACTGAATGGTGTAGTACATGGTGCCACAGTTCTGCTCGGGTGCGAATCCATAAGGTTTACCCATTGTGGTTGAGCCAATTTGGATAACATTAACATCAATACCGCGCAGTGCATTCATCAGTAATTCACTTGAAGAGGCCGTACCGCCAGAGGTCAGCACATAAACTTGCTGCTTGCCTAGAGTAGGCAACATTTGGTCTGAGAACTTGCCTGCTGCCCAGTCGATGGCTACGTTAGTAAATGGGTATACATTGTCGCCATTAGGTATGGTTTTCATGATCTTATCGTTGTGAATAAGCTCACTAAAGACACGATTTTTATCCGCGCCGCTGAGCATGTATCCCACTTGAGAAGATTGCAGCACTAAACCGCCGCCGTTGTATCGTAAATCGATAACAATTTCATCAACCTGAGCTTCTGCCAATTTATTAAAGGTGTTAATGAGTGGTGTTTGTGCGCTTGGCTCGAACGAGTTGTATTGCAGGTAACCGACTTTTTTACCGTTGTGCTCGATGACTTTCGCATTACGAACCGGAGAAGTCGCAACATCTGCGGCTTTCAGTATTACAGACTTTCTGTATCCATCTACGGTTTCAAATGTAAACGAATACTCTTTATTTATTTCTGGACTAAATAGCGTGGTATTAATCGTGTTAATTTCTGCGTTGTTTGAAGTATTCACCACATCGATTGAGCCAATCTTTATTAACTTATCTCCACGAACAATACCGTTTAATGCGGCTGGAGAGTTGTCTTCCGTATAAGAAATACGAACGTCTCGAGGCTCTGTCGATTGAATGAACGACCAATTAAATCCAAACCCAGCAACCAATCCCGATTGTGAGGATTTCATTTCATCTTCATAAGGAATAGCGAAGTGAAAGCGATCTTTCGTTTTTCCAGTTGCAGTTGTTTCAGAAGTCACGAGTGAGTGGAAATAAGCAATGGCACTGCTGTAAAAGCTTGGGTTTCTATCCGGTACTTCATCGTACCAAAGGTAGGTTTCATTGGTAAAAGCACGTAAAAAGAGTTTTTCTTGCAACGCTGAACCTGCTTTGTCTGGGTATGGCTGGTAACCCGCGTACGGATCTAAGCCCGTTCTTGGCGTTTCACATAGGTTGGCAAATTCGTTAGAGGTTTTGCTGTAATCGCCTTGCGTCCATGCCGAATTGGTTGACGTATTGATGGATGGAGAAGCGCCGTCGCCACCACCGCCACAGCCTTGTAATAACGCTAGAGTAACTGCCGTTGCAATAGAATACTGAAATTTCATATTTGTATGTCCCTACAAGTGATGATTTTATAATTATTTAATCTGCTTATTTTTATTTCCTTAGCATTGATGAATGTATAAATTTCAACTGTTTATGCGCAAATTTATATTTAAATATTGTGATAGGTTTAACGGAAGGTAGGTTAGTGTTTTAGCAATATATTTATATGTGGATATTTAAATGACGTGTTTTAACAGAATTTAATGTCAATTAAATGGGTTGGTTTGAACAAGTATACTGACTTGTTCAATTTATTTTAAATCTGGAATTAATACTGGTATGTGCGATTTAATTTAAACACGTTGATTGAGCTGAGAAACATACTTTAATAAATCCCCATCAATATTAGGTAATCCGTCAGAGAAAAATATTTGTGTCCCTGGAGTGCAACGCATTAAAACGTTAGTTAACTCGCCATCTTGGTTGGAGGTATTGAGCGCATTGAATTTGATCAGCTTATTGTAAACATCATCTTCTAACTGCAATCGCTGCGCTTCGGTCAGACGAATACGACCAATACAAATACCGGGGCTGACTTCATGCGAAAGCGATTCTTTCTGAAAACGTTCACGAAATAGAGAGTCGAGATCTGAGCCTTCTTCCATCAAAAATCGGCGGCCGGAGCGATAAAACAAACCATCACCGAAATCTTCCACATAACCGAGAATCTCAGCAATGCGGAGATAAAAACGCAGGCTTGTCTCTGTTAGGTTGTACATTTCCGCAATCTTTTTCGGCTCAAGATTTCGAGATGTCACCATATAGATGAAGTCGAGGAGGTAAGGGTGTTCGAGAAAGAGTGCACTTTGTTCATCCGTCAGCATTTGTTCGTTTTCATGCTGGAATTGGTTGGCTAAATTGGCTAGCTCGATGAGGTCAGTATTTAGGTAGTTTAGGTAGAGGAGAATTTTATCCAATCCGAGAGAGGGATTGTGAAGGTGGCGTTTAATACTCGAGAGAGGAATGCCACTTTTCTCTGATAAAGAGCTGTAACACAGCCCTTCGTCTTTTATTTTTTGTCGCAGTGCCGCCAACAGAAATTTAGGTCCAACATTCATCCGTGATTCCCCTAAGTTATCTGTTTAGTTATTTGGGCTCTGTCTTTCTAACAGCAAGTTACGAATAGCTGTACCTGCTTCTAGAATGTGTTTTTTCAGCAGATATTTTGCGCCATCAATATCTCTGTTCTGGCACATTTCAAACAAGGTCAAATGTTCTTGTTCTGCTTTTTTAATGCCAGTGGTGAATAACAACTGCATACGAATGTAGCGATCGCATTTGGTATTTAAGTTGTAAATCACATCCATGGTCTCTGGCATATTGGCTGGTGCGTATAACGCTTTGTGGAATTCGTAGTTATAGTTACTCCATTCTTCCACTTCGTCGCCACTATTTACCACCGCTTCGAAACGTTCACGAACTTCACGGGCGCGTTCTAGATCTTCATCCGTCATGTTTTTAATCGCACGTTCCAGAATGTGGCATTCCACAACCGCACGCAGTTCAAATAGCTCATCGATTTTATCTGGAGACAGTTCAGTCACTGTCGCGCCTTTATGTGGCTCGAAACTGACTAAACCCTGCGCTTCCAATTGTACTAGTGCTTCACGCACAGGAATTCGGCTGACATTGAACTCTTTTGCTAACGCATCCTGACGTAAAGGCTGACCAGTTTTTAACTCGCCCTTCAGGATCTGAGTTCGAATTGCTTCTTCAACGAGCTGAGTACGCGTCTTAAAAACAGGTTTTTGTGACATTGAAGGCTCCCCTCAAAAATAAATATTGTATCCAATCCATTTAACTCTAGTAGTTTATTGTTTTTCCGGCTTAAGCCAACTACGAAATAAGGTTTTGAGAAGTAGAGTGAATTTAAAGGCACCAACTGGTGCCTTTTTGAACCATTTAGCTAAGTGTATGTTGCCTGCTATGATGTTTTACCGTCGATAGCGCGTTGGATGTTTAACGGGTTAGATGTTTTTAATGAATCGGGCAACAAGCTTTCTGGCAACGCTTGGTAAGCGACCGGGCGTAACCAACGGTGAATGGCCTCTGCTCCGACAGAGGTTGATGCCGCATGGGTCGACGCAGGATACGGCCCACCATGAACCATCGCATAACCAACCTCTACGCCAGTTGGCCAGCCATTGAACACCAGGCGTCCGGCAATTTCTTCCAGGCATGGAATCAACTGCTCAGCGAGTGATGAATCTGCTTCAGTCGCGTGGATGGTAGCGGTGAGCGTGCCGCTCAGTGTTTCACTTAGATCGAGTAAGTCCTCGAAGTCCTTACAGATAACAATCACTGATTGAGGGCCGAAAATCTCTTCTTCCCATTTTGGGTTTGTGCGCCAGTTTTGGCTGTCGGTGACAAACAGCGCAGAGGCGACATTTGGAGAGTCAGCCTGAGAGTAAGTCACGTTAATACCCTGATCAGCGGCTCGCTTTACGACTTCGTTCTCATAGGTTTCTCGGATACCTTGAGTGAGAAGCGTAGAAGGGGAATGTTGACGAATCAAAGCCTGAGCGGTTTCGATAAAGGCTTGTGTTTCTGGAGTATTCAACGTGAACACTACTCCCGGTTTTGTACAAAACTGGCCGCAACCCATGGTCATTGATGCGACAAACTGCTCTGCAAGTGAGGCGTTGTTTTTCATCGCTTCTGGGAGAATAAAGGTTGGGTTAATGGCGCCGAGTTCTCCATAAAAAGGGATCGGCTCCGGTCTCTGTTGAGCAAGGTTGAATAAGGCACGCCCTCCACTAACTGAGCCTGTGAACCCAACGGCTTTAATCTTTGGATGTGTCACTAACGCTTGGCCAAGTTCACGTTTGTTACCTTGAAGCAAAGTAAAAATAGCTGAAGGCAGGTCTTCTTTATTCAGTGCGTTTTCAATACATTCGGCGACGATTTGGCTCGTTCCCGGATGCGCGGTATGACCTTTAACAATAACCGGACAGCCAGCCGCTAGTGCAGATGCGGTATCGCCACCCGCGGCTGAGAATGCTAACGGAAAGTTCGAAGCACCAAAGACGGCGACAGGGCCAATGGCAATTTGTTGGCGACGAATGTCAGGCTTTGGTAGAGGTTGGCGTTCAGGATTTGGCGTATCGAAGATGGCTTGATGATAACTGCCAGATTTTACAACCTCTGCGAACAATCGTAGCTGGTTAGCCGTTCTGCCGACTTCTCCCTCTAAACGTGCCTGTGGAAGCGCTGTTTCTAAATGCGCACACGCGACAATATCTTCACGTCTTGCTTCTAACTCTGACGCAATAGAGCAGAGTAGGTTGGCGCGCTTTTCGTTGCTGAGTCGGCGAAAACTGCGTGCAACTTTGTCTGCTGCTTCTGCAGCTTGGTTAACTTCCATCTCTCCATGGACGGGAAACAGCGTCGTTAATCGTTCACCGGTAAAGGCGTTGGTGGCGTAAAACACCTGTGAGTTTTGCGAATTCATTGTTCTTCCTTACTGTCCTTATTTCACTTCAAATCCGTACGCGTACGGGTCTTCATCATCGACCCAAATGGTGTTGTGGCCATACACTTGTGCCCAACCTTCAATGCTCGGCAAAATCGCCGTTTGTCCGTTTACTTCGGTGATACCCTCAATACGGCCGTTAAATAGGCTGCCGATGATGCTTTCATGCACGAAATCTTCGCCTGATTTGAGTTTTCCTTTCGCGTACCATTGCGCCATGCGTGCGCTCGTGCCGGTTCCACATGGCGATCGGTCGAGTGCTTTATCGCCATAAAAAACGGCATTGCGAGCCGTTGCGCCGTCTTGCGTTGGTTTCCCTGTCCAAAGTACATGGGAAACGCCGCAAACCGTGGGATCATTTGGATGGATGCATTCCACTGCATTAGAAACGGCGGTGCGCACTTTGGGGGAGAGCATTAAAATCTCATCAGGGGAGTGTTGTTCGAGTCCCGCATAATTTTCTTGTGGATCAACAATGACGTAGTAGTTGCCGCCATAAGCGACATCTACCGTGATTTCTCCCAAACCTTCGATTTCAACCGTGACATCTTGATGCGCAAGATAAGCTGGAACATTAAAAATCTTTACTGACGTGACCTTGTCACCTTTGGTTTGGTAGTGGACTTCTATTTGGCCGGCTGGCACGTCGAGGATCAAACGGCCTTCTTCTTTCGGCGTAATCAAACGATTTTCGATGGCGGTGGTCACGGTGCCAATGGTGCCGTGTCCACACATAGGCAGGCAGCCGCTGGTTTCAATAAAAAGGATGGAAGCATCTGCATTGTCGCTGCAAGGCGGTAAAACAACGGAGCCCGACATCATTGAATGGCCACGCGGTTCAAACATCAGTGCTTGTCGAATCCAATCATAATGCTCTAAGAAATACTGACGCTTTTCACTCATCGTGTTGCCCTCAAGTGGTGGAACACCACCAGCCACCAATCTCACTGGGTTTCCACAGGTATGGGCATCGATACAGAAAAAGGTTCCTTGTCTCATTTTTCTCTCCTTGCTGAAGAAATGGGTTGAATCGAATGAGCTTGATGTTATCGTAATGTAAAATATATTGTATACAATCTACTTTTTCAAATGTGACTTGGAGCATATTCATGTTGGGTAAGGAAGAACTCAGAAATCAAAGCATCGCGGTTATAGGGGCGGGAATCATCGGTTTGTCGATTGGCTTAAAACTGCAACAGCAGGGGTATCGCGTCACCATTTTTGATCCGAATGGAGTGGGCAACGGTTGCTCGAAAGGAAATGCCGGCCACATCGCAACCGAGCAAGTTTTTCCTCTTGCCACGCCGGCCTTGATCCCTCAATTACCTAAGATGTTATTGAGTTCGACAAGTCCAGTTTCTATTCGTTGGCAAGACTTGCCCAATACCGTCGGTTGGATGATACGTTTTTTATTGAAAGCGAAACCTTCAGCGGCAGAAGCTTCCACGCAGGCGATAACAAGCCTTAACACGCGAGCCGTTCAGAGTTGGAATCTGCTATTAGATTCGATCGGAAAAAGTGGGCTGATTAAGATGGATGGTTCACTGTTGACGTTTGAAAGTGAAAGCTTGTTTGAAGGTTATCAAAGTACGCTTGATGCGTTAGCGGAACAAGGTGTTCGGTACGATCTTTGGACGCAAAACGAAATCCGACGTCGGCTTCCTGAACTCAGCAAAAAGGTTCGGTTTGGCGTCTTTTTTCCAGAAACAGGACATACAATAAACCCTTATGCACTCTGCGTTGAGCTAAGTAATGCATTTGAAAAATTCGGGGGGGAACTTGTCCATGAAGAAGTAGACGCAGTAAGTAAAAACGGCGATGTCTTGGTCAATACTCAGCGAATGTCTTTTGACAAAATTGTGGTCGCAGCGGGTGTTCATTCTAAAGCTTTGGTTCGCCAGTTAACCGGTGTGAATGTCCCGATACAAGCTGAGCGAGGCTACCATCTCATGATGAATGACAAGCGTGAGTCATTGCCGTTTCCTATCAGTTCTTCCGACAGAAAGTTCATTATGACGCCCATGTCTGAAGGCTTACGTTTGGCGGGAACGGTCGAGTATGCCGATGTGAAATCGCCACCAAACATGAAGCGCGCAGAGATGTTGTATCAGCAGGGGAACGCTATGTTTGAGTCCGGTTTAAATCCGTTAAAACAGCAGGAAAAGTGGATGGGAAATCGACCTTCAACAATCGACTCGTTGCCAGTAATCGACCAGTGTTTTAATGGCAAGATATTTCTGGCATTTGGTCATCAGCACTTGGGATTGACTCAAGCGGCGATCACTGCAGACCTAATCTCTGAGCTCGTTGCAGACAAGCCAACATCGGTGAACATTGCGCCGTTCACACTACAGCGATTTGCCTAAAAAATTTTAAAATTAAATATTGTATAAAATATATTTAATGCTAATGTTAACGAAAATTTAACAAATGTGGTATCCAACAGCCGTAACGGATACCTCCAGAAAAACAACCAAAGGAGTAAACCATGTCACGAATGACGAAAACACCACTGGTGATGTTGATTTCAGGAATGCTGTTGGGTACCTCGGCATACGCTGAAGATAAACTAACGGTCGTCTCATGGGGTGGCGCGTTCACCAAAAGCCAAGTAGAGGCTTACCACAAACCATTCATCCAAAAGACTGGTGTTGAGATCGTGTCGGAGGATTTCAGTGGCGGTTTGGCGGAGATTAAAGCGCAAGTAGAAGCAAACAACGTGCGTTGGGATTTGGTCTCGCTGGATAAACCAGACATTGTTCGAGGCTGCGCGGAAGGGCTTTTGGAACCCGTCAACCCCAGTATTCTGCTTCCCGGCGCTGACGGGACACCAGCAAAAGAAGATTTTATCGATGGGGCGATCCACGAGTGTGCGATTAACACCATCGTCGTATCGACCGTCTTAGCGGTGAACGAGGATGCTTTCAAAGGCAAAACGGCTCCAACCAAGTTGACAGACCTTTTTGATTTAACAAACTTTCCCGGTCGACGAGCACTACAAAAGCAACCTCAAGGTAACCTTGAATGGGCATTATTGGCCGATGGAGTTAAACCTGACGAAGTTTACCGCCTACTAGAAACTGAAGAGGGGCGAGCACGCGCCTTTGCCAAACTCGACACCATCAAACCGCAAGTGCTTTGGTGGACGACAGGTGCGCAGCCACCACAAATGTTGGCAGATAAAGAAGTGGTAATCGCATCTGCTTTCAATGGCCGGATACACAACGCGCGTAAAGATGAAGGCCAACCATTTCGCATCATTTGGGATCACCAAATGGGTTACATGAACGGCTGGGCCATTCCTAAAGGAAGCGCGAATACCAAACTTGCCCTCGATTTCATTGCTTTTTCTTCGGGTACTAAGCCTTTGGCAGATCAAGCTAAATACGTCGCGTATGGCCCAACTCGTAAGTCTTCTTCCGCAGAAGTAAGCCCAGAGATTCTGGCGAACCTGCCGACTGCGCCTCAGAACTTTAAAACGGCGTTTTTGATTAACGACGAATGGTGGTCTGATTATGCCGATGAGTTGAATGAAGAGTTCAATACTTGGCTGCTTAATTAGGCGTTAACTGTAGGGGTTTATTTATCGATTGATGAGTTAAACCCCAAATTGGAACTCAACGTACCTATTTTGGAGAAGTGATGAAAGTCATCGATGCACAACAAGTCGCGCAAAGTTTGAGTATGCACTCTTTGATTGAAACCATGCGAGACATCTATGCACAGCCTGCCACGATTCCGCAGCGCAGAATGATGTCATTAGAAGAGGGAAAGTATGAAGCTTTTGCTTTACTGCCTGCATGGAACCAAGAACTGATTGCCGTTAAGGCATTTACTTACTTTCCTGAGAATCCCCTGCAAGGTAAAGATACTTTGGCATCTAAGTTGTTGGTCTTCAAACGCGGAGATGGTGAACCTATCGCGCTGGTGGACGGTAAAGTCTTAACTTTTTGGCGTACAGCTGCCGCATCTGCTTTAGCCGCCGATTACTTAGCGCGCAAAAACGCCTCCCGCTTGTTGATTTGTGGTACTGGCAACTTAGCCCCTTATTTTGCGTGGGCTTACGCAGCGATTCGGCCACTCAAACAGGTTTATGTTTGGGGACGAAACCCAGAAAAGGCTGCCGCAACGGTGGATCAGATTCTGTCTTCCTCTGAATATCAATCACCGCCAGAAGCGCGCCAGTTCTCTGTGTCTGTGGTCGAAAACGTTGAGCAAGTGATTGATCAAGTCGACATCATCAGTTGCATTACTGCGTCTGCTCAGCCTTTATTTAATGGCTTTGATGTGCAGCCGGGAACACACATTGATCTGGTCGGTAATCACGACTTAGATAAGCGTGAATGTGATTCAGTCTCAGTACAACGAGCTAATGTGTATGTTGACAGTCGCATCAATGTGTTGGCGGAAGCGGGAGATCTGCTGATCCCAATTCAAGAGGGGGTATTCACACCTGAAGACATTTATGGGGAGTTGCCTGAGCTTTGCGCTCAGCAAGTGCAAGGGCGTCAAAGTGACGAGGTGATTACCTTATATAAATCGGTTGGCAGTGCCTTGGCTGATTTAGCCGCAGTAAAAGCGGTGTTGTTAAAACATGGCGTTGAAAGCCAAATTTGAGCATTTTCGCTCGTCTTTATAAATTGCATACAATATACATAAAGGAAGGGAAGTTCATGAAAGTAGATTGGAAAGGTGTTTATCCGGCGGTCAGTACGCAGTTTCGTCAAGATCAGTCCATTGACCTAGACGCAACACAAACCGTTATCGATAACCAAATTAAAGATGGTGTGAACGGCATTATTTGCCTTGGTACGGTAGGTGAGAACTGCGCGCTATATCCGGAAGAAAAGCGTCAGGTGCTACAAGCTGCCAAAGAAGTGGTTAATGGTCGTGTTCCTCTTATTGCTGGTACGGCAGAGTCAATTACCACAGCGGCTATCGATTACATGCAAGACGCGCACAAAATTGGTATCGACGGGTGTATGGTGATGCCTGCGATGGTCTACCGCACGTCTGAAAGCGAAACATATGATTACTACCGCACGCTGGCAGAAGCGACACCAGAGATGCCTATCATGATTTACAACAACCCTGTTGCGTACGGCGTCGATGTAAATCTCGATATCATGGCGAAGCTGGCTGAGTTTGACAGCATTGTTGCAATCAAAGAGTCGACTACCGACACGCGTCGTATCACTGAGCTTTACAACAAGTTCGATGATCGTTTTACCGTGTTCAGCGGTGTTGATGATATTGCGCTTGAGTCGCTGATGTTAGGAGCGACAGGCTGGATTTCTGGCTTAACCAATGCGTTCCCAGAAGAATCAGTTGCAATTTACAAGCTGGCGAGCCAAGGCCGTTATGCAGAAGCGTTAGAAATTTACCGTTGGTTCTTACCGCTGCTGCGTCTCGACACCATTCCTACGCTGGTTCAGTGCATTAAGCTTGCTGAACAAGTGTGTGGCCGTGGTTCAGAGCAAGTTCGTGCACCGCGCCAACTGCTTAAAGGTGAGGAGCGTCAACAAGTGATCCAGATGGTGGAGCACGCGCTTGCTACCCGCTTAGACCTATCAAAATACAATCTGTAATTGAGCTAGTGAGTAGGGCGCTTTGTGGCGCTCTACTTATTTTCGCTATACAAAAATGAACGGAGGGATGCCATGAGCACAGCAAACAAGGATTATGTGAGCTTTCAACATGTTAAGAAAACCTACGACGGTGCAAACTTGGTGGTTAAAGACTTCAACTTAGACATCGCACCCGGAGAGTTTGTCACCATGTTGGGGCCTTCTGGATCAGGCAAAACAACGTGTCTGATGATGCTGGCGGGTTTTGAAACGGCAACAGGCGGAGAGATTTACATTGATGGCGTTCCGGTAAACAATCTCGCGCCACATAAACGCGACATCGGAATGGTATTTCAAAACTACGCGCTGTTTCCTCACATGACGATTGCGGAGAACCTCGCTTTTCCTCTAAAAGTGCGCAAGCTCGATAATCAAACCATTCAAAATAAAGTACAGAGCGCACTGGACATGGTCGAGTTGGGACACGTTGCCAGTCGTTACCCAAAGCAGTTATCTGGCGGGCAGCAACAACGTGTCGCGTTGGCAAGGGCACTTGTGTTTGAACCTAAACTCGTTCTGATGGATGAGCCTTTGGGCGCGTTGGACAAACAACTTCGTGAGCAAATGCAGATGGAGATTAAACACCTGCATGAAAAGCTCGGCATTACGATTTTGTATGTCACGCATGACCAAGATGAAGCGCTCACTATGTCTGACCGAATCGCAGTTTTTAATCAAGGCGAAGTGCAGCAACTTGCCCCGCCAACGGAACTGTATGAATCTCCGAGTAACGCGTTCGTCGCTCAGTTTATTGGTGAAAATAATCAGCTTTCGGGTGTGGTAAAAGAGTGGCAATCAGAGCGATGCCAAGTCCAGGTCGGCCCCGCTCACTTCGTTGCCAAACCGGTTCGAGTGACCCAAAACGGCGAGCGCACCACCTTGTCTATTCGACCAGAGAAAATTTCCATCCAACCTGATGACGAATCGTGTGATAACCAAATTGAAGGCGTGCTGCGTGAGCTAATTTATCACGGAGATCATTATCGTCTAGTGGTCGACGTTGAACTGGTTGGTCAGTTTGTTGTGAAAGTGCCCAACGACAACCGAACGCATCTGAACCTTATTCCGGGAACGGTTTGTCGAATTGGGTGGCAAAGTACAGATTGCCATGCGCTAGATGCGATTCAACCAGAAAGCGAAGAGGTGGCGGCATGAGTCGAGAGCTAACTTCGTTAGATTCGGTACTGGAAATCGAACGACATGTGAATCACCAAAAGAGCGATCTCAGAGCCCAACTGCAAAAAGCGGAGCGCAATAAAAACCTACGCTCAATCATGCTGACGTTGCCGTTGGTATGCTTTATTTTGCTCACATTTGCGTTTCCTATTTTAGAAATGCTTTATCGCAGTATCGACAACCGAGATATTCCGCAGGCCTTGCCGAAAACAATCCAAGCGTTAGCGCATTGGGATTATCAAGGATTGCCAGATTCCGAAGTGGTAGAGGCATTTTCGGTTGAGCTGCTGGCACTGTATGAGACCAAAGCCCTGCCTAAAATCGCCAATCGCATGAACATAGAAGTCTCTGGCATGCGCAGTTTGATGATGAAAACGGGACGAAAATTGTCTCGTTTAGAAGTGCTTCCTACGTCAATAAAAGAACTGAGTAGGCTCGATAAACGCTGGGCGGATGCAAAACATTGGGTTGCTTTTAAGAACCTGAGCGGTGCGATAACCGTCAACCATTACCTTGCGGCATTGGATATGCAGGTGAACGAAATGGGCGAGATTGAAGCGCAACCAGAAAAACGGCAGATCTACGTTGACCTTTTCTTTAAAACCTTTTGGATGTCGATCTTAATTACCGTGATTTGTTTGTTGATGGCTTATCCCGTGGCGTATCTGTTAGCAAACTTGCCAGACAAACGCGCCAACTTGCTGTTGATTGTGGTGCTACTGCCTTTTTGGACGTCACTATTGGTCCGTACGACCTCTTGGATTGTGTTGTTGCAAAATCAGGGGGTGATTAATGATTTGCTGATTTGGTCTGGTTTAACGTCTGAGCGAATTCAGATGATACACAATACCTTTGGTACGGTTGTTTCTATGGTACACATCTTATTGCCTTTTATGCTTCTGCCGCTCTACAGTGTAATGAAAGGCATCAGTCCAACGTATTTCCGCGCCGCTCGTTCCTTAGGGGCGTCCCCTCTTGTTGCATTCGTCAAAGTCTACATGCCGTTTACTTTACCGGGTATTGGCGCTGGAGCGTTGCTCACGTTCATTCTTTCGATTGGTTTTTACATTACGCCGGCACTCGTGGGCGGAAGGAGTGGGCAAATGATCTCCAATATGATTGCGTACCACATGCAAACCTCGCTCAACTGGGGAATGGCGGGCGCGTTAGGTGGGCTGCTTTTGTTTGTCGTGCTCGCGCTGTTTTATGTGTTTAACCGTGTGGTTGGCATAAATAACATTAAGGTAGGAGGATAACCATGGCACTACCAAACTACGCTTCAAAAAGTGAGAGAATGGTTTACGCAGGCTACTTGGTATTTTGTGGACTGGTGCTGTTCTTTCTCATTGCGCCTATTCTGACAATCATCCCCTTGTCGTTTAATGCCACCCCTTATTTTACGTTTACAGAAGGTATGCTGAACTTGGACGCAGACGCCTATTCTGTACGCTGGTATCAAAAAATGTTCACCAATGAGCAGTGGTTATTGGCACTCAAAAACAGCACGTTTATTGCGCTCATGGCTACCTTGATCGCGACGGGTTTGGGTACGTTAGCCGCATTGGGACTAGCCAACAGCAATTTGCCGTTTAGAAATGCCATTATGGCGTTGCTGATCTCTCCAATGATTGTGCCTGTGATTATTTCTGCCGCTGCGATGTATTTTTTCTACACTCGGTTGGGTTTATCTCAGACTTATTTTGGCATTATCTTAGCGCATGCCGCGCTAGGTACGCCTTTTGTCGTGATCACAGTGAGCGCGACGCTGAGTGGTTTTGATCAAAGCCTCGTCAAAGCGGCGGCCAGTTTGGGCGCAAATCCGGTTTATACCTTTAGGCACGTGACTTTTCCGTTGATCCGTCCCGGCATGATTTCCGGTGGATTGTTTGCGTTTGGCACGTCGTTTGATGAAGTGGTCGTGGCGTTGTTTTTAACAGGCGCAGAACAAAAAACCGTCCCAAGGCAGATGTGGTCAGGGATCCGAGAACAAATCAGCCCGACAATTTTGGCTGTTGCAACCTTGCTGATTTTTATGTCCGTGTGTTTGCTCGTGACGTTGGAGATCTTACGCAGACGCAATGTCCGTATTCGTGGGATTCTAGAATAAATAAGCCTTTTTCGGTTGCTCAGAGCTTTCTCGTCCAGGAGTTACTCACCCTTTGACCGAACGCGCCTCCTCGTGGGCGCTTTTTTACGTCTGCGGCTCGATAGGGGGGCTATTTGATTTGTTGAATTTCTATTCCCGCTTGCTCAAAGCGGGCGAATACAGGCCTGTGATGCTGCTGATACCAGCTCGCTGGCATGTTAGGTTTAAGCTGTAGCTTCTCCTGTTTGCTAATCACCACATAGTGCAAAAACGCGTTAAGCGTAGCCGTCATCACATCACACGTCATCTCTCCATCTTTACTGATGGCTTTGAGCAAACCAACCACGGTTTCTTCAGGAACTAAAGGCTCAATAACCGCCTGTTTACGAGTTTTAAGGCTGATAGAGGCTGGCAACACATCACGGGCGGTTTCCCAACAAACCTTGTTGTTTTTATTTACTAAATTGTTTTTATAGCAGTAGTAACTGAATAAAAAACGGGACACGTTTTGCCAGCGTTGCGTTTGGATTTCTAACCACAGGTGCTGAAGTTCGATATCGGCATCGGTCATAGATTTCATTCTAAATATGTTGGGAGAGCGATAGTGTAGCTTGGTTTTTTCATAACGCCAAAATCCTTCGTTGTGGCGTCTTTAAGTGCTAGTTCATCAAAGTCTATTGAGCAAATCGATTTTAATAAAGTTCGTAGTGTGGCGAATTGGGTACTAAAAAGTGATACCGCTAAATTTGTTTGTTAATGAATTGTTTATTTTAAAGCTCAATCAGATTTATATGAGGATGCTCTTTGTTGTGAAAAGAGCACGAAGTGATGTCACGTGGTATCGGCATTTAAGGAACACATTATATAGAAGAACAAAGATGGAACTGAAAACCCTCAGCGTCGCGATTGCGGCAACCTTGAGCAGCACTGCTGCGTTCGCAATGAGCGAGCCAGTAGCGCAAGTCACAGAGAAAGTTGAACATCATCAGCACGAACACGGTGTAGAAACGGCGCAGCCTGAGTATGCACCGACAGAATTGTTACCACAGCTACCGAAACAGACGTTACGCACGCGGGCTACCCAATCGGGTGAAGCGGCAAGCGTGGTTTGTGACGTAGAATCGTTCACAACCACCAACAGCAACGACTTGATCAGCGCGATAAAAACTCAAGGTGCAAGTTGCATCAACGAGCTGTTCTCTGCTCAAAGCCGAGAGCAAGAAGCGGCGTTTGATTCTGACCACATGTACAACGTGGCAAAGCATACGGTGACTTTGGCGAAAGCCTATACTGGTGGCGGTAGTGATGAGCTTGAAGCCTTGTACTTGTATTTGCGCGCTGGCTATTACGCCGAGTTTTACAACAACAATATCTCGTTTGTTTCTTGGGTCACGCCCGCAGTGCAAGAGGCGGTAGACGCGTTTGTAAACAACGCTTATTTTTACGAAAACAGCGACCCGCACGGCAAGGTATTAAGTGAAGTGATCATCACGATGGACAGTGCGGAGCTGCAACACGCTTATTTACCGCAAGTGACGGAGTGGCTGACGCGCTGGAATGACCAATACGCTCAAAACTGGTACATGCGCAACGCGGTGAATGGGGTGTTTACCATCTTATTTGGTGGTCAGTGGAACGACCAATATTTGCAAACCATCGGTAACCAAACCGAACTTGCAAAAGCATTGGGTGACTTTGCGTTGAGAGAGTCCTCGATAGGAGCGAGCGACGAGTTTATGGTGGCAAATGCGGGTCGCGAATTGGGGCGTCTGACCAAATATTCGGGCAGCGCTGCCACAACGGTGAGTCGCAAGTTAAAAGATATTTTTGCTCGCTACGAGATGTATGGAAAAGGGGATGCCGTTTGGCTTGCTGCTGCGGATACGGTCTCGTACTACGCCGAATGCAGCGAGTACGGAATTTGTGATTTCGAAACCAAGCTCAAAGGTTTGGTGTTATCGCAAACCTACACTTGTAGCCCAACCATCCGTATTTTGTCGCAAAACATGACGCAAGGCCAGCATGTGGCCGCTTGTAGCAAAATGGGTTACGAAGAAGGGTATTTTCATCAATCTTTGGAAACAGGCGAGCAGCCAGTCGCTGATGATCATAATACACAGCTTCAAGTGAATATTTTTGATTCCGGTGACGACTACGGCAAATACGCGGGGCCAATCTTTGATATCAGTACCAACAACGGCGGCATGTACCTTGAAGGTGACCCGTCCAAGCCGGGCAATATTCCTAACTTTGTCGCTTATGAAGCGTCTTATGCCAACCCTGACCATTTTGTTTGGAACTTAGAACATGAATACGTGCATTACCTAGATGGCCGATTCGACCTTTATGGCGGTTTTGGTCATCCAACTGAAAAGGTAGTGTGGTGGAGTGAAGGCATTGCAGAATACATCGCAAACGAAAAAGACAATCAAGCGGCGTTAGATACGATTCGAGACGGCTCAACTTACACCTTGAGCGAGGTTTTTGAAACCACATACGATGGCTTTGATGTTGACCGAATTTATCGCTGGGGCTATCTGGCCGTTCGGTTTATGTTTGAGCGACATAAAGATGATGTAAACCAAATGCTGGTGGAAACACGCCAAGGTAATTGGAGCACTTACAAGGCGACCATCAATCAATGGGCAAACCTATACCAGAGCGAGTTTGAACAGTGGCAACAGTCATTGGTTTCAGGTGGCGCTCCTAATGCAGTAATAACCGCAAACAATGAGGGAAAAGTCGGTGAAAGCATTACATTCAGCAGTGAAAACAGTACGGATACAGACGGGCAAATCGTCAGTGTGTTGTGGGATTTCGGTGATGGCACGACCAGTACACAAACCCAGCCGACGCACCAATATGGGAGTGAAGGTCAGTACACGGTCAGTTTAACAGTGACAGATAATGACGGTTTGACAGCTACCGCGACCCACATTGTGACGATTTCGGCGACTGGCGGCAGTAGTACGCTTCCGCAAGATTGCGCGGTACAAAGACAAGTGAGTGGTGGTCGTTTAAATGCTGGCGAGCCTGTCTGTTTGTCAAATCAGCAAACCATTTGGCTGAGTGTGCCGGCAGTTAATGAATATGCGAACATTGCTATTTCAACTGGCAATGGCACGGGTGACCTCAAAATTGAATACAGCAACCTAGGCTGGCCAGATGGTTCAAACCTACATGGTTGGTCAGACAATGCTGGTAACAAAGAGTGCATAACCATTTCAAACCAAGCCAATTATTGGGGCTATATCAAAGTCTCTGGCAGTTTTGAAAATGCCGCGATTGTTGTAGATTTTGACGCGGAAGCTTGCCGAGAGTAACGCGCATTTTGACACAAATAAACGCCCTGTCATATTGGCAGGGCGTTTTTGTATCTGGTCATCGGCGGAGCGTATTTAGTGCTTTCTGTGACGACTAATGAGTGTTAATCATATTTATTTGTGCAAAGAAAAGCTTTCAGCAACAAAAAGAGGTGCGCACATAGGCGGATAAAAAAGCCAGCCCGAAGGCTGGCAATCAAACAGGGAGTTTGAAATGAAAATGAAATCGGGAGATAGGGCAGTTTGTCTAAAGCTCTACAAACTGAGTTGCGCGCTGAAGCCAAGCTTTGTCGTGCTCATCAAGAGATGGGCTGAGTGCTTGGTAGACGCGAGAATGGTATTGATTTAGCCAGTTAATTTCATCATGGCTTAGCAAAGAGACATCAAGCATGTTCGTGGCGATTGGTGCCAGCGTAATGGTCTCGAAGCCATAAAAAATACCGAACTCATTTTGCTCGACTTCAACCACTTTCATGATGTTTTCGATCCGAACACCGTATTCACCTTCACGGTAAACGCCGGGCTCATTGGTGATCACCATGCCAGGTTTTAGCTCAACTTCGAGGTGGCTTTGCGAGAAGTTTTGTGGCCCTTCATGGACATTCAAACAAATACCCACACCATGTCCTGTACCGCATTTGAAATCAATACCATGTTGCCACAGCACACCTCGCGCCATGATGTCGAGATTGGCACCCGTAGAGCCTTTCATAAATCGAGTCTGAGTCAGTCGGATGACCGCTTTCAGCACTAACGTGTAGTCTTTGCGCTGTTTAATGGTCGGTGACCCGAAGTGGAAAGTACGGGTGATGTCTGTTGTGCCGCCAAGGTATTGACCGCCAGAATCTACAAGGAAGAAATTGCTTTCATTGACAACGGCATTGCTTTCTTCATCGGCGGCGTAGTGCATTTTCGCGCCATGTGCGGCGAAGCCTGCAATTGTGCGGAAACTGTCGCTCACATAATGGCGAGTTTGACGGCGATAGCTTTTCAATTGAGCCTCGGCTGACAGCTCAGTAACAAGCCCACTTGGGACTTGGTCTTCTAACCAGCTCATGAACTTCACGACGGCCACACCATCGTCCGTCAATGACTGTTCGAGATTGGCTAACTCGGTCTGATTTTTGATGGCTTTCATGTCGGTGACCGGGCAAGCCATTGGCTTTAATGAAAGGTTCTGCTCAATGGAGTTAACCAACAAGCTGTCGGTATAAACCGGGCTAAAAGCAAGCGACAAGCCTTCACATTGCTGATTCAAATACTGGCTGACGTACTCGTAGTGACGAACGCTCACACCTTGCGCAGTCAGCTTCTTCTCTATCTCGGCTGGTAACTTTTGTTTATCGATGAACACCGTCGCGCGGTCTCGCTCGATGATAAGGTAGGATTCTGAAACCGGGCAGTAAAGCGTGTCACCGCCACGAATATTCAGTGTCCACATCACATCGTCAAGGGTTGAAACCAATAAACAGTCCGCATGGTTTTCATTGAGCCATTTACGAATATCTGCGAGTTTTTGTTTGGTTTCTACACCAGAAAACGCAACCGGATGGTCAAAAATTTCTGCGCTCGGTCTGCTCGGGCGGTCAGTCCAGATTGGCGTTATCAGATCGAGGTCGAGAACAATCTCGATGTTCTTTGGCTCAAGCGCTTGTTTAAGTTCTTGGTAAAATGCGTAGCTGATCGAGTGTCCATCCACGGCAATCGCGCTGTTTTCGTCGAGGGTATTCGCAAGCCATTTAGGAATGGTGGGGGTTTCCGGCTGACGCGCTTTGAAAAGGTCTAACCCTGTTCCATGTAATTGTTCTTCTGCTTGAATGTAGTAGCGACCATCTGTCCACAATCCACCGCCTTGTTGAGTTATGACGACATTACCAGCCGAGCCAGTAAAGCCAGAAATCCACGTGCGTCCAGCCCAATGGTCAGCGGAATACTCACTATTGTGGGGATCATTGTTTGTGACGATGTAGGCCGAAACCTTGTAGTTTGCCATTGCGTCGCGTAGCGATGAAAGGCGTTGGTTAACCGAGTTTGTTGTATTCATGAAAACGTCCTAAATCATGTTTGAACAGTAAATATGATGTTGCTCAGTGCCTGTTTTGACTGGGCTTTGCTGCCCACATAGTTCCGTAGCTTCTGGGCATCGGGTTCTAAAAACACAACCGCTTGGTGGGTTGAGCGGAGAGGGGAGGTCTCCGGGCAACAATTGGATGTCGCGGTTGCGTGCAAGTTGCGGATTGGCAATCGGTACCGCAGAAAGCAATGCTTTTGTGTAGGGATGCTGAGCATCGTCGAACACTTGGTCGTAGCATCCCACTTCCATCGGTTTGCCAAGGTACATCACCATCACTCGGTCGCTGATATGGCGCACAACGCTTAGGTCATGAGCGATCATCACCAGTGTCAGTCCCATTTCTTGTTTAAGGTCGTCGAGCAAATTAATGACCTGCGCTTGAATCGAAACATCCAATGCGCTGACGGGTTCATCACACACCACCAAGTCCGGATTGAGGATTAAGGCGCGCGCGATGCCAACACGTTGGCACTGACCGCCAGAAAACTCATGCGGATATCGGTTACGTTGGCTTGCCAACAGACCCACTTTGTCCATCATCGCAATGACGCGTTTTTCGACTTCGGCGCGTTTGAGTTGAGGTTGGTGTGTGAGTAACGGCTCTGCGATACATTCTGAAATCGTCAATCTCGGATTGAGGCTCGCCGATGGGTCTTGGAATATCATCTGAAATTCTTGGCGACGACGCGCTAACTTGTTTTTGCTGAAGCCACGCATGTCTTCACCTTTCCAAGTGAGCTTACCGTGCGTGGGTTCAACTAAGCGCAGCAGAGCACGCGCTAAGGTGGATTTTCCGCAGCCTGATTCGCCAACAATGCCGAGCGTTTCGCCTCGATAAACATCCAAATCGATGCCGTTGACGGCTTGTACGATCTTTCTTCGGCTCGGAATGAGGTGTCGCGAAACAGGAAAATGCACTTGCAGGTCGCGAGCGGACAATAACACTTCTTTCTGATTCATAACGTTTCCTTAAGCCGACTGGTGGATGAGTGAAATGCTGCTTTGGGCTTTGACATGGCAGGCGATGGATTGACGACCATTGAGCGGCATAAACTTCGGCGTTTCGGCTTGGCAGCGAGCGAGTCGGTAATCACAGCGATCTCTAAACGGGCAGCCTTGGTGGTTAATCAAGGCGCTCGGTGGATTGCCAAGGATAGTTGGCAAACGAGGCATGTCTTCGGTGATCGACGGAATTGCTCTCAGTAAGCCTTGGGTATAAGGGTGTGCGGGCTGAGCAAAGAGGGTGTCCGTACCCGCTTGTTCCATTTTTTGTCCGCCGTACATCACCAACACGCGGTCACACATTTCGGCGACAACGCCCATGTCGTGCGTGATCAGCAATATCGCGGTATTGAACTCTTGTTGTAACTCACGTAATAGCGTCAGGATTTGCGCTTGTACTGTCACATCGAGTGCGGTTGTGGGCTCATCGGCAATAAGCAGTTCCGGTTTACACAGGAGCGCCATGGCGATCATAACGCGCTGGCGCATGCCACCAGACAGCTCGTGCGGGTATTGATTCAGGCGAGTGTCCGGCGATGGGATTCGCACCGCATCTAACATGTGTATTGATTCCGCGATGGCTTGCTTGCGACTCATGCCTTTGTGCACCATCAACACTTCGCTTAGCTGTTTACCTATCTTCATAAATGGATTCAGAGAGGTCATGGGATCTTGGAAGATCATGCCGATTTTCTCTGCGCGAATACGGTTGAGCTGTTTCTTGGACATTGAGAGTAAGTTCTCGCCATGAAATAAGGCTTCACCGGAGACATTACCGTTGTCGGCGGTGAGCCCCATCAGCGCAAATACCGATTGGCTTTTACCAGAGCCTGATTCACCCACAATGCCGAGCGTTTCTCCTGCTTTAATCGAGTAGGAAAGGTTGCTGACCGCTTGCACTTGTCCGTCTGGCGTATCGAAGCGCACGTTCATGTTTTCAATAGATAGCATGGAGTTGTCCTTATCGATCTTTTGGGTCAAGAGCATCGCGTAAGCCATCGCCGATGAAGTTGAAACAGAATAGGGTTGTGACCAAGAATAGGGATGGAAAAAGCAGCATCCACAAGGCAACGTCAATGGTTTTTGCGCCTTCGGAAATCAGTATTCCCCAGCTGGTGTCTGGCGGTTGGACGCCTAAGCCTAAAAAGCTCAAGAAGGATTCAAACATAATGAAACCGGGCACCATGAGCGATGAATAGACCATTACAATTCCCAATACGTTAGGCAGCACGTGACGACGAACAATGGTGAACTTTGACACGCCAATGGAATGTGCCGCTTCGATGAACTCGCGCTTTTTAATTCCGAAGGTCACGCCGCGTACCACGCGAGCGATTCCCAGCCATGACACCATGCCAATTACGATAAAAATCAGATAGATGTTGTTGCCAAAGAGGGTGACGAAAAGGATGACCATGAACATAAATGGTACTGAATCCAACACTTCGATGATGCGCATCATCACGCTATCTACGATGCCGCCTAGGTAGCCTGAAATGCTGCCCCAAATCGTTCCGATAACGACGGCGACTAACGCGCCCACGAAGCCAACTAAAATTGAAAGGCGACCGCCTTGCATGGTGCGGGCAAACAGGTCTTGGCCGAGATCGTCGGTACCAAAGTAATGGCCGCTGCTAAGTGATGGCTTTCCTAGTTCGTATGGGTCGGCGAGTACGTCCCAATCAATCTCATCGTGTCCAAAGGCCGCAATAGAGGGGCCAAACGTGATGCACAAAGTGATGAATGCGAGCACATAAACCGATGTCATCGCGGCGCGGTTTTTTCGAAAACGAGCCCAGGCGTCTTGCCACAAACTACGACCTTCCACCGCTTCGATATTGTCTACGACTTGGTCTTGTAAAGATTGAGTATCCAGTTTCTTAATCGATAACATGTTTGACTCCTAAACGCGGATACGTGGGTCGATCACCGTGTACAACAAATCGACCACAAGATTAAAGAAGATGGTGAGTGAGGCGACAATTAAGGTGATGCCCATGACTAAGCCGTAGTCGCGATTCAGTGCACCAGAGACAAAGTGCTGGCCCATACCACCAGTGCCGAAAAAGATGTCGATGATGACAGAGCCCGTCACGACAGAGACAAAAGCTGGCCCGAGCATGGCGACGACGGGGATCAATGACGGACGCAGTGCATGGTGGAACAAGATGTAGGCGGTCGATAATCCCTTCGCTTTTGCGGTGCGAATGTAAGGCTGATTGAGGGTTTCAATCATCGCGCCGCGCATGACACGCGCGATGCTAGCGACTGATCCAATGGCAAGACTTAATACTGGCAAAACAAGAAAAGCTAATTGCCCACCTTCCCAGCCACCAGCGGGGAGCCAACCAAGCTGAATCGCAAAAATGCTGACAAGCACGGGAGCCAAAACAAAAGCAGGAACAACCACGCCCGTCATCGAGAGTGTCATTAATCCGTAGTCCAAACGGCTATTGCGCTTTAATGCGGCAATAGTGCCGAGCAGCATCCCAAGTGGGACTGAGATGCTAAAAGAAAGCACCCCAAGCATTGCCGATACGGGCCAAGATTGGGCGACCAGTTGAGTGACAGAGAAGTCTTGGTAAACAAAGCTTGGGCCTAAATCACCCTGCACAAAGTTTGTAATGTAAATCCAAAACTGAACCAGAAACGGTTCATCAAGGTGGAATTTTGCTTCGATGTTGGCGCGCACGATTTCCGGCATTGGGCGTTCCATATCAAACGGGCCACCCGGTGCGATGTGCATCAACCAGAAAGAAACCAGTGCAATAAACAGTAAGGTTGGAACGGCGATGGCTAGCCGTCTCAGAATGTACCAAATCATGATCCATCATCCTTTGGTAAAACGACGCCACATCCTGCCGCGTCGAATAAAAGGTGAAAAAAATTGGCCTGTGCTCATTACCGAGGAAAGAGAGGTTCGAGAAGGTATGCCATGTATTGGCAATGTCAGTGCTAGTTACCTTATCGACACAGGCCGAAACATGCCTTTAGTGGACTTTCACATAGACATTCTTGCGGTAGTACGAGGACTCGGGGTTAGTGCGCTCGTAGCCACCGACATAAGGCTTGATCAGGTATTGATCGTTGCCGGGACGGTAAACTGGAATGATCGCCATATCATCAATCAACATGCTTTCTGCTTGCAGATACAGCTCAGATGGGTCGCTCATGGTCTTAGATTGTGACATCAACTCATCGTATTTCGGGTTGTGGTAACGTGAATCGTTGTACTCGCCATTTGATACGAAGATATCTAACCAAGTCGATGCCTCGTTGTAGTCGGCTGTCCAACCGCCGCGCGTAATTTCTGTGGGTTCTTTCAAGGCATAGAAGACTTTAGGTTCCAACTGCTTAATGGTGACTTGTGCGCCTAAACGGCTCTTCCACATGCCCGCCATTGCGGTCGCCATTTTTACATCCATCGAGAAAGTTGGGACGGTAAACGTCAACTTAAGTGGGTTACTTTGGTTGTAGCCTGCCTCTGCTAACAAACGCTTTGCTTCGTCAATTCGTTGGATTTGGTCCCACTTTGAATATTCCGGTGTGTGCGATTGAAACCCATCGGTTTGCGGTGGTACTAGCGTGAACATCGGAATGCCACCATTTCTTAAAATCGAATCAGTCAGCAGATTGCGATCAATGGCGTAGGAGAGGGCTTGGCGAACTCGACGATCTTTGGTCGGTCCTTCTTGCGTATTTAGGTAGTAAAAAGTCGAACCTAGCGAAGCACTTGTATCAGCCACATCTTGAGGCAGTTTGCTTATTAGTTTCCTTTTTTGTGCGGCAGGAATCGACATGACCTGATCAATTTCTCCTGCTAGGTAGCGATTTAGCACGACATTCGCATCACCGATCGGCAGCCAAGTGATTTTATCTAAGACGACGTTGTTTGCATCCCAATAGTGCGGGTTTTTCTTCATCACCATCTTCTCGTTTACCTTCCACTCCGAAACGGTAAACGCGCCGTTGGTTACGATGTTCTCCGGTTGTGTCCAGTTACTGCCGTGTCTCTCTACCGTTGTTTGATGAACCGGAGCAAAAACGGGGTGGCTCAGGAGTTTTATGAAGAACGGAATTGGCTGATCCAAAGTGACTTGGAAGGTTTTGTCATCCAATGCTTTCACGCCCAATGAATCAGGTTTTGCTTCGCCTTTCATAATGGCTTGCGAGTTTAGGATATTCGGTATGGCGGCAAACCAAGCGTAAGGTGATGCCGTGTTAGGGTCGAGCAATCGTTGCCAACTGTAGACAAAATCTTGAGCGGTCACTGCGTCGCCGTTTGACCATTTCGCATCGCGCAAGTGGAAGGTGTAAACCGTATTGTTGTCATTCACCGTCCAAGATTTTGCAATCCCAGGAATCGTTTTGCCTTGTTTATCCTGAATGGTTAAGCCTTCAAACAAGTCTCGGCCAAGGTTGAACGCAGGTTCCGCGGCTTGTTTTGCAGGATCGATAGAGGTGACTTCCGCCCCGTTGTTAAGTGTAATTTCTTGCGTCTCTGCAAGCGTCACACCAGCCGGATACGGCACTGCGTAGCTCGGTGTAGCCAGTATCGGACTCATTATCGATGCTAGCAAAAGTAGTTTAGGTAATTTCATCCTTGTCTCACTCTATTCATCCTCAAAGGTGCTCAAAATGTATATTGTATAAATTATCTGCACAATCGGGTTTTAACATGGTTGTAACAAGGTGCTGAAAGTCGGGCTGTTCGGTCTCAAAAAGTGAGCTAGCAGAATTTTTATCGCGGCTGATTGCCAAGTTGGCATTAAGGAAAGAATATTTGTGGTGGGCAAAAATAAAAATCCCCTTCGCGCAGGGCGAGAAGGGGATGAAAGCCTGAAGTTAATCTAAATATTTGAGTGAGACTACTTCACCAAAAAATGCTTAACGAACTCAGATATTTTTACCATATCGTCAACGGCGATGAACTCTTCAGTGGTGTGCACTTTAGCCATACCCGTAGATAGATTCACGGTTGTCAGACCTTTCTTGTTGAAGTTGTTCGCATCGCTGCCGCCGCCAGTGCCTTTCGTGAACGCTTCGATACCCATATCTGCAAACGCCGCTTTGATTGCGGTTACGTGCGCGTTGTCTTCTTCGATAACAAAGGCGTCGTACGCGCGGCTAGATTCGATTTCGACTTCTGCGCCATGTTTTTCACATACCGACTCAAATGTTGAAATCATGTGGTTGACTTGGGCTTCTAGCTTCTCTCCATTTAGAGAGCGAGCTTCAGCCACGATTTTAAGCTCTGGCATCACAATGTTGGTTGCCTGACCACCGTTGACCATGCCGATGTTCGCTGTGGTTTCTTCGTCGATGCGAAGCAGTTTCATTTGGTTGATTGCGTCTGCCGCAACCATGATCGCGCTGATGCCTTCTTCCGGCGCAAGACCTGCATGTGCAGGGCGGCCTTTGATGGTTGCGACGATCTTTTGTTGGCCCGGAGCAGCCGTTACGATAGTTCCAATTGGGCCACCTGTGTCCAGTACGATCGCTTCTGTTGAGGTTACGTGAGACATATCGAAGTATTCAGAACCGAACAGGCCACCTTCTTCATGTACGGTGAACGCCAATTCGAGTGTTTTGTGTTCTAGGTTTTCAGCTTGGATGCAGCGCACTGCTTCCATGATGGCAGCGATGCCAGATTTGTCGTCACCGCCAAGAATGGTATTGCCTTTCGAGCGGATGATACCGTCTTCGATGAGCGGCTCGATACCAATACCCGGCGTTACCGTATCCATGTGACAGCTCATTAGGATTGAGCCTTCTTTTTTTCCTTCTAAACGTGCGTACACGTTGAAGCCATTAGAAATGTGTTCTGGTACAGGAAGTTTGTGAACCGTAAAGCCTAGTTCGCTCAGTTGTTCAGCCAGTGTTTCTGCAATTTGTTTTTCATTCATAGATTCGCTGTCGATGCGAACCAGTTGGCAGAAGTGTTCAACTAGACGTTCTTGATTAATTTGTGTCATTTGGGGGTCTCTTTCTTTTGGGGTCGAGGGCGATACCGAGAAACGATGTGAATTCGAAATCAATGGCACGGACTCGAAAGGGAACAGAACCTCACTTATTGCACAGCTTTATGTAGGTGAAGCTGCGTTGAATCAAAGAAAATCACTGCCTGACACGATTCTGACCGAGGATAATGCCAGAAGTGACGACGCAATCACGAAAGTGGTTTAGCAAGTGACAATTTGGTAATTGAGAGCGGAGACAGTAATGCACTATGGCTCGAAGCAAATATGTAACTGATGAAAGCAGTCAATAATTGCTGCAAGGTGCACTGTAAATAAGTAGGGTGTATTTGAAGCAAAATCACATTTGTGGATTAATGACGTCTCTGTTTACTCATATCCTCGCACTGCCAACTGGATAGGCCAAGTTCAATAAGAGCTTGGCCGCTTTTTACGTGCGCTTTGTTGTCTTGAAACTCCCGCTTGTTTCACTCTTTCCAACCTCTCTTTAAATGAATCCAAAGACTTATCTAAAGTCGCTAGGTGCCAATAAAAACCACCATGGTAACAAGTTGTTTACATTTGGTGGTGTGGCGTAAATCGAAAAATATCAACCTAATTGATTGAAATTCAATTTAATTTTGGTTTCTTTTTAACCGGGCACATTGATGGTTTTGTGGTGTAACATTAATTTTACATTTCTCCGTAAGACCCATCGAAATAGAGATTTCGGCTTATGTATTCCAATTTCTCTCTACCTGCGCCAAGTTAGAAAAATCAGTTCAAACAGCTCAGTGAGGCTGTAAACAAATTAGTGACGCAAGGAGAAAGTCATGGTGGACACATACAACCCATTAGGTACAGACGGATTTGAGTTTGTTGAATACACAGCTGCTGACAGCAAAGGCATTGAACAACTAAAAGCGTTATTTACATCGCTAGGTTTTGCTGAAATAGCCAAACATCGTTCGAAAGAAGCATGGTTGTATCGACAAGGTGACATCAGCTTTATCGTGAACGCCCAGCCTCATAGCCAGGCGGAGGAGTTTGCTAAAGTTCACGGCCCATCTGTATGTGGTATGGCGTTTCGTGTGAAAGACGCGACGGTTGCGCTTGAACATGCTATTCAAAACGGCGGCATAGAATACAAAACTGAAATTGGTCCGATGGAACTGAGTATCCCTGCCATTTACGGTATTGGTGAAAGCTTGCTTTATTTCGTTGATCGTTATGGCAAGCAGAGCATCTACGACGTCGATTTCCGTTTTTATGACGATGCAGACGATCGCTTAGCAAAATCAGACGTTGGCTTGTACGAGATAGACCATCTCACGCACAACGTTAAGCAAGGTAATATGGATGTATGGTCTGGTTTTTATGAGCGCATCGGGAACTTCCGAGAAATTCGATACTTCGATATCGAAGGTAAACTGACTGGCCTTGTCAGCCGCGCAATGACGGCGCCGTGTGGCAAAATCCGCATTCCAATCAATGAATCCTCGGATGACAAATCGCAGATTGAAGAGTTTATCCGCGAATACAACGGGGAAGGTATTCAGCATATCGCTCTGACAACGGATGACATCTATCAAACGGTGCAAACGTTGCGTGACCGCGGTATGGACTTTATGCCAACGCCAGACACCTACTACGAGAAAGTCGATGAGCGCGTTGAAGGCCATACTGAAGATGTCAGTAAACTTCGTGATTTGCAGATCTTGATTGATGGCGCGCCAATGAAAGACGGTATCTTGCTGCAAATCTTTACTCAGACTGTTATTGGCCCTGTGTTCTTTGAAATCATTCAGCGCAAAGGCAACGAAGGCTTTGGTGAAGGTAACTTCAAAGCGCTATTTGAATCGATTGAAGAAGATCAAATTCGCCGAGGAGTACTAAGCGATGCATAAATGGATCACATTTCCGCATCGGGAGGGAGTGTGCTCTAAACAAGCACATGCAGATTTCCCGGATGAGGCAATTTATGAACGTGAAGCTGGCCGAAGTGGGTTCTTCGGCCCTGCGGCACATTTTCATCATCAACATGCGCCAACTGGTTGGTGTGAGTGGGAAGGTGATTTACGCCCACGCGCTTTTGACTTCACCTTAGTGGATAAAGCCAGTCAAATCTCTCCTTGGTCAGTACCGCACCTATTGCACAACGCTAACTGTAAAATACGTGTATGGCGCATGGATGAAAAGATGGATTTCTTGGTAAGAAATGCAGATGGCGACGAGCTGCTGTTCATCCACCAAGGTATGGCAGATCTTTACTGTGACTATGGTCATCTGAAAGTGAGCGAAGGGGATTACGTCATGATCCCGCGCTCAACGAGTTGGCGTTTAGAGCCGAGTGAACCCATGTTCATTCTAATGATTGAAAACACCGATGCAGCGTACTCCTTACCTGAAAAGGGCATGGTAGGGAATCACGCGGTATTTGACCCTGCGGTGTTGGAAGTTCCATCTATCAATGATGAGTTTCGTGCGCAATATTCTGAAAACCGCACTGAGGTTCAGGTAAAACGCCACGATAAAGTTAGCGTGATTACCTATCCGTTCAATCCTTTAGACGCGATTGGTTGGCATGGCGACTTAGCAGTAGTGAAAGTGAATTGGCGTGATATACGTCCACTTATGTCACATCGCTACCACTTACCACCGTCGGCGCATACTACATTTGTAGGAGCGGGATTTGTAGTGTGTACGTTTGTTCCTCGTCCAATTGAGAGCGACCCGGGAGCACTTAAAGTACCGTTCTACCATAACAATGATGACTATGACGAAGTGTTGTTCTACCACGCAGGTGACTTCTTTAGTCGCGATAACATTGAAGCGGGTATGGTGACGTTTCATCCAGCAGGATTTACTCATGGTCCGCATCCAAAAGCCTTTAAAGCGGGTCGAGAATATAAGAAGAAGTTTACGGACGAGGTCGCAGTCATGGTCGATACCCGTCATGCACTCCAGTTCTCGGATGAACTGGATAAAGTAGAAAACAAAGAATACGTCTATAGCTGGCAAGAGAAGTAAGGGGCAAGGATGAAATTAGCAACCAAGAAAAATGGCACTCGTGACGGTCTGTTGGTGGTCGTGAGCAAAGACTTAACGCGCTGCGTGCCCGCAACAGAAGTTTTCCACCCGAGAAATCTAGCACCGACCATGCAAGTCGCGCTCGATAATTGGGAAGCTGTTGCACCACAGTTGGAAGAAATTTACATCGCGCTGAACAATGGCACGGTCACTGGGTTTGAAGAGTTTGAGGCGCATTACTGTGAGTCTCCGTTACCTCGCGCTTATCAGTGGGCGGATGGCAGTGCTTATGTCAACCATGTCGAGTTGGTTCGTAAAGCGCGCGGCGCAGAAATGCCAGAGAGTTTTTGGACTGATCCTTTGATGTATCAAGGTGGTTCAGATGCGTTTATTGGCCCTTGCGACAATATTGAGTTTGCCAGCGACGAATGGGGTATCGATTTTGAAGGCGAAGTTGCCGTTGTAACTGGCGATGTGCCGATGGGCGCAAGTATTGCTGAGGCGCAAGAGTCTATTCGTCTCATTATGTTGGTGAACGACGTCTCGCTGCGTGGTTTGATTCCTGCGGAGCTCGCAAAAGGGTTTGGTTTCTTCCAATCTAAACCGTCTTCGGCGTTTTCTCCTGTAGCGGTTACCCCTGATGAACTGGGCGATGCATGGTATGAAAACAAAGTTCATTTACCATTGGTTTCCACCTACAACCACAAGCCGTTTGGTCGCCCTAACGCTGGCGTTGATATGACTTTTGACTTTGCAGACTTAATCGTTCATGCCACAAAAACGCGCCCACTATCGGCTGGCGCAATCATCGGTTCTGGCACGGTGTCCAACAAGCAAGGCACTGACCATGGCACTTCGATTGAGGAAGGTGGCGTTGGTTATTCATGTATCGCTGAAGTCCGTATGATCGAAACCATTCGTGATGGCAAGCCAGCGACAAACTTTATGTCGTTTGGTGATTCGATCAAACTTGAGATGTTTGATGTTGAAGGTAATACTATTTTTGGTGCTATTGATCAGCAAGTTAGTCAATACTTGAAACATTAAACAGCAAAATAGGGACAAGCCATGGGCGATGACATCATTCTTTATGGATATTGGCGATCTTCGGCGGCATATCGAGTGCGTATATGCTTGAATTTAAAGCAGCTGGCGTATGATTCAGTGTCTGTTCACTTAGTTCGCAATGGCGGTGAACAACACAATGAGCAATACCACGATCTTAACGCCTCAGAGCTGGTACCTGTGCTGGTGGATGGTGACTTACGCTTAAACCAGTCACTCGCGATCATTCAATATCTTGAAGAAAACTACCCAGATGTGTCGGTCATTCCTGAACAAACGCCATTACGTTATCAAGCGTTGGCGATGGCGCAGGACATCGCCATGGAAATTCATCCTTTAAACAATCTGCGTGTCTTGCAGTATCTGGAAGGAACACTAGGTTGTGAACAAGCGCAGAAAGAGGAGTGGATTCATCACTGGATCAAACAAGGCTTTGCTGCGTTAGAAGAGAAACTGGCCAAATATCGAGAAGAGTATGGAAACTGTAAATACAGTGTGACTGACTCACCATGCATCGTTGATATTTGCCTTGTGCCTCAAGTCTACAACGCGCAACGTTTTGGCGTTGATATGTCGCCTTATCCGGTTATCAACGCAATTGTAGATGCTTGCAACCAACTGCCAACTTTCATTGATGCCATGCCAGACAATCAACCAGACGCTAACACTTAATGATTGTTAATCAGGCAGAACGTACAAGAGCCAATCCCTAGAAAGATTGGCTTGTTTTTGCTTATCCTCCGAGAACTTTTCTTCATTGCTTATGTCATCGCACCTCAAAATTGATAGGTTTTGTTGCTCTGTATAGCATTTCCATTTACGCTTTGAGCAACTAGTTGTTTTGGGCGCACTTTATCTATGACCAACATCTTTATCATTGTTGTTCTTCTGGTTGTATTCTTCATTATTATTCAAAAGTACGTGATTAAGCACGACGACACGCGTGACTATCCATATCGTGCGAAAGGCCCGTTACTAAGAGGGCAAGAAGGTGCTTTTTTCAATGCGCTAAGAGCTGCAGTCGGAGAGCATGCTGTCGTGTTTGCCAAGGTGAACATGTCTACTTTGGTTGCTCCGAAAGACATCAAGAATAAAAAGCAGTTTTTCGTGGCCAATAATCGCATCGCGCGCAGTTATTTTGACTACGTAATTTGTGACCCAAGAACGTTAGAACCGCGCGTAATTATCGAGTTTGATAACGGGCAGCAATTGAATAAAGGTAAGGTGGAGCGTCAGAAGTTGCTGATGCACGTATGTAAATCTGCCAACTTGCCTCTGATCGGGACTTCTGTAAAACACAGTTATCAAGTGGGGCGTTTACGTCGTTTGTTGGCGGCGCATATTGATTTGATCGAGCCTGAGAAAGAAGTGCGTTTTTGTAAGAAATGCGGCAGCCCTATGATCATCAAAACCGCCAGCCAAGGTGAATTTAAAGGACGACGATTTTTCACCTGCAGTCGTCAACCTAATTGTACTTATACTGAAAACTACAATGTGGTGTTTGAGTCTGACGACTAATACAACCAATCAAACGATAAACTTAAAGGCTTTGATTTGTGTAGATCGAAGCCTTTTTTGTATCGCCCAATACGCCAAGACCTATACTTTGAGAAAGAAAGCAGAATAGGGAAGTCGTATGCGATATGGATGGATATTTGCACTGTTGCTGCTAGCTCCACACGTGCAAGGAATGCAGAGCTTAAAGCCGCTGGAGTGCAAATTGACGGAGACGCCACAAGACCACTTTTTGTTTTATCGTGAACAGATGGTTTATCACAGCGAGCAGTTTGTGATTTTCCAAAACTTTAAAGGCAGAGTAAGTACTCAAGTCGATGTCAAAACGGGTAAACTGATCCGCACTACCTACATTGGTGAGCCATTTGAGCCTAAATATCAAATTCTGTTTGGTTTTTGCCCTGATATTTCCCAGACATTACAAATTTGGATGTTAAGTGAAGTGCCTTACGACAATTGAACAAAATCGTAAAAGTTATATAGATCACACTTTTATCCCCGATAGACGAAGGGCTTGCCGATAAAATCATCTGAAAACGGGTGTTGAGTTTACATTTTCACCAAACGATTCAAAGTTGATGAATTTATGCTTGCACCCCTGATCGGATATAGCTAATATCCTTCTCGTTCCAGAGATATGCGTCCGTAGCTCAGCTGGTTAGAGTATCGCCTTGACATGGCGGGGGTCGGTGGTTCGAGTCCACTCGGACGCACCATTCTGAATTGAATGGTCAGGAATGAAAAATTTGGGTCCGTAGCTCAGTTGGTTAGAGTACTACCTTGACATGGTAGGGGTCGGCGATTCGAGTTCGCCCGGACCCACCAAATTTTAGAAAAAGCCCACCTTTCTGGTGGGCTTTTTTGTGTCTGTAACTTATTGATATTCAAGTGAAACTCCTTATTTTGTCCTTTTTTCTCCCCTTGTTATTACTCTGCGTTAGTACTGAGTAAAGTTCGAGGGGGTGGTAAAAGGGTGGTAAAATACAGTAGTTTGTACAGCGCTTGAAATGGGCTATATTGCGACGCTTATGGCTGGTACTTCATGCCATTCTACGTCGTGACTATCAGTGTAAATCTGAGTGGTTCTATCACTGGCATGTGCCATGCGTTGGCGAGGATTTACACCCATTTCATCGATGAGTTTTGCCGATAGTCTCCGGATTTCATGGAAAGTAGGGCGCTTAGCTTTTTCTACGTTAGAGTACAAACCGAGTTCGTCGCGTACTTTGGAAAATGTTTCGCTGATCCGCACCACCAGTTTTGGACACCGAGTTAAGTGAGTACAATCACTAACGAGGTGAA